>JAZUIX010000052.1:0-16842 GCA_045642445.1 Bacteroidales bacterium | reverse complement strand
CCGCATGAGCAAAATATCATTCTTGGGGTTGGTCGAGAGGCAGAGGGGGCTTTGGGGTATCGGATTTGCGGCGTTCCTTGATTTTGAGGAAGCGTTTCCAGGCCGAGAGGTCGAAGAGGCTGGAGTCGGTGGTGGCGGTGTAGGTGAGCAGGAGGCCTATGGGGAGGTATACGAATGAGGATATCCACATGCCTATGGGGCCCATGGCTCCTTCGCGGACCGATTTCTCGCATATCATGCCGATGACGTAGTACATAACGAAGAATCCTACCGAGGCTACGAGTGGCATACCAAGACCGCCTTTGCGGACAATGGAGCCGAAGGGTGCTCCGATGAGGAAGAGGAGAAGGCAGGCTACGGAGAGGGTGAATTTGCGCATCCATTCGATGTAGTGGCGGTTGATGTATTCCTTGTCGGATTTGATGAAGGAGTTGTACATCTGCACGTCGCTGAGGGCGTTGAAGGCGGAGGCTCGGGCTTGGGAGAGATATTTTTGACGGGTAGCGTCGAGGGTGTCTCGAACCAGTTGGAGGATGTTGGTGTAGGTGGCAGTATCGCTTGGAGAGGCGGTGGCTTGGTAGCCGCGCATTTTGTCGTACATGGCGTGTTCGAATTCGCTGTAGCGGTCGCCGAGTTGGGCTTCGAGTTTGTGCACAGAGGTGTCGAGTTGCGCCACGTTCATCATTTGGACACTTCCGTTGAAGAAGTCGTCGTCGCTTTTGCTGAAGGCGAAGGAGGAGATGTCGAAGGTGAGCACCTGTTCTTCAAAGCCGATGTTGGTGAGTGGGCGCGAGAGGTAGTTTTCGCCGTTTGAGGGCTGGCTGTAGGTGTGGCCGTCGTAGAGGGTGAAGAGGAGGTAGTGGTCGTCGGGGGTGGACTGCATGTAGCCGTGGTCGGCCACGATGATGTTGGTTTGAGAGATGCCGTGGGTGTGGTCGTAGATGATGATATCGCGGAGAGTGCGGCCGTCGGGGTCTTTTTTGTTGACACGGATGACGTAGCCGTCGATTTCGTTGTAGTATTCGCTTGGGCGGATGCTTACAGCGGGTTTTTTGCGCTGCACGTCGTAGAGGGTGGTGCGGTATTTGTACATGGCCACGGGGAGCACATTGTTGGAAAAGTAGAATGCCACGCCTGTTAGCAGGAGGGCGATGAAGGCCAAAGGCATCATGATGCGGCTGAGGGATATGCCTCCGGCTTTCATGGCTATGAGTTCGTATTTTTCGCCAAAATTGCCCATGGTCATGATGGAGGCGAAGAGCACGGCGATGGGGAGGGCCATGGGTACGAAGGTGGCGGAGGCGTAGAGCATCAGTTCGGCGATGATGCCGAAGTCGAGCCCTTTGCCCACAAGGTCGTCGATATACTTCCACACAAACTGCATCAGTAGCACAAACACCGCTATAGCGAATGTGAGCAGGAGAGGTCCGAGGAAGGACTTGAGTATAAGACGGTCAATGCGTTTCATTGGGGTTTGAGGGTTTGAAGTTTTTGAGTTACTTCATTAAAACCAGCCGCGGAAAAGTCGGATGAGGTCGTTGCCGTTGGCTACCACAAGCAGCAGCAACAGCAGCACGAGACCGATATTTTGAATGACATTGAGCACCTTCTCGTTGGCGGGGCGTCGGGTAATCATCTCCCAAAGGGTGATGACGATGTGGCCGCCGTCGAGGCCTGGGATGGGGATGATGTTCATAAAGGCCAGAATGAGGGCCAGTAAGGCGGTCATGTTCCAGAAACGGTACCAATCCCACACATCGGGGAAGAGGCTGCCCATGGTGATGAAGCCGCCGAGGCTCTTGGCTCCGTTCTTGGTAAAAAGTATTTTGAGCGAGGAAACATAGTTGACCAGGGTCTCCCAGCCGTAGCTTATGCCGGCAGGTATGGCCTCAAAAACGGTGTAGTCGATGTGTTTGACTTCGTAGATTTCGAAGGGGTTGGTGGAGAATGCGCCAATTTTGCCATCGCTGGAGAGGCTTACAGGCACTTCGGTGTACACGTTGTTGCGGTAAAGTCCGATAAGCACGTTGCTATCGGCATATTGCGGCAAGATGTTGCTGAATTCGGCTGCGGTGGGGGTGGCAACTCCATTGACGCTCACAAGGCTGTCGCCTGCCATAAGGCCGTCGCGTTTGCCGATGCTGCCTGCGGTAAAGTCTTGAATCACGAAGGGGAATCGTACAGACATCAGCTGTTTGGGCTGTTCCTCGTTGATGCGGGCGAGCATGTCCTTGCTGATGGGGAAAGTGATGAGGCTGTCATTACGCATCACAGTGACTGCTTTGGGCATACCGATGATAAGCTTTTGGGTGGCATCGACAAAGTCGTATTGTTCCTCGCCGTCGATGGCGTAGATGATATCGCCGTTTTGGAAGCCTTCATCGAGCAGAATCTGGTGATATTCGTAACCCATCTTGGCGTTGCGCAGAGGCAGTTCGTCGGTGCCCCAATGGGCAAACATGCAGGCGTAGATAATCAAGGCCGAGACAAAGTTCACCAACACACCGCCTGCAATAATGCAGAGCCGTTGCCAGCGGGGTTTGGTGCGGTATTCCCACGGTTGGGGGGTACTTTCGAGGTCGTTGGCATCTTTGGTTTCGTCAATCATGCCGGCGATGTCGCAATAGCCGCCCAGAGGGATCCAGCCGAGACCCCAGAGGGTGTTATTCTGGTCTTCGGGGCTGAGATTTTCGTTTTTCCATGATTCGGGAGTTTCGGAATTGAAGAAGAGGAAATGCCATTTGCCGTTGAATTTACGGGCTTTCAAGAGTGAGAATTTCCAGTTGAAAAACACGTAGAAGCGGTTAACGCGGGTATGGAAAAGTTTGGCAAATCCCAAGTGTCCGAGTTCATGTGTCACGACCAATAGTGACAAGCTGAGTAGTAAGGCTAATGCTTTCATGCAGTTGTATTACAAAATATCTATTAGTTGAGATGAAAGGTGAGAAATGATGGATGATAATGGGCGAAAGCCGAACTTTCATCTGTCATCTTTCAACAGTCATCAAAAATAATATAACGCATAAAAATGGATATTATTATATATATTTGTCCTTTTGTGTATTTTTTCTTCGAATAGTCGCATTCTTGAGGTTGAGAAAAATATTTTTTTGGTTTTCGCTTCTGTTTTCGTTTTTTTTGTGTAATTTTGCAGATATGAAAATAGCCGAGGCCATACAGCATTTTGCCGACTATGTCGCCACAGAACGTAGGTTGTCGCCTACCACCTTGCATTATTATGTGGGTGAGGTGGAGAACTTTGGTCGTTTTTTGGCCTCGCAGCAGATTTTCGACCTGGAAGAGGTGGAGGCTCGCGAGGTGCGAGCATGGCAGATGAGCCTCATTGAGGCAGGCGAGGCTCCGGGTACCGTTATCAAGCAGATTGCCGCGTTGCGGGCATGGTTCAAATATCTGCGCAAGCAGAAATATTATGATCGCGACATCATGTCGAAAATAACCCCTCCCAAAGCACCTAAACGGTTGCCGATATTCTTCCGCGAAAGCGAGGTGGAGCAAATCTATGGGGAGTTCCCCGACACTTTTCAAGGGGAGATGGAGAAGCTGGTGTTAAGGATGTTGTACGAGACGGGAATGCGCCGATCAGAGCTGGCTATGCTCACCGTGGCAAGCGTCGACCTCTCCGCCCTCAGCATAAAAGTGCTGGGAAAACGCAACAAAGAGCGAATAATTCCTATAGAAAATGAGTTGGCACAAAATATTATTCGATATCTTGCGTTAAGAGAGAGTGTGCTGGCAGAAAAATGTGCCGAACACCCGAATGTGGAACCCACCAATCGGCTGCTGATAACCGAAAAGGGGAGACCTGTGAGCGACGGCATGGTGTATAAGATAGTGGAAAGATACATGTCGCCCATCTCACGAGCCGAACGCACAAGCCCGCACGTGTTCCGCCACACGTTTGCCACACACATGCTCAACGAGGGTGCCGATATCAATGCCATCAAAGAGCTGTTAGGCCACAGTTCATTGAACTCTACAGAGATATATACCCATGTGAGCAGAGAACATTTGAAAGAAACATATAAACACGCCCATCCTCGGGCAATTAAAAAATAAGGAGGTAATTATGAACACAACCATCAATGCTGTAAAATTCAAGGCAGATGAAAAACTGGAAAAATTTGTCGCCGAGAAGGTCGCCAAATTGGACCGCCTGATTGACAATGCTACCAAATGTGAAGTCATCTTGAAAGTCGACAAACCCGAAAGCGACAACAACAAGATTGCCGAGATTTCGCTGAACCTGCCTGGCCAAACTCTTTTCAACAGCAAACAGGCCAACACTTTTGAGGAGGCTGTTGCCGAGTGTGTGGACTCGATGAAAGTCCAGATTGACAAATACAAAGAACGTTACAAATAATCTTTGAGATGAGAGTTGAGTGGTGACAGATGAGAGCTGACAGAAGCCGTATTTCCAACTGTCATCTCTCAACGATCAATTAAAAAGAGGATGTCTTTTTGAGACACCCTCTTTTTTTGATTCGTGCGGACTTAGACTATTTGTCAAGTTCTTGCTGACGCAGATGCTGGACATAGATAGCTTTCTGTCTGCGTTCCCTGTTGATGACAGAAGGTTTGGTGAATTTTTGACGTTCGCGAAGTTCTTTCACGACACCAGTTTTTTCAAATTTTCTTTTCAGTTTCTTGAGAGCTCTCTCAATGTTTTCACCTTCTTTAATAGGAACTACGATCATTTTTAATACCTCTTTCTTGTTAAGGGATTGATAAAATTGTTTATTTAGACTTATATTGTCTTCAAAAACTTAGAACTGGAGATGACCCTGGGCGGCTGCATCGTTAAGAGCGGCGAGGATGCCTTTCTTGTTGATGATACGCATACCTTTGGCACTCACTTTGAGGGTGATCCACATATCCTCTTCGGGAATGTAGAACTTTTTGGTCTGAAGGTTGGGAGCAAAAGTGCGTTTGGTGTGGATGCGGGAGTGGGAAACATTGTTACCGCGGATAACTTTTTTACCAGTGATTTCACAAATCTTTGACATGATGACTATAATTTTTATTGTTTATTTACGTTATTATTTATGTGTTTTTTTTCGTGAAAAACGGATGCAAAAGTCGGACTTTTTTTTCAATTAACAAAACTTTTTGCCTCTCTAAAAACGTAAAAAAATATTTTTTAACATAACGATAAATGAATATTGTTGAAATATAATTAAATATAAAAAATCAAAAATAAAAATTTAACACTAATTTTTCAGGCACTTAGCATGTAATAACCTGTTCAAAACTCAAAAATAGCTTCTCGAAAACTCAAAATTTGCCCTTTTTATGTTTGCTCAAAAACTACTCAACTGGTATTCCGAAGAAGGTCGTCGACTCCCTTGGCGCGAGACACAAAATCCCTATTTTATTTGGCTGTCTGAAATCATTCTTCAGCAAACCCGCATCGAACAAGGTCGAGCTTATTACGAACATTTCATTACCAAATATCCCACGGTGCATCATCTGGCTGACGCCACCGAAGAGCAAGTATTGAAAAGCTGGCAGGGATTGGGATATTATTCCCGAGCCCGTAATCTGCATGCTGCGGCACAACACATCGCCTACGATTTGAACGGACGTTTCCCTGACACCTATGATGGAATCCTATCGTTGAAAGGTGTGGGACGCTACACAGCGGCAGCTATTGCCTCTTTTGCTTTCCGCCTGCCTTACCCTGTCATAGACGGCAACGTATACCGATTCATCTCGAGGATGTATGGAATATATACCCCTATAGGTACAGATATTGCCTATAAGGAATTTGAGCACTTGTTACTAAATTTGATTGACCCGCAGCGGCCAGACCTCTTCAATCAGGCCTTGATGGATTTTGGCTCCATTTATTGCAAACCTACCGGTAGTGATTGCGAACACTGTGTCTTTCGCCAGGAATGTGTGGCTTTCAGCGAAGGCAAAGTAAATATGTTGCCTATTCGCCCGAACCCTGTGGAGGTAAAAAAGCGCTATTTCTATTATATAGATATCCGTTGGGACGAAGCCAAGGACGAGTATCTTTTGGTTCATCAGCGCGAAGCCGGTGATATATGGCAGGGGCTTTACGAACTCCCCCTCTATGAAACCGTCGAACCCATCTCCCCCGATATGCTCCTATCCCAACTTTTGGACAAAGCCAACGAATGGACAAGGGGCGAAAACGCTCGGATAACCCTAGGTCCAGCACTGAAACACCAGCTTACTCATCGTCTGATAAATGCCCAGTTTGTACAAGTAAAATATAACTCCCGACCTGTCGAAATACCCGAAAAATTGCGGCCGATAAGGCTGTCCGAATTAAAAACTCTCCCAATTTCGCGTTTGATAGACAGGTATTTGTCTAAATTGTGAATATCTTTATATCTTTAGTTGTCCAAAAAGTATTATCTTTGCAATGATTTTCGTAAAAGAAACATGCAAAAACAAAGAGATTATTCGACAAAATAAAGTAAAAAGTTTAAAGACCAAGTTATGATAGGAGTAAACAAAGTTATTCTGATTGGAAATTTAGGTAAAAACCCCGATGTTGTTGCTTTTTCTCAAGACAGACGCGATGAAACTGCAGGCGTTGTAAAGAAAGCATCCTTCCCCTTGGCAACAACAGAATACCGTAGAAACCGTGACGGCGAACGTGTGGAACAAACCGAATGGCACAATGTCGTCTGCTGGCGCACACTGGCCGAAATAGCCGAAAAGATTCTTCGTAAGGGCAGTCAGATATACGTCGAGGGCAAACTGCAAACCCGTTCGTGGGAGGATAGAGAAGGCAACAAAAGATACATCACCGAGGTTGTGGCCGACAACTTCACCGTGTTGGCCAACCGCAATCATCCCGAGGATTCGAATAATCATGAGCAGGACCCTCTGTCGTCCATCCTCAACAACGACACCGAACCTCTCGGCGACCTGCCTTTCTAAACAATCGAAACACACAAAAAAAACCGGAAGCTCTCAAGCCTCCGGTTTTTTTGTGCACCAATCGAAATGAAGCACACTTTAAAGTGTTTTAAGGCAATTGCTGCGTCTTATTTCTCGTAGCCGGGTTTGCCCAAAAGACGGAACATGTTCTTTTTGTAGGCCTCCACGCCGGGTTGGTCGAAGGGGTTGACCCCGAGGGTGTAGCCGCTTATGCCGCAGGCAAATTCAAAGAAGTAAATGAGCTGTCCGAGGACATATTCGTCGACTTTGGGCAGTTCGATGTGCAGCACGGGCACTCCGCCATCTTTGTGGGCGAGGATAGTGCCGAGTTCGGCATTGTGGTTGATTTCGGTCAGGCTCTTGCTTAAGAGGTAGTTGATGCCGTCGAGGTTCTGCTCGTCGGAAGGAATGGTGACATTGCTGTTGGGTGAGGCAACGCTGATGACTGTCTCAAACATCAGCCTTTCTCCATCCTGAACATATTGCCCCATGGAGTGGAGGTCGGTGGTGAAGCTGAGGCTGTGGGGCAGTATGCCCTTGCCGTTCTTGCCTTCGCTTTCGCCATAGAGCTGCTTCCACCATTCGCTGATATATTTCAGGTGGGGGACGAAGTTTTCGAGAATCTCGACTTTGCGGCCCTTGCGATAGAGAATGTTGCGCACGGCGGCATAGAGGAGGGCCGGGTTGCCTTCAAAAGTGTCGTTGCTGAGGCAGATTTCGCGCATATCGCGGGCACCTTGCAACAGCTGGTCGATGTCGAAACCGGCCATGGCTATGGGGAGCAGTCCCACGGGGGTGAGCACCGAGAAACGACCTCCCACGTTGTCGGGGATGACGTATGTGCGGTAGCCCTCCTGCAAGGCGATGTCGTGCAGGGCCCCTTTGCGGGCGTCTGTGATGGCGATGATGCGGCTTGCGGCCTCGGTTTTGCCGTACTTTTGCTCAAGATGGGCCTTGATGATGCGGAAGGCCACGGCAGGCTCGGTAGTAGTGCCGGATTTGGATATCACGGCAAGGGAATAATCGTTCTTGTCGAGGAGTTGCAGCAGCTGGCAATAGTAGTCCTCGCTGAGGGTGTGGCCGGCATACACGACGAACGGGTTTGTGCCTCCCTGCATGGATGCGAATTCGGATTGGAGGGCCTCGATCACGGCTCGTGCGCCGAGATAGCTGCCCCCGATGCCTATGACCACGAAGAGTCGGCTCTTGGGTGCCAGACGGGCCACATCGGCCTTGATGTTGCTCACGATTTCGGGCGAGAGGTCCTCGGGCAGGTTTATCCATCCCAAAAAGTCGTTGCCGAGACCGTTGCCGGAGATCAGAGTCTTTTTTGCGGCGAGCAATTCGCCATGTATAGCTGTCATTTCGTCCTTGGAAACAAACGACTGCGTATGCTCGATATTGATGTTGATTGCGTTCATAATATTATTTGTAGTCATTATTGTTCAAAATGCAAAAATACGCAAAATATTTGAATATGTGACTTTTTATTTTTCAAAGGCTCGGTAAAAAACTTTTTTGAGCCCCAGGGATGACCCGGGTAGAAAAGAACAAGTTGCTCCCTTGTTGCTCCCACTCATGTTATATCGTTATGGTATCGTTATGGTATCCTGCATACCATAACGATACCATAAGAATACCATAACGATCGAAGCATAAAGGGCGGACAATAAGAATTATTGCTAAACGCTTCTCTGATATTCTGGTTTCGCCAGGGGTATATATTTTATAAATACATATTTTTATAGGTTCGCAGCAAATGACAAATCGGAGAATTGTAATGGTATTGCATTGTATAACAATTGAGTAGTATGAAATTCGTCTTATTGTTCACAACTTGTTCACAACTATGCAAAAGCACGAAATTTCAATTTTTTACAAAAAAAACTTGCTGAATAAAAAAAAAGTTGTATCTTTGCAATTTGAAACATAGGCAAAAAATAAATAATAATAAGTTTAACTATAAGTTTAACAACATGTTGAAAAAAGTATCAAAAATCGCTGTACTGCTTTGTCTCATTGCTTTTGCAGGCAGTACTTTTGCTCAAAATGAAAACGAGGCCTTCCCGCGTTACGGCTTTTGGTCGAACTGGTCTCTCGGTGGAGCAGCCATGTACACCAAGGATGTGAACAGTTCTTGGAATTTTACCCAACACAGCAACATCGGTTTCGAACTCCGTGCTACCAAACAGCTCAACTGGAACTGGAGAATGCGTTTGATTGCCAACGCTCCCGCCGTTTTTGCCACTGCCGATGAAGGCAACATGGACAGATACGGTCTCGGTCTGCTCGGTTTTAGCTGGAACTTCGCCAAGCATTTCTATCTGTTTGCTGACGGAGGTATGGCTATCAACCGTATGTATGAGAAGTATGGCCACACCGCCCTTGCCGCTGACATGGGTCTTGGTCTCAACTTCGACGTTTGCAAACATTCCACCATTTTCGCAGAAATTGGTTTGGACTGCGTTGGAGACATCTCCATCAGCTTCCTCCCCGACAATTTCTTTACCAAGATTGGTTGGATGTACAACTTCGGTTTGACCGCTGCCGACCGTGCTCTCCTCGATCAGCGCAACTATGTCAACCAGGAAGCTCTCGACGCTTGCAACAGCCAGGTCGAGGCCGCCAACAAGGAACTTGCCAACGCTAACGAGAACATCAAGAAACTCGAAAACCAGGTCAAGGATCTCAACAACGAGAACGACAAAATCAAGAAAGATGCTGAAGCTCGCACCAAGCACATCTCCGACAGTTTGACTGGCATTATCGACCAGCTCAAATCCGATCAGATGACTTACTACGCAATGCCCTTCTCCGTCCTCTTCGCCAACAACGAGTATCGTGTGAACGACACCGAGATGGTCAAGGTTCAGGCCGTTGCCCGCATCCTGAAGGACAATCCTGATGTGAAACTGACCCTCGTTGGTTTCTGCGACAACACTGGTTCCGACGCTTATAACATGAAGCTCTCCCAGAGACGTGCCGAGGCTGTCAAGCGCCTCCTCGTCAAGAGATATGGCATCGCTGAGGATCGTCTCACTGTTGACTACAAAGGTAAGACCGTTGCTTTCGGTGACCTCAAATATGCTGTCAACCGTCGCGTTTCCTTCTATCGCGTGATTGAATAGTTCTTCGGAACTTCACAAAATAAAAAAGGCTGCTCAATCGGGCAGCCTTTTTTATGTTTTGGGGGTATTATAACGCCAATATTTTGAACTCTACACGTCTATTTTTTGCACGACCTTCTTCGGTATCATTGCTGTCGATGGGTTGCGATTTTCCGTATCCTTTATACCGAATCCTTTTAGCATCGACACCTTTTGAAATAAGGTAATCGGCAACAGCTTTGGCTCTATTTTCGGAGAGTCGCAGATTATAGCTGTCGGCTCCTTTCGCATCAGTATGTCCTCGTATTTCGATGCGCATCTTTGGATAAGTCTCCAATAGAGTTGTCAGGCGCATCAGTTCGAAATAGGATTGTTGCAAAAGGGTGCTTTTATCAAATTCAAAGAAGATATCGTGCATGATGAATGTGCCTCCCACGCTGAAAGCAGGTTGCTCATGGGTGAGGTAAACAGAATCCACATTCACCTCATCGGTCTCGGGAGGGTCGCATTTGAGGCATTCCACGGTCACATCATCAATATAGTAATAGGCCCCGGGAAGTAGTTCGGTGAGCGAATCGGGCTCTGCATAGCCCGATTGCTCGATGGTGTAGAAATTGCCGATGGTCACATATTGTTCGCCACCTTGTGCCACAAATGTACCGCTGATACATTGCCAATTGCGAGTATCGGTAAGTGGCGTGTCGAAGTTGACAACTTGTGGGGTGAGAGGTCTTAGCATGGTTTGAACTACACCATCGGATAGCTTGTTCTGCTCTTTGTGCATCAAAATACCGCGTACCGTGTCGCTGATGCTTTCTTCGGTAAATAATGCCCCCATAGTTGTGATAGCTCCTGTCGATTCCTCCGAAAGGCTCACATAGTAGGTAATTTGTATGCTGTCTCCTGGATGAAGTCGTCGTCGCAATCGAGTTTGGATATATTCTCTGTAATTGTTTTTGCTGCAATAGATACCGCAATATCCTTCACCGCTGTGGGCAGCCTGTTCGCCGAGTTTGTTTTTGGGGACACCACATTCGCGACTCCCGCAGATATTGAAATAGTCGGCGCTCCCACGTGTGGGTTGATACCAGCCTTCCACCAATGTCAGAACGCCCAAAGCATCCACTTTTCGGGGACATGTGCGGTAATCTTCAAACGACCCGTTGAAGACCAAATTGGTGTGGGTGGTGCTATCATTATTTGAGACTTCTTGCGCCTTGCTGACACCCATGATTGCGACCATCAAACCTATACTAATCCATAGTTTCTTCATTGTGTAATAATAGATTATCGGTTTGTTGAATAAGCCTTCATCATGCTCTGCCACAATTTTTCTGCTGTGATGTCCCAGCTGAATTTTTTGCGTTGTTCTCGTCCTCGGGCAATCAAATCAGCACACAATTCAGGGTCAGAAGCCACCTTTGAAAGTGCTCCACAAAGAGCCTCCACATCGGTGGGTTCTATCAAAATAGCGGCATCTCCTGCCACTTCGGGCATAGAGGTGCAGTTGGAGGTGATGACTGGCGTTTCGGCATGGAAAGCCTCAAGAATGGGTATTCCAAATCCTTCGAATAAAGAAGGATACACTAATGCTGTGGCTGAGGCCAATAGTTTGGATAGCACTTCGGGTTCGGCCCGACCAACGAAAAGGACATCCTCCTTATGCTGCATCGTGTCGTAAGCATGTTTCAATTCATCTTGCCACCACACCCGATGTCCTACCACCACCAGTTTCATATCCTCCCTGTCACTTTGTTTGAATTTGTCAAACGCAGTAAGCAATGTGGCCAGGTTTTTCCTTTTTATTATTGTACTAATAAATATAAAATAGCGCTTCCCGCCAGTATATTCATTGCGCGTCACTTGTTGTTGTGCGGCATCAAGGGGATGGTAGCCCTCGTGAGCCCCGTCATACACCACATCAATTTTCTCAGGTTCAATATGGTATGTTGCTACAATGTCTTGTTTTGAAAACTCCGATACGGTTGCAATGCGACTACAATAACGCGCAAATTGAGGCGTGAAGTAGGTCATATATTTTTGATGCGACGACTTCAGATAGTCCTTGCTGTGCTCAAAATTGATGTCGTGAATGACCATCAGAGTGGGCACCTTTGTCCCCAACGACATATACCCTTCGGGCGAGAGAAAGAGGTCTATCTTGTATTTTTTCAAAGCGTGACGAACACTCACTTCAAAGAAAATATACCACAAAACAGGGTGTCGGGCCTGAGGACAAAGCGTTATCGGATGCACATTGGGCGCAAAGCAGAATTGGGCATCGGGTTTGCGGTCAAAGAGAAAGTAGAACTCGTGCTCAGGATGCGCGACGACAATCCTGTGAACAGTTTCGGCTGTAAACCAACCTATTCCGTCCATCTTGCCTGCAAGCAACAAGCGTGTGTTGACTGCAATTCTCATAACACCGTCTTCTCAATCACCACAGGGAAATAGGTCTGTTCCAATTCGTGAATCTTTGCTGCCAATGTTTCGGGCGTATCTTCGTCCGTGAGCTGACATTTGGCTTGGAACAAAGTGGTGCCGCAGTCATAACGATTGTCGACGATATGTATTGTGATGCCGCTTTCTTTCTCACGATGGGCTATAACGGCTTCATGCACATGTTCGCCATACATCCCTTTACCGCCATATTTCGGCAACAGGGCAGGGTGGATGTTGATGATGTGGTTGGGATAGGCTTCCAACAAATCTTCAGGCACCAGCCACAAGAATCCTGCCAGAATCACCCAGTCAATATCATGTTCCTTTAAATAATTAAGAACACGTTTGTTACTATAGAAATCCTCCCTCCCAAAATATTGGGCAGGCACCCCCAATTGCTTGGCACGTTCCGCCACGTACGCATTGCGGCGGTTATATATTATACATTCAACCTTTACCTTGTCATGGTTGGCAAAATACTCGCTAATGCGTTGAGCATTTGTGCCATTGCCCGAAGCCAATATTGCTAATCGTATCATATTTTTCAATTTTTATCTAATAATAACGCTAAATATCTCTAATTGTTGTATTTCTGCGAAAAATAATATCTCGGTGTCCAATCATAGCCTCAATTTTAACATAAATCGCCCCTCGAACGGCTCAAAAACATCGTTTTTTGCCTCAAAAACACATTCCAATCCATTGAAAATTATGTTATTTATTTTGTTATTTTACAATATCTTAACATTCGAGCGTTAAAGAAAATTTGTTAAAAAAGGTGTGTATGTGGTTTTTTTTTCGTTTCTTTGCAATTTGTTAATCATAAAAAATTGAATAAACATGTCTGAAATTGCAACGAAAGTAAAAGCTATTATTGTCGATAAGCTGGGTGTTGATGAAAAAGATGTAACGCTGGAAGCCAGCTTTACCGGTGATCTTGGTGCCGATTCTTTGGACACTGTGGAATTAATTATGGAACTTGAAAAAGAATTCGATATTCAGATCCCTGATGAAGAAGCAGAGAAAATCATGACCGTTGGTGATGCAGTTGCCTTCATCGAAAAAATGCAGAAATAATTAATTTCGCTTCTGGTCCGAATGAACTTGAAACGAGTAGTAGTCACAGGTCTCGGCGCACTTACCCCTATTGGCAACAATGTAGATCAATTATGGGATTCATTGTTGAGAGGAGTAAGTGGTGCCGGGCTGATTACTCATTTTGACGCATCGGCTTTCAAATGTCGCATAGCGGCAGAGGTGAAAGATTTCGATGCGAGCAAATTTTTTGATAGAAAAGAGGGCCGCAAACTCGACCCCTATACCCAATTCGGTATGGTTGCCGCTGAGGAAGCCATCAACGATGCGGGACTTAATAGTGGCGGCATCAATCTTGACCGTGTGGGCGTTATTTTTGCCACAGGCATGGGCGGATGCCAGTCGTTCCAGGACGAAGTCATCTCCTACACACAGGGCGGCTTTGTGCCTCGTTTCAGTCCTTTCTTTGTCACCAAAGTCATCGGCGACATTTGTGCGGGACAGATTTCTATCAAGCATGGCTATCGCGGACCCAATTTTGCCACCTCGGCAGCATGTGCCTCCTCTGCCATCGCCATCAGCGATGCCTTCATGATGCTTCGTCTGGGCAAAGCCGATGTGATTGTCACAGGCGGCAGCGAAGCCACTGTCGTCCCTGCGGCCATCGGTGGATTCTCCAGCATGCAGGCCCTCTCCACACGCAACGACGACCCCCTCACCGCCTCGCGTCCTTTCGACAAAGACCGCGATGGCTTTGTCCTCGGTGAAGGTGCGGGAGCCCTGGTTCTCGAAGAACTTGAGCATGCCAAAGCCCGTGGAGCCAAAATCTATGCCGAAATAACCGGCAGCGGCCTTACCGCCGACGCCTACCATATCGCTGCCTCACATCCCGAAGGCTTGGGCGCCATGAACGCCATGCGCGAAGCCGTCAGCGATTCCGAGATGCAGCTCTCCGATGTCGACCATATCAACACACATGGCACATCAACCCCCATCGGCGACATCTCCGAGCCCAAAGCCGTAGTGTCGCTTTTTGGTGACAAAGCTTCCGACATCACCCTCAACTCCACCAAGTCCATGACCGGACACCTATTGGGCGCTGCAGGTGCTGTTGAAGCCATAGCCACCATTCTGGCCGTCAAAAACGACATTGTGCCCCCCACAATCAACCATTTCACCGACGACCCGAACATCCCTCAGCTTGACTTCTCTTTCAACAAGCCCACCAAACGTCGCGTAGACTTTGCCCTCAGCAATGCCTTCGGCTTCGGCGGACACAACGCCTGTCTGGCATTCCGCAAATATTGATGCTTTGGTTTAATCGATACAAAGGCGAACACAAGGACTTCTACCTGTTTTTCAAAAACGTGCTGGGTTTCACACCCCGCAACACCAAGCTGTATCAGATAGCCTTCATCCACCGATCCAAGTCGGTCGACATGGGGCAGGGCTGGAAAATCAACAACGAGCGTCTGGAATATCTGGGCGATGCCATCCTCAGCGCCGTAGTGGCCGAATATCTCTACAAGAAATACCCCCACCGAGAGGAAGGATTCCTCACAGAGATGCGCTCCAAACTCGTGAGCCGAGCCAACCTCAACAAACTGGCACAGAAAATAGGACTCTCGCAGCTGATACAATACAACCGCGAATCGCAAGGCGTATTCAAATCCATCGACGGCGATGCCTTCGAAGCCCTGGTGGGAGCCATCTATCTGGAAAAGGGCTACAAATTCACCCGTCGCGTTATCATCGACAAAGTGATGACCACCTACCTTGATGTAGACGCCATGGCCAACACCGAGTGGAACTACAAGAGCAAGCTCCTCGACTGGGGACAGAAGAACCAGCGCAAAATCGGCTTCATCGTCGAGCGGGTCATCTATCAGGGCCACGAGAGCCGCCGCCAGTACGACGTGCGCATCACCGTGAGCGGAGAGCCCGCCGAACATGCCATAGAATACTCCATCAAAGCCGCCGAGCAACTCGCCTCTGAAAAAACCTACAAAAAATTCCAGCAGCAAGGCATCATACCGATGCAATAATCCCTCAAAAACAATACTTTCCGACCCCTAAAACGTGCATGTGTGAGGGGTGTTTGGTGCATCTGCTATGGGAGAAATGAACAGAATTCGGAGGGTTTTCGCACTCGTGAAGGGGCATTTCAAACAACATTGGGGCATGCACGCTTAGGAAACAGGGGGGAAATGGGCTTCTGGAGGATGCATAAAACTGGGTGTTTGATGCACGATGCAAAATGAAGTGGTGAGATGCGGTTTCGGAAATATTCAAGGGGGCTTTCAAACATTTGTTGTCGGTTTTGATGTTTTTTGGAGCAAAAAACGGACGCGAAAAATGGATTTTCGTGGGGGCGAAAAACGAGACTTTTCGACTATTCTCCCATGCTTGTCTCATTCTCGTCCCATTCATGCTTCATATAGTGTCGAAGAATCAAGGAGTTACAAGAAAAGTATATTTTTAGGAGAAGTGGTGGGTAAACGGTAAACTGGTAAACCGCTATTAGTGTGAGAATGCAATTTTATTGTTATATATATTAAATATAATAGTATTTATTTAATCCTATATCTACATTTTTTACATGTGCGTTTCAAACATATAGCGGTTTACCGGTTTACCCGTTTACCCAACTGTATCAGGCAGCACTTTTCGTTTTATGGTATAAGCCTTTATCAACCCATTCAACATAATTGTCTCGCTGCCATTGATAAGCCACCACTTCAGCAATATTGTTGCATATCAAAATTTGAGTCGCATTTGGATGCGCCATTGCTGGCGGTGGGGGGCGTTGATTAGATCGTAGCTGGAGCCGAAGTCGTCGCGGTTGCTGTATTGGGTGATGGCGTATTTGATGCCGATGTTCCAATGTTGGTTGATGTCGTATTTTGCCAGCAGATAGAAGCGGTAGCCTTCGTCGAGGTAGGAGGTGGAGTTGTATTGGTAGATGAAGTCGCTTTCCACGGTATAGAGCCGTGCTTCGTAGTCTTTGACGTTGAAGAGGGCGATGCGGGCCGCTATGGTGAGGGGCAGGCGTTGGGGGCGGTATTGCAGGTCTTGGTAGAAGAGGAGGCCGAAATCGGGTTGGGTGACATCGCCCCGATAATGGGCGTATGCTATGCGGGTAACGGTTTTCCATGCCCCGAAGGTGTATTCTATATCGCCTTGCAGTTGGTGCCGATAGGTTTTTTCCAAGAGGTATGCACCATTGATTTGGGTTGTAGGGGTGACGTTGCGGTCGCAATCCTTGTAGCGGTAGCGCAGATTGATGGAGAGGCCTTTGATGCGGCTGAGGGGGTAGGAGAGT
>JAZUIX010000051.1:0-33480 GCA_045642445.1 Bacteroidales bacterium | reverse complement strand
CAATCAGATCGAAAGAACGGATTCGGAACGCTGCTACGGGGTCGTGGCGGATGAGACGTTTATCCTCGTCTGCGAGTATGGCTGTAATGGCTGTGACCCGGAAATCGTGCTGTTTAAGCGTAGATGAGATCGATCATGAATAAAAAAGGAAGAAGTAATGTTCCCCCACACGCAGCATATTGAGAATGTCGCTGAGCTGGAACTGCTCGAAACACGAGACGGATAACGCTTTTTCTTGATTATTTTTCACGAAAAAGCGTGCATATCAAAAAAAAATGCTATCTTTGCATGTTGATATTTTGCCCTTGAGGCATCACAACAAACTAATAATGTATTGATAATAAATAAATAAGAATAAAAATTAATTTTCACAGATGATGAAAAAAGCATTATTCACTTTGTTATTGGTCGCTGTTTTCACGCCTTTCACTTTCGCACAGCGCGTCATTGTACCCACCAGCGTGGCAGCATGCCAAACCTACACTTGGTCAGTCACCGGCGAAACCTACACTGCCGACACAATGGTCACCTTCGCCAACGCAACGAACGACACTCTTTTCATTCTTGACCTGACCATCAACCAGCCCGGCAATTTCTCCGAGACTATCGTCAGCAACCGTTGCACCTACACTTGGCGCAACCAATCCGTTATCGAAACGGGTATCTACTACGACACCGTCCACGCTGATGCCACCGCCGGTACCTGCGAGGCCACCTACATGGCCGACATCACCATCCCCGCACAGGAGATCGACACCATCGCTGCCAGCGTTTGCGGCGAATATGTGTGGAATGGCGACACCCTCACCGAGAACGGCAGCTATTTCGACACCATCGCCAGCACCGCCAACTGCAACCACATCGACAGACTCAATCTGTTGATCGTCTCCACGATCAATACCCTCGACACTGTGGCAGTATGCGGCAGCTACCTCTGGTACGATTCCATCTATACCGTGAGCGGCAACCACACCGTCCACTCAACCGACGCTGAAAGAGGCTGCGACACCATCCACAACCTCAACCTCACCATCCTGGTCGACACCGCCGATGTGCTTTTCGATTCGGCTTGCGCCCAGAAAGTGTGGTACGGCGACACCCTGACGGCTACTAATGTCTACACTATCTACGACACCAACGCCTCCAACCAGTGCGTCACCATCCGCACCCTCAACCTCAAAATCAAACAGCCTCGCGCCAACACTGCCGACACCGTCGTCACCGGCTGCAACACCGTTGTTTTCAGAATCAGCAACTTCTACGGTGAAGTCACCAAGAGATTCACCGAATCCACCTCTTTCGACACCCTCTTCACCGACCATCGTTGGGCTCAGTGCTACGACAGCACCATCAACCTGACCGTCAACGTCAACCAATCTCATCGCGACACCGTCGTGGTGAAGGCTTGCGACAGCTACTACTGGCCCCTCAACAAGACCACCTACACCAAGGTCCCCAGCACCATGCCTCGCGTTGAAAACGGTAAAGACTCCAACAACTGCGACAGCGTCATGTGCCTCAGCCTCACCATTCAGAAATCCCCCGTCATCGCCGCTATCAACGGTGAATGGAACCTGAATGCAGGCGACACCGCCAAGCTGTGGCCCTCTTGCACCGATGGTGCCACCTACAACTGGCATTACGGCAACAAGTCTTCCAACGCCGACACCCTCATCATCCCCAACGTCCAGGGCAACATCGATGTCGACCTCGTGGCCACCATCAACTACCCCGCCGACAACTACGCATGCTCCGACACCAGCTGGATCACCATCGTGACCTGGGTCGGCATCAACGAAGTCAACGGCACCAACGTCTCCCTCTATCCTAACCCCACCGTGGGTCAGCTCAACATCGAGAGCGTTGAAGCCGTCAGCGAAGTGGCTATCTACAACAGCCTCGGCCAGCAGGTTGCCATCAACTACAACCTCGGCACCAACGCTGTCATGAACCTCTCCAACCTCAGCAAAGGCGCCTACACCATGCGCCTCAAGCTCCAGAACGGCGAGAGCATCACTCGTAAATTCATCATCACGAAATAATGTACGATAAGATACACCACAAAGCGTTCGGCACCATTGTGTCGAACGCTTTTTACTTGACAATCTTGTTGCTGACCATCACAAGTTGTCAGCACTCAAACGAGCCCATACGCCTCACAGGCGAGGCTCAAGGCACGTTCTATGCCATCACCTATTACGATGCCCAGCAACGCAATCTGCAGCCCCAAATTGACTCTCTCCTGGACGATTTTGACCTCACGGCATCACTTTGGGTGGAAAATTCGCTACTGCGAAGAGTGAACAATAACACTACCGACACCATCACCGAGCGTTTCGCTGACCTGCTTCAAAAGTCACTCTACATCAGCCAATACACCCAAAACTGTTTTGATTGCCGCGTGGGACGATTGGTGCAGGCTTGGGGATTCAGTTTCAAACAACGTGAGGAACTTTCGCAGAGCACCCTCGACAGCCTGATTCACTTTGCAAATGGCAACATCGGCATCGATACCACAGACAGCGGTGTGCTCCTGCTGCACAAACAATATCCTGAAACCGAGCTCGACTTCAACGCCATCGCTCAAGGCTATTCTGTGGACATGATTGCCCACATGTTCGACAGTTTGGGCATCGAAAGCTACCTTATCAATGTAGGAGGTGAGGTTATAGCCAAAGGCACCAAAAGCGATGGAAGTGCCTGGAGTGTGGGCATCGAAAAGCCCGCTGACACACCCTACAGCAGCCAAGAAGTCGAAGTGGCTATCCAATTGAACAACATGTCGGTGGTCACCTCGGGCAACTATCGCAAATATTACGAGAAAGACGGCGTGAGATACTCTCACACCATCAACCCAGCCACAGGAAGACCTGTGAGCCACACCCTGCTCAGTGCCTCGGTGGTGAGCCGCGAATCGTGGTATGCCGATGCAATGGCCACAGCATTCATGGTCATGGGCAAAGACAAGGCTTTGCAGTTCATCAAAGAACACCCCGAAGATCCCGACATTCAAGCCGCCTACTTCATCTACGATGAAAACGGAGAATACAAAACATACGCAACCAAAAATTTCAAAGAACTTATTAATCAATAGCCTATGAAATCAATGACAGGCTTTGCCAAAAAGCAATGCACCCTCAATAATCGAAGATACACCATTGAAATCAAAACCCTCAACAGCAAAGCATTGGACCTCATCGTCAAAGTGCCAGCATCGTTACGGGCAAAAGAACTTGAACTTCGCAGTATGCTCAACCGCTTGGAACGAGGCAAAATCGATGTGATTGTAACCGAAGAAAGCAACAAAAACTCGGCACCACAACTCAATCAGGAACTCGTGATGAGCCGCTACAACGAGCTGTCGCAACTTACCGATACTCTCAAATGCTCCGACAAGCACCTTTTTGAAACCATCATCAGCATGAACGACGTGTGGATGAACAACGAAACCGATGACATCAGCGAAGAAGAATGGGCTGAGATGGTCAAAACTTTCGAAGAGGCCATTGATGAAGTCGACAATTTCCGCAAACACGAAGGACTTGTCTTGAAGCAGGATTTTGTCAAACACATTGATTTGATAGAGCAGAAACTGCAAGCCATTCCACAATACGAAAACGAACGCATCGAAACCGCCAAGGAGCGAATCCAGCACTATTTTGCCGATGCAGCCATCAAAGAGATTGACAAAAACCGCTTTGAGCAAGAACTCATCTACTATTTAGAAAAACTCGACATCACCGAGGAGAAAATACGCCTGGCCAAGCACATTGACTATTTCCGTCACACAATGGAAGAAGAGGAAGGTAGCGGAAAGAAGTTAGGCTTCGTGGCACAGGAGATGGGTAGAGAAATCAACACCACAGGTTCCAAAGCCAATCATGTGGAGATTCAGAAACTTGTGGTGGAAATGAAGGACGAATTGGAGAAGATAAAAGAACAACTCGGAAACATACTTTAAGGTATTATTTGAAGAAACCCGAATCATTGAACTTATAAATCGCTCAAGATGTAAAGTTTTCTTCATTCAGTATAAAACGAATTAGAGAAATTTTGCTCACACAGCAGAGTTTCTCTAATTTGTTTTTATAATCTAAGATGCAGATGTAGTGCTTGACGATTTTTCTAATCCACAAATTCGGGATAATAAAACAGGGCTCATTTTACTATAACCCGAACACTAGATAGAAACAAAAAAACAGGGTGCTGTGAGGCACCCTGCTTTTTTATTTTATCGTAGCTAAGACTTAGCGAACGATGAGTTTCTTAACTTTGCTGAACTCGTTGTTGGTGATGCGGACAAAGTAGGCACCCTTAGCGAGGTTGCTGAGGTCGATAACCTTAGCGTTTTCAGCATTGATGTTCTGGTTGTAGACAACGCGACCGCTCATGTCGACGAGAGTGCAGTTGACCATACCGTTGACACCCTCGATGGTCAGGCTGACCTGAGAGGTAGCGGGGTTGGGCTGGAGAGTCATGCGGACATTAGCAGCAACGGCATCGATAGCGATAGGAGTATCGCCTTCCTGGAACTTGACGGAGATAGTGTGGTTCTCGCGAACGTTCTCGAAGACATAGTAGACATAGAGGTCGCCCTCATCACCCTCGGCGATCTGGACGTGCTCGTTGTCCTCGATGTCGATGGTTTCGCCATCAACAACAAGTTCAGCAATTTCGCAACCAACAAAAGCGTGGAAGGTCACAGCAACCTGGCTGCCTTCAGCAGGAGTGATGGTTTCGCCGCAGACAGCAGCTCCGCCGTATGCAACCTCACCATAGTCTTCGCCTTCGCAGTTGATTTCAATATTATAACGAGTGATCTCCTGAGCGGGACCAACAAGCATGTGGATCATGGGGTTGTTAGCAACATACCAAGAGCCAAAGGTGCTACCGCTGCCAGTTCCACCGTAGCTGGGATCGCTGACGTAGGTCTGATACTGGTTGACGGGGAAGCGGCTGGCATATTTCTTGGTGAGCTCGTTGTTGGCGAAGTAGATGATGGTGTCATACTCGTCGGGACGAGTGGGAGAAGCCAAACGATAGCTGCCGAGAGCCTCGGTAGCAAGTGCGAAGTAGCTTTCCTCCTCGATGGAGTAACCAATACGATAGGAAGTGTTGGGCTGGAGAGCGGGCTGTTCGGGGAACATGATGCGGATAGTGTTGTAGTCGCCATAGGTGAGGTAACCATTGGAGTTACGGCCAATGTTGCTGGAGTCGTTGACTTCGTTAGCAGCGACTTCGTGGACACCGGCACCAGTGGGGACGGTCTGGAATCCGACAGAACCACCTTCATATTCATCCTGATAGAGAACAGCGGAGAGGGCGGTACCTACAGCATGGTAGTTGTCGATGGGGGAAGCAACGAGTTCAACGCCACGGATGACCCAACCTTCGGGGACATTAGCACCAGTGGTGTAGCGGGAGTTGACCATGTAGCCAGCCTGATAGAAATGGACTTCTTCTTCGTCCTCGGTGACATACCAGGTGCCGTTTTCGTTGACATAGCCAAACAGCCAGTAGTTGCCGGCCTGATAGGTCAGAACGCCATTGTCGTGACCCCAAGCGTAGTTGCCATTTTCATCAGCGGTCATAGCCTGATACCACATGGTGTCGTAGCTGTGGCTGCCAAGGGCGCTGTTAGAAACAGCAGCATAGATGTAGTTGTCGCCAGCAACAGCGGTGGGCATAGCACTGCCGGTACCGTGGACGGTGGAGTGGTCGATATAGCCATACCAACCAACATATTCCATAGAGTCGAGGAGGAACCAGCCTTCAGCGTCGCAAACGAGCTTGGTGGTAGCACCAACGGCGACGTTGCCATTGTTGTAGTTACCAATCTCGGTAGCGGTGGTCTGGTCGCCATTGAGGTGGTTGAGGGTGACGGTCACAGCGCTCTGGGCGTTGGCACCATTGTTGAGAGCGGTGCAGTACCAAGCGGGAGTGATCTCCATGTTCTGAGGAATCATAGCATAGTTACCCTGGGTGTACTCCTGGTCGTAGTAACGGAGACGGTCGGCGGCACCACCTTCGATGGTGACATCGTCAACACACCAGAAATAACCGTAAGCGGAACCGCGGTGAGTGTCGAGGCTCTCGAAGCGGATACGGACATCGATGGAAGCCTGACCGGCAGCAGCCAAAGGAAGGGTATAGGTGCGGAAATCGTTCAACACGTCATTGACACCCATGTCAACGCCGGTGACGTTGATTTCGGTAGAGGTCCAGGTGGTACCATTGGTGCTGTAGTCAACATAGCAATAATCGTAATATTTACGATAGTACTGCCAAAGGGTGATGTCGACGATGTCGGCAGAGGTGGTGTTGATGCCAGAGAACTTGATGAAAGCGTTGAAGTTGCCGGAGTTGGCAGTACGCTGATCATAGGAGCTGATCATCATCCAACCGTTCATGGTAGTGGTGTTGGCAGTGTCGAGGAAACGCTGCATGTATTCCACAAAATTGTCAACGCCGCCGAAATAAGCGGTAGCCAACGAGTTGTAGGTGGAAGCCATAGCCTGCAGAGTGGCGGCGGAAGCATCGGCATGACGCTGCCAAACTGCGAAATCGAAGTTTTCGCCATGGGCGCTGGCGCCAGTTTCGACAACACCGGTGGTGTAGCCGACATTTTCCTGACTGAAGTCACAGGTGGCGAGAACTGTCTTCGTGAACGAAGGGGTCTGCGATTTCTGCTCGGTGAGGGCGTTAGCCTTGGCAGCTTTCTGGTCGAGCTGCTGCGAACGCACGGAAGCAGTCTGCGTCTGAGCGAAAACAACGGTTGCGCACAGAGCAAAAGTTAGAACCATTAATGTTTTTTTCATTGTTTTGTGATTTTGATGAATAATTAATTTTCCTGTTTTATACTACCTATTACTCTCTAAAACAAATTCTTGCGGCATTGCTCGGAGGGTCTTTGGTCTTTAGTTAATCAAGTGCAAATATATACTATTTTTTTGACATAGCGAAAAAAGTTTGGAATTTTATGTTTTTTTTTGATTTGAGAGGCATTTTTCTTCATCCCATTTCGGGTGAATCGGGCAGGCGAAGGAGGCGCCTCCCCCACTCCGAGCCTCGAACTTGTGCCCAAACGAAGCCTCGGAGGAAGAAACAATCGAGGTCTTGGAGAAAGAATCCCTCAAAGCCACGGGAAAAAAGTCTCGGATCCGCAGAAAAAACCTCCTATCCCCGCAGATGCTTCGTATATGGCTCGCTATGATTCCGATATGATTCCGATATGAATCCGATATAGTTCCGATATGAATCCGATATAATATATCGGAACTATATCGGAGGCATATCGGAAGTATATCGGATTCATATCTTTTTCACGAGGGAGGATATGCTATGCATCCCCTACTCCACCCCGAGGCTTTGAATAGTTTTTGGGGAGCAAAACCTTTGGAAAGTACTCATTTAAGGGGCTTTTGAAGTTTTTGAGGAAATAATTTCAATCCCACACAATAAAGTTTTCGCTTTGCCGTTAATAAACGAATAGATAAGAATTAAACCGAATGAAATGAAAAAGACAATATATATATTATTCATTTTTTTATTAATATATGGCTGCGGGAGCACCAAGAAGGGGGCGCCGAAGGACACCCGCTACCAGCGCAAGCCCATTGTGGAGGTCTCGGCCGAGCAATTGGCAGCCGACGGGCAGCAGATTGACGCCATGACGCAGCAGTTGCTGGGCAAGAACGCCGAGGCCATGGAGGGCTACCGCAAACTTATTGCCAAAACGCCCGATTATGCCGCGGCCCACTACGAGATGGGGCGCCTGATGCTGCAGATGGGGTGGACCGACAGCGCGCTGATCTACACCCAGCGGGCCTGCGAGCTGGACAAGGACAATGTGTGGTATCAGCTTCAGATGACCAAGGTGTATGAACGCCAGCGGGACAGCAAGAACCTCATTGCCACCTGGGAAAGCATTGTGAAGCAGCACCCCGACGTGGTGGATTACTATTACGATCTCTCCAACGCCTACCTGCTGAGCGGCGATGTGCCAGGGAGCATCGCGGTGCTTGACCGCGTGGAGAAACGCTACGGGGTGACGGAGATGGTATCGCTGCAAAAGCAGAAGCTTTGGAGCGCCATAGAACGCCCCGACAAGGCCCGCAAAGAGCTGGAAAAACTAGCCGCGGCCATGCCTAACGAACCGAGTTACAGCGCCATCCTTGCCCAAAGCTATATGCAGGAGAAAGATTATGCCAAGGCCCTGCAATACTATGCCGGCATCTTGGAGGCTTCTCCCAACGATGAAAACGCACACATATCCATGGCCGAGTGCCATTTGGCCACGGGCAACTACAACGAGGCTTACAAGCACCTGCGCACAGGGTTGAAGAACCCCGCCCTGGATTGCAAGACAAGGATGCTGTATATCGGCGAGATGCTGCGCAACGAACGCTTCTTTGCCTCGCACGCCCAACAGCTCTTCCTTCTGGCCGACACTTTGGTGGCAGGATGCCCCGACAACGACGGCCACGCTTATCACTACGGCCTGCTCCTCGCCTCGCAGAAACGCTATAACGAGGCCTCCGAACAGATTGCCAAACATTTGGAATACGACAGCAGCCAGTATATGGTGTGGGAGGCCCTGCTGCTTTGCGAAAGCCAGGCCCAGGGCCGCGATGAGCAGCTGATGCAGCATGCCCTGAGGGCCGCGGAGCTCTTTCCGCTGCACTCGAAACCGTATCTGGTGCTGTGCGAACTCTACCGCCGCATGGGCGACTGCCCCAAGGCGCTGTACTACATGGAACGCTGCCTGATGGTGCAACCCAACAACGAAGCTATCAAACAATTTGCCGAAGAAATAAAACAGTCATGTCAATAAAAAACCGCCACATTTTCACCCTCGCGCTCGCCCTTCTGCTCCTTGCAGGAGGCTGTCGCAGCCACAAAGAGGCCGCCCGCAACGCCCCTGCCGACAGCAATCGACACACCCCCCCGACCGTGGTGACGCCCGAAACGCCCGCCTACACACCCCATTACCGCACCGCCAACTTCACCTGCACGGCCATGGGTTACTCGGCCAATGGCCAGCTGCGTATGCTGGAGGACAGCGTGATATGGTTTTCGGCCACAAAAATCATCGAACTGGGTCGCGCAAAAGCCACTCCCGACTCGGTGATTGTCTTCGTAAAGATTGCCGGACGCTACTTTGCTGGCACTTACGACGACCTCTTCAACCGTTTCCACTACCGCACCAGTTTCGCCGAGTTGCAGGCCATTCTCAACGCCCAAGATGCTGAGAAACAGATTGCCGCCTTGGCCAAGAAGTTCAACATCACCGCTACCGTGAAACTCCAGCCGTGGAAGGATGTGGCCACCACAACCTTCCCCATGAACATACCCTCTTTCGCAAAAAAGATATAGAACACTTCAACCTCGACAAAAATTATGAAAAAACTATTTTGGACAATATTCCTCTGCCTCGCAGCAACAACTGCTACGGCACAGAACGACACCCTGCCCCGCGACCCCGACACCGCCCGTGCTGCACAAATCATCGATCGATATCTGGAATATGTGGATTTTTCCAAAATTTCCACCGACAGCATGATCTGCGTGGTGACAAAGATAGTGAGCCGCAGCCACCCCGACGACACCTCGATGATTTACCGCTGGTATGCCAAACCCATGTACTCACGCATCGAAATGTATCAAGACGGCAAAATGACCAACGGCCTCTACGGCGACGGGACAGGGACTTTCAAAATGTTCATGCAGGGGCCCCGCACCTGGGCCACCATCACCCAGGACAGCTATTTCGACTTGATGATGTCGCGCGATATTCGCGGAGCCCTCTACAATTGGCGCTCCCGTGGCGCGGAAGTCAGTTTTGCGGGAGAATATGACTACGAAGGCCACAAGGTCAACCGCGTATTCGTCACCTGCCCGCGTATCTTCGACCGCTATTATTTCTTTGAACAAGAGAGCGGCCTGCTCTTTATGGCCACCGAAATCGAGCATATCTACGGCGATGGAAGGATAACGCGAAACGCCCAAAAGGTCGACTGGCGAGCCTGGAACGAGTTCGTACCCTTCCGCGGCTGCATGATGCCGAGCATCGAATCGTATCAGGCCTACGAAGACATCACCTTCCTCTACCACTCCTACCACATGGAGCCGCTCAATAAAAAACTATTCACCGAAGACTTCCATCAGATACCATGAGCATTTTCGACAACCCTGACGAATACTTCATGCAGCAGGCCCTGCGGGAAGCAAAAGCGGCATTCGACGAGGATGAGATACCCGTGGGAGCCGTGATTGTGAGCAACGACCGCATCATCGCCCGAGCCCACAACAACACCGAACGGTTGCACGATGTTACGGCCCACGCCGAGATGCTGGCCTTCACGGCAGCCACAAGTATGCTGGGGGCGAAATATCTGAGTGAATGTACTTTGTATGTCACCTTGGAGCCATGTGTGATGTGTGCAGGAGCCGCAGGATGGACACAGATAGGGCGCATAGTTTATGGCGCCAGCGACCCCAAGCGGGGATTCGAACGCCTCGGACGCGAAATGCTCCACCCCAAGACCATCGTCGAGAGCGGCCTCTTGAAAGAAGAATGCGAGGCGCTGATGAAAGATTTTTTTAAAACAAAACGACTATAAACAAAACAACATAACAATATGAAACCAACATTATTAGTTCTTGCTGCCGGTATGGGCAGCCGCTACGGCGGACTCAAACAAATGGACGGCGTAGGCCCCAATGGCGAAATCATCATGGATTATTCCATCAACGACGCTATCCGCGCAGGCTTCGGCAAAGTGGTGTTCGTTATCCGCCACAGCTTCGAAGAGGAATTCAAGAAACATATCAACCCCGAACATTTCGGCAATCGCATCCAAGTGGAATATGTTTTTCAGGAACTTGACTATCTTCCCAAAGGGTTCACAGTGCCCGAGGGACGTGAGAAACCCTGGGGTACCAACCACGCCATTCTGATGGCCAAAGATGTCATCAATGAGCCCTTCGCCATCATCAACGCCGACGATTTCTACGGTCGTGACGCATTCCAAGTGATTGGCGACCACCTGCGCACCCTCGAAGGCACCAAAGGCAAATACTGCATGGTGGGTTACCGTCTGGAGAACACCCTCAGCGAGAACGGCACCGTTTCGCGCGGAGTATGCAACGTCGATGCCAACGGCCTCCTGGCCGGCATGACCGAGCGCACCAGCATCGGCCGCACCGAAAACGGCATTGAATACAAGGACACAGACGGCAGCATGCACCCCCTGCCCGCCGATGCCACCGTGTCGATGAACCTCTTCGGCTTCACCCCCGACTACTTTGTGGAGAGCGAGAAACTCTTTGTGGAATGGCTCAAGGAACGTGGCACCGAGATGAAATCGGAATACTACATTCCCTACGCCGTCAACACCTTCATCAACAGCGGTTACGCCACTATGACAGTGCTGAAAACCACCGCACAATGGTTCGGCGTCACCTATAAAGAGGACCGTCCCATGGTGGTAGAGCGCCTCAAAAAACTCCACGATCAAGGTGTCTATTGATACTGACATACTGCAATTTGCCCGCCAACACCGCGACGAAGACCCGCTGAAACTGCTTCTGCAACAGAGCAAATATCCGCAAGTGGACATGCGGCAGGTGGTGCAGCAAATTGAAGGGCAGAGACAAGCGTCGGCCAAATGGCCGACGCTTGCCCATTGCGACGAGGTTTTGTACCCGCCCAAACTGAACCGCGAACAAAGTTCCTCGGAAGCCACAGCACAATACAAAGCCCAACTAATGTCGGATTGGGGAGGAGGCATAGTAGCCGACCTCACAGGAGGCATGGGAATCGACAGCCTTTTCATGGCTCGAGTGGCCGAAACGGTGGATTACTGCGAACAGAACCAAGAACTGTGCCAATTGGCAGCACACAATTTCGCCGTCCTCGGACAACACAACATACGCTGCCACAGCGGCGACAGCCTGGAATGGTTGAAAAGCCAAACCAACACAATATATAATACAATATATATTGACCCCGCCCGCCGTGACCCCAAAGGACGCAAAGTGTCCGCTTTTGAGGAGTGCACCCCCAACCTTTTGGACAACCTTGCGCTGCTCCTCAGCCGTTGCAGTCACCTGCTGATAAAAGCCTCACCCATGATAGACCTTTATTCAGCCCTGCATCAACTCGGCAACGTGGCCGATGTGCACATCGTTGCCCTCAACGGAGAATGCAAAGAGGTGCTCTTCGCCTTAAACAAAGCAGCAGAACGCGAGACGCAGATACATTGTGTGGAACTTCGTGGCGATTTCGCCCCAATAGTCTTCCTCCCCTCCGAAGAAGAAAAAGCCCAGACGACCTACGCTAGCCAGATGGGGCAATACCTCTACGAACCCCATGCCACACTGATGAAAGGGGGCTGCTTCGGCTACATCAGCCAGAAATACAATCTGCAGCAACTGGCTCGAAACACCCACCTCTACACCTCCGACATCCTCAACGAAACCTTTCCTGGACGCAGGTTCCAAGTGCTGCAAGAACTCAAACCCAAAGAAGCATCACGCATAATACCCGAGCGAAAAGCCCATGTGGTCACCCGCAACTACCCCATGGAGGCCGCCCTTTTGCAAAAGAAACTCGGCTTGAAAGAGGGCGGAGACCTCTTCGTCATAGGTGCCACCCTCGCCACAAAGCCCACTCTATGGCTATGCAAACTCTGTTCTCAAAAATGAAAAAAATCATAACCCAAAATATTTTGCAAAAAGGCTGTTTTTTGCGTTTGTCATGTTCTTTCAACAAAAATTTTTGAAGAAATTAACAGGCAAATTTTGTCAATCAAAAAAAATGTTGTAATTTTGCATCCTCTTAGCATAGTGGGCGAAAGGCGTGCTACTTACCCGTTCAGACCTGAAGTCCAATATGATAGGAGAAAAATACAGCGTTGTGAGCTGGGGGCGAAAAGTGCCGATTTGCGTTATCCGTCACGCGAAAATGGCGCCAGAAACCCGAGGCAGCAACAAAAAATTTATAAACAGAACATCATCGTTAAAATAAAAAATGAATACATTAAGTTACAAAACCATCTCCGCTAACAAGAACACCGTCCAGAAGGAATGGGTTCTGGTTGATGCCGAGAATCAGACCGTAGGACGTTTGGCCACGAGAGTCGCCAACATCCTCCGTGGCAAGACCAAGCCTTGCTACACCCCGCACGTTGACTGCGGTGACAATGTTATCATCATCAACGCCGAGAAGATTGTCTTCACCGGCAAAAAAATGACCGACAAGATCTACCAGCGTTACACTGGCTACCCCGGCGGCCAGCGTGAGACCACTCCCGCTAAGGTTTTGGCCACGCACCCCGAGCGCGTCCTCGAACACGCTATCCGCGGCATGCTTCCCAAGAACCGTCTTGGCGACGCTCTGTATCGCAACCTCTACATCTATGCAGGTCCCGAGCATCCCCACCAGGGTCAGAATCCCAAAGCAATCAATATTAACGACGTTAGATAATACAAGATATGGAAGTAATCAACACCATTGGTAGAAGAAAATGCTCCGTTGCCCGCATCTATATGACCCCCGGCACCGGCAAGATCATTGTCAACAAAAGAGACTACAAAGAATATTTCCCCACTGGTCCGCTGCAGTACATCGTCAACCAGGCTCTCCAGGTTGCCGACGCTGAAGGCAAATGGGACATCAAGGCCAACCTCGATGGTGGCGGAATCACCGGCCAGGCCCAGGCTCTGCGTATGGCTATCGCCCGCGCCCTGTGCGAGAACAACGCCGAAGACCGCACCGCTCTGAAAAAGGAAGGTTTCCTGATGCGTGACCCCCGTATGGTCGAGCGTAAGAAACCCGGTCAGCCCAAGGCTCGTAAACGCTTCCAGTTCAGCAAACGTTAGTATTTGCAGAGCTGCTGGTTACTTTGGATTTTCCAGAAGTACCGACAGGGAAGTATATAAAAAATATAAGTTTAGAATCCAAATTGGCGAGAGATTCTGCCGCGTTGACAGTTCTGCTGCCTAAGGCAAAAGCAGAAAAACACGGCCCTAATAAAAAGACTACTCGGCAATTGGTAATTTAGGAACGTAAACAAAAAAGAAAAACATGACTGAATTAAAATTCGAAGAATTACTCGAAGCTGGCTGTCACTTTGGCCACCTCAAAAGAAAATGGAATCCCAAAATGGCTCCCTATATCTTCAAGGAGCACAACGGCATCCACGTAATTGACCTGCAGAAGACCATCGTCAAGGCTGACGAGGCCGCAGCAGCTCTTAAACAGATTGCCAAGAGCGGCAAGAAAGTCCTCTTTGTGGCCACCAAGAAACAGGCCAAGGACGTTGTCGCCGAAATGGCCAAGAGCGTTGATATGCCCTTCGTGACCGAGCGTTGGCCCGGCGGTATGCTCACCAACTTCACCACCATCCGCAAGGCCGTGAAGAAGATGAACAGCCTCGACCAGCTGATGCACGACAAGGATTTCAACAACATCAGCAAGCGTGAGCGCCTCCAGGTGCAGCGTGAGCGCGCCAAGCTCGACAAGAACTTGGGCAGCATCGCCGACCTGACCCGTCTCCCCAGCGCCCTGTTCGTCATCGACATCAACAAGGAGCACATTGCCGTTGCTGAGGCCCATCGTCTGAACATCCCCACCTTCGCATTGGTCGACACCAACTGCAACCCCGATCTCGTCGATTTCCCCATCCCCGCTAACGATGATGCTTCCAAGTCGATTGCTGCCATCCTGAAACCCATGATGGAAGCCATCCAGGAAGGTCTTAACGAGCGTATGCTTGATAAAGACGCCCAAAATGAGGAAGAGGAAGAGGTGAAAGCCGAAGAGGCCCCCGTCGAAAAGAAGACCCGTCCCCGCAAGGCCAGAAACGCCGAAGAGCCCAAAGCCGAAGAGGAAGCCAAAGCCGAGTAATTAATCAATAAAGAACAATAATATTATGGCAAATATCACTGCAAAACAGGTTAATGAGCTTCGTCAGCTGACCGGTGTCGACATGATGGACTGCAAAAAGGCCCTCGTCGAATGCGACGGCGATTTCGAGAAAGCTATCGATTTCCTTCGTCAGAAGGGTCAGAAGATGGCTGCCAAACGTGCCGACCGTGACGCCAACGAAGGCTGCGTGCTCGCAAAGAGCAACGGCAACTACGGTGCCATCATCATGCTGAGCTGCGAAACCGACTTCGTGGCCACCAATGCTGGCTTCGTCGAGTTCACCAACTCCATCATCGACAACGCAATGGCCAAACACCTCACCAACAAGGACGATGTGATGGCTATGCAGATCGACGGTCGCAGCGTTGCTGACCTCATCACCGACCAGATTGCCAAAATCGGTGAGAAGATCGAACTGGCCCACTTCGAGACCATCGAGGCCGCCCAGGTTTTCGCATACGTCCACCCCGGCAATCGCATGGCTTCTGTCTGCGGCATGTCCAAGGCTGGTTATGAAGAGGTTGGTCACAACATCGCCATGCAGGTCGTGGCTATGCGCCCCGTTGCCCTCGACGCCACCTGTGTTCCTCAGGACATCATCGACAACGAACTCAAGGTTGCCGTTGAAAAGACCAAGGAAGAACTCATTGGCAAGGCCGTTGAAGCCGCTCTGAAGAAAGCCGGCATCAACCCCGCCCACGTCGACAGCGAAGACCACATCAACTCCAACATGGGTAAAGGCTGGATCACCGAAGAGCAGGCCAACATGGCTCGCAAAATCAAAGAGGAAGAGGCCGCCAAGAAAGCTGCCAGCCTCAACGAGCAGCAGATTCAGCAGATTGCTCAGGGCCGCCTGAACAAGTTCTTCAAAGAGAACACCCTCATGGACCAGGAATACATCATGGAAGCCAAAGTCAGCGTGAAGGACTTCATCGCCCGCACCGACAAAGAGCTCAAATGCACTGGTTACAAGCGCCTTGAATTGGGTGCCTAATCTCACTCAAAACAGATACCAAAAAGCGGCTGTGATTTTCATGGCCGCTTTTTTTACCCAAGATTACTCACTATGACTCAAAAAAAACAAAGATATTATGTAGTGTGGCAGGGCAACCAACCTGGCATCTTCAACACCTGGGATGAATGCAAAAAGCAAGTCGTAGGGGTTGCGGGGGCTCAATACAAGTCATTCGACAGTTTGAGCGAAGCCCAGGCAGCCTTTCGTCGTCCCTATAGCGAAGTGGCGGGAAAAAAGACCACCAAAGAGAGCATGGTGACTGTAAATGAAGAAGGTAAGACCATTGTAAAGGCAGGCAACGTCGAAGGCCCCATCCTCGACAGTTTGGCCGTAGATGCAGCTTGCAGCGGTAATCCAGGCATCATGGAGTATCAAGGCGTCCATGTGGCTACCCGCACACGAATCTTCCACTACAAAACACCCGTGGGAACCAACAACATCGGCGAGTTTTTAGCCATCGTCCACGGCCTCTCCTACCTCAAAAGAAACAACCTCAAACAAATCATCTACAGCGATTCAAAGATAGCCATCAACTGGGTAAAACACAAAGAATGTGGAAGCAAGCTCCCCTGCACCCCCGAGACGGTGGAACTGTGGAACTATGTCCGCCGAGCCGAAGCATGGTTGCAAACCAACACCTACACCACCGAAATACGCAAATGGGACACCGACAACTGGGGCGAGATACCCGCAGATTTTGGGAGAAAATAGCCTATGAACACCACCAATATGCGCATACCTTCGAATCGGGTGCGAGATATTGAGCAATATTTTCGCAACGAACTTTCCGACATCTACCCCGAAGGTGAGATAAAAATGTTCGTGCGAATGTTGTTCGAAGCCTTCTTAGGGTGGGACATGGCTCAACTGCTGCTGCATCGCGAAGGCACCATCAACCAATCCGACCTGCTCAAATTCCATTGGGCGGTGGAAGATTTGAAAAAGCACCGCCCGATACAGCACATCATCGGCCACACCGAGTTCTGCGGCCTCCGCATCGAAGTCTCTCCCGAAGTGCTCATCCCTCGTCCCGAAACCGAGGAGATCCTCCTCCAATTCCTCAACAACAGAAACACCCAAACGGCCCCAGCCATTCTCGACCTCTGCACCGGCAGCGGATGTATCGCCATCGCTTTGTCAAAATACTTTCCCGAAGCAAACGTTTTCGGAGTGGATGTATCCGAAAAGGCACTACAGATGGCACAAAAAAACGCAAAAAACAACAACGTCGAAGTCAACTTTGTGCGTTGCGACATACTCCGCGACGAGCCTCCCCTACCTTGCACCACGTTCGATTATATCTTCAGCAACCCGCCCTACGTCCTTGATTCTGAACGCAAAGAGATGCAGGAAAACGTCCTTGGCTACGAACCATCTTTGGCACTCTTCGTACCCGATAACGACCCTCTCCTCTTTTATCGTGTCATCGGCCTCTATGCCTCCAAACACCTCGCCGAAGGAGGACAACTAATACTTGAAATCAACGAGCACCACGGTCGAGAGACCTGCCAACTGCTGCAAAGCCTCGGATTCACCACCCGTCTCAACAAAGACTTTCGCGACAAAGACCGCAGCATCATCGCCACCCTGTAAACCATTTCCTACAAGAGTATTTCACTATTTTTTATTATCCTCAACTTCCAAGGCTGTCTGTGTGAAGCGAACATAGTTGGGTCGTTGACCAAAGGGGCTTGTAGCGGCCACACAGCGGGGTCTTAACGGGGTAAACCCCGTTTAAACCCCGTTAAGACCCCATTAAGAGAACGAACAACCACTTAACAAATAGCGATAAACTTTCGAGGAGCGTTTCACCCGTAGTGCTCTACACACGATTCTTGGAATCCATCAAGATAGTCACAGGGCCATCGTTGACAAGCTCCACCTGCATATCGGCACCAAATTCACCAGTCTTGACTTCCTTGCCGAATTCCTGCGTGAGTCGGGCGATGAACTTTTGATACATGGGGATGGCGAAGTCGGGCTTGGAGGCGTGGATATAGCTGGGACGGTTACCTTTCTTGGTGCTGGCCATCAAAGTGAACTGGCTCACAAGCAATATCCCACTATCGGGCACCTCGGTGATGGGCAGATTCATCACCCCTTGGGCATCATTGAAAATACGCATGGCCACAATCTTGCGACAAAGCCAGTCAATATCCTCGTCGGTATCGGCATCTTCAATGCCCAACAAAATCATCATGCCTGGACCTATCTCCGATTTGAGCAGGCCCGCTATGGTGACCGAAGCCCGTGTGCAACGTTGAATAACTATCCGCATCCTTACCTCCTACTCCACTATGGCCAATTTGGCGAAAGCCAACATCAGCGTCTTGTTACCAATATTTTCAAAGAAAATGACCGCCTTGCGCTCATTGCCAGAGCCTTCGATATTGAGCACTTTGCCCACTCCGAACTTGGCATGCATCACCCGCATACCCACCTGGATGGAATTGATGGCCGCGGGAGGATTCATCTGCGTAGGGCCTTGCGGGGCAGCGGTTTTGGGTTGCACCTTCTTCAGCAGCTTGCGTTCTTGTGTCGGAGCCGAGGTTCGGCGAGCAAAAGCCTTGGGCAACTCGCCCACCTTGGGGAATGTATGGGAATGGACAGGCATATCAATATACCTGTGGTCGATTTCTTCAACAAAACGGCTCATCTCCTGGCATGAAGAATTGCCGTACTGATAGCGCGAAGTGGCATACGAGAGGGTGAGCTGTTTTTCGGCACGGGTCACCGCAACATAGAACAAACGGCGTTCCTCTTCCAACTCCTGACGTGAGGAAATAGACATGAAAGAGGGGAAAAGATTCTCCTCCATGCCCACCACATAAACGTAAGGGAACTCCAACCCCTTGGCAGCATGAATGGTCATCATGGACACCTTGTCGGCTTCCTTGTCCTCGTCTTTATCCTCGGAAGTGAGCAGCAACACCTGTTGCAAGAATTGGTCAAGGGTGCGGAGGCCTTGCTGTTGCGGAGCCTCATCAACCTCATTAGCCTCATCAACAAACTGGTCTTCCTTCTCGCAAAACTCCTGCACACCATTGAGCAGCTCGTCGATGTTGTCAATACGGTTGGCGTTATCGGGATCGTCGTCGTTACGCAACAGATTGATTATTCCTGAATTGTAGACAATTTGTTTGGCCAACTCGTAAGCGTTCATCGTGGGCAGCAGCGACGTGAAGCGCTTAATCATGATCATAAAATCGCCAATACGCTGCATGGTGGGGCCGTTGATAGCCAAACCGAAGGAAGGGAGATTCTCCATCACCGTCCACACCGCCACATCGTTGTCGGCAGCGGCGAGACGCATACGATCGATAGTGGTTTGACCGATGCCTCTTGAGGGATAATTGATGACCCTCAAAAGCGACTCCTCGTCATAGTTGTTCACCACCAAACGCATGTAGGCCAGCACATCCTTGATCTCTTTTCGACCATAGAAGGAGAGCCCTTGGTAGATGCGGTAAGGGATATTCATGCGCCGCAGAGCCTCTTCGATGGCGCGCGACTGCACATTTGTGCGGTAAAGTATGGCGAAGGATCGGTAATCCAAATCATCACCGATATGGGCCTCCTGGATAGATTCGGCCACCTGGCGACCTTCGTCGCGCTCGTCCAAAGCCATCAAAAGTTTGATGCGGTTGCCTACACCATTGTCAGTCCAAATTTCTTTCTCAATCTGCTCCACATTCTTGGCAATAATGGAATTGGCAGCATTGACGATATTTTGAGTGGATCGATAGTTCTGCTCCAACTTGAACAAATGAAGGGAGGGGTAATCGCGTTTGAAATTGAAAATATTCTGAATGTTGGCCCCACGGAAGGCATAGATGCTTTGGGCATCGTCTCCCACCACACAGATGTTTTGGAAACGTGCGGCAAGTTTCTTGATGATAAGATACTGCGAATAGTTGGTATCCTGATACTCATCCACCATGATATACTTGAAGCGATTCTGGTACTTGAGGAGCACCTCGGGGAAATCGCGCAAAAGGACATTCATGTTGAACAGCAAGTCATCAAAATCCATCGACATGGAATTGCGCAGACGCTGATTGTAAATCTTGTAAATCTCGCCAATCATCGGTTTGTGCGAATCCTTGTCGGTTTGCTGAATCTCGGGATTGGTGGCATAATCGTCGGGCGACAAGAGGTTGCTCTTGGCCATAGAGATACGCCCCAACACATAGCCAGGGTTATAGGTCTTGGGATCAAGATTGAGCCCTTTGACAATTTGTTTGATAGCCGACTTGCTATCGTCGTTGTCGTAGATGGTAAATGTGTTGATATATCCCAACTTGGAGGCCTCGGAACGCAAAATGCGGGCAAACACCGAGTGGAAAGTGCCCATCCATATATTGCGGGCCTCGCTGCCCACCAACTTCATAATACGCTCTTTCATTTCGGCAGCAGCCTTATTGGTAAAGGTGAGCGCCAAGATATTGAAAGGGTCGACACCCAAATTGATGAGATGGGCTATGCGGTAAGTGAGCGTGCGTGTTTTGCCCGAACCTGCACCCGCAATAATCATCACAGGGCCTTCGGTGCAAGCGGCAGCTTTGCGCTGTTCCTCATTGAGCTGGGAGAGTATATCGTCGTTCATATAGTTTCTATCTTCAATCCGTAAAGTTTGGCGAGAGCGTCGTAAGCACGGACACTCTGCGACTGTCGCACACTGATGTCGAGCCGACAATCAAGGTTAAATATCTGGTTTCGGGGTTGCAGCCCCTGTTCCTTGAGGATCCGCATAACATCGTTCATCAACGCATATTCAAAATACAGCCGATATACGACATCTATTGTGCGTTCCTCTATGGTGGCATTATTTATAGCATCGCGGGCAGCAACCTTATAGGCATTGGCCAACCCCGAAGCACCCAACAAAATGCCGCCAAAATAGCGCACCACCACAATCAGGGTATTGGTCAAATCGGCGGAAAGCAACTGACCATGAATCGGGCGGCCACCCGTGCCCGAAGGTTCGCCGTCGTCGTTGACACGATAGGCATCCTTGTTGGCACCCAAAATATAGGCATAGCAATGGTGACGGGCATCAAAATACTCTTTCCGCAAAGCATCCAAATGTGCCTTCACCTCCTCGACCGACGAAACAGGGAAAGCGAAAGCCAGAAACTTGCTGCCTTTCTCCTTGTACAGTCCTTGCGAAGGTGCCGCTATTGTATGATATGTATCCTCGAACATGGGGGTATTTGTGGGGCTTTAAGACCGGAATAATAAAAGACATTGTTGTTGCGAAACACCCGCACCTCGTCATAGATGCCCGCCTGGATGAACGCATCCAATATTTTGCGACCACCTTCTATGATGACCGATTGCAACTGGTGTTTATACAAAGCATCTACCACCTCTTGCGGAGTTTGGCAATCCAAATGGAGCCAGTGTTCGGGGACATCTGTCAAACGATGACTCCTATCCAACACCACAGGGGTGGGATTGTTGCCGTGCCAATGACGAGCTGTCAACTGAGGGCGGTCGTCAAGATAGGTTTGCGAACCCACCAGGATAGCCGCCTCCTCGGTACGCCACTTGTGGCTGATCATGGTTTGCCGGGGTGAGGAAATCCAATATGATTTGGATTCTTCTTGCTCGGGAGCCATAAACCCATCGGCGCTCTCTGCCCATTTGAGGATGACGTAGGGCCGGTGCTGCTCCATAAAAGTAAAGAAGCGGCGATTGAGTTCGCGTCCCTCAGGCTCCAAAACATGACGCACCACCTCAACACCAGCGGCCTCCAGTTTGGCAAAACCTCCTCCAGCCACCTTGGGGTTGGGGTCGTCATTGCAGCACACCACCCTACATATACCGCTTTCCACAATCAAGTCGGCACAAGGAGGTGTAAGCCCATGATGTGAGCATGGCTCAAGATTGACATAGAGCGTGGCACCCTTCAAATTTTGGCCTTCGCCACGTTCCACAACTCGCAATATCGCATTTCGTTCGGCATGGTTATGTCCATGCTGCTGATGATAGCCTTCCGACACAATACGGCCCTCTTTGACTATCACACAGCCGACCAACGGGTTGGGCCTTGTACGACCCAACCCGTTGGATGCAAGCTGCAGACAGCGGCGCATATATTGTTCGTCTGTTGTCATCAATTAGAACTCGGCAGTCTTGGGTGTTCTGGGGAAGGGGATGACGTCACGGATGTTGGCCATACCCGTCACAAAGAGCATCAGGCGCTCAAAGCCGAGGCCGAAACCGGCATGGGGGCAGGTGCCATAACGGCGGGTGTCGAGGTACCACCACATATCCTTCATGGGGATATTGAGTTCGTTGATGCGGTTCATCAACTTGTCGTAGCTCTCCTCACGCACGGAGCCGCCGATAATCTCGCCAATCTGCGGGAAAAGCACATCGGTGCCCTGCACCGTCTTGCCATCGGCATTCTGTTTCATATAGAAAGCCTTGATTTCCTTGGGGTAGTCAATCATGATGACAGGCTTTTTGAAATGTTCCTCAACAAGGTAACGCTCGTGCTCGCTGGCCAGGTCGACACCCCAATAGACGGGGAACTCAAACTTGTGACCATTCTTCACCGCCTCCTCAAGGATGCGGATGCCCTCGGTGTAAGGCAGGCGGACAAACTCGGTGTTTACCACGCTCTTCAGACGCTCGATAAGACCCTTGTCAATCATGTTGTTCAAGAACTGCAAATCATCGGCGCAATTGTCCAAAGCCCACTTCACGCAATATTTGATGAACTCTTCCTCCAAAGCGGTGAGGTCGTCAATATCATAGAAAGCCATCTCGGGTTCAATCATCCAGAACTCGGCCAAATGGCGAGGCGTATTGCTGTTTTCTGCACGGAAGGTGGGGCCGAAAGTGTAAATCTTGCCCAAAGCCGTGGCACCCAGCTCGCCCTCAAGCTGTCCGCTCACCGTCAGAGAGGTCTGCTTGCCGAAGAAATCCTGGTCGTAGTCGATGCTGCCGTCCTCTTTGCGGGGAGGATTCTTCATATCCAGCGTAGTTACCTGGAACATCTCGCCGGCACCCTCACAATCGGAGGCGGTAATCAGCGGGGTGTGGAAATAGAAGAATCCGCGCTCGTGGAAGAAGGTGTGGATAGCGTAAGCCATATTGTGGCGTATACGGCAGACAGCACCGAAAGTGTTGGTGCGGGGACGCAGATGGCCTATCTCGCGGAGAAACTCCATCGAATGGCCTTTCTTCTGCAAAGGATAGCTGTCGGGGTCGGCTTCGCCATAAAGCACGATGTTCTCGGCCTGCACCTCAACGGCCTGACCTGCACCCTGCGACTTAACCAGTTTGCCGTCAACGCTGATACATGCACCCGTGGTGATGCGGCGCAACAAATCCTCGTCGAAATTGGCCAAATCGACCACAACCTGGATATTATTAATAGTCGAGCCATCGTTCAAAGCGATGAAAGCCACATTTTTGTTGCCGCGTTTTGTACGCACCCAACCTTTCACATTGACAGTGGTGTCAATCAGTTGATCCACATTGTCTACAAACAGATGTTTGATTTCAATACGTTTCATATTATTATTTATTTTGTTGATTCTATGTTTGATGATTCGGCCATAGCCGCCTTACTTTTTCTGCCTCTTGTCTTCTTGGTCACATTGGTCAGTTCGGCCAACTCCACATCGGAGGCATATTTGACCACCTGGTCTTCCTGATTGCGCGGACAGATAAGCATCGTGTCATTGTCGCCAGCGATAATATAGCCGTCCAAACCCTGCACCACGAGTGTCTTGCCCGACAACACGTGCACCACAGTATTGTGCGTATCGTAAGCAAACACGTTGCCCGAAACAAAAGCATTGCCGTTTTGGTCATGGTGGCAGGTATTGTAGAGCGAATCCCACGACTCCACATCCGACCATCCGAAAGAAGCCTCCAACACATACACATTTTCGGCCTTCTCCATAATGCCGAAGTCCACCGAAATAGCCTCACTAAGCGAATATGTGCGGTCCAATTCCATACCTGTAGTCTCAGGCGTCAACTTGAAAAAGTCGCGAGCCATCTTGGGAAGGAAGGTCTTATAAGCCCGTTTCAACACAGGCATACGCCACACAAAGATACCCGAATTCCAAAAGAACTCACCCGTGGCAATAAACTGGCGGGCCATCTCTGCTGGGGGCTTTTCGGTAAAGGTGACCACCCGATGCAGATTGCGGGCCGAAGCCACAGGGGTGTCTTCCGTAAACTGGATATAGCCATATTTCGTGTTGGGAGCCGTGGGGCGAACACCTATAGTCACAATCCAGTCATGTTTCTCCGTAATGGCCAACGCCTGCTCCACATCCTGCACAAAACGCTCCTCGCCAAAAATGGCATGGTCGGAAGGGGTGACAATAATGTTGGCCTTGGGATTCATGCTGCTGATAACCGAAGCAGCGTAAGCAATACAGGGGGCCGTATTGCGGCGAGTAGGCTCGCTCAGCACCTGATAAGACCTCAAGCCCTTCAACTGCTCACGCACCTTATCGGCATAAATCTCACCCGTAACAACAATGATGTTCTCTCGGGGACAGATCTTCTCAAAACGATGGAACGTGGTTTGAAGCATCGACTCGCCACTCCCCAAAATGTCCAAGAACTGCTTGGGGTTGTTGGCCTTGCTCATCGGCCAAAAACGGCTTCCGAAACCACCAGCCATTATAATGCAATATGTGTTATTGTTCAAAGTCAAAAATGTTTATAGTTAAACAATTCAAACACTCACCTCGCCCTTAATGTGCGGATGAGGGTCATAACCCACCAACTCGAAATCCTCGAAATCAAAATCCAGGATATCCTTCTTCTCGGGATTAATAATCATACGGGGCAGCGGCCTCGGATCTCGCGTAAGCTGCAGCTTGCACTGCTCAATATGGTTGTTATAAATATGCGCATCGCCCAACGTATGGATAAAATCGCCATACTTCAAGCCGCAAGCCTGCGCAATCATCATCGTGAACAACGCATAACTGGCAATATTGAACGGCACACCCAGGAAAATATCTGCCGAACGCTGATAAAGCTGACAACTCAGCCTCCCGTCGGCCACATAAAACTGGAACAGGATATGGCACGGAGGCAGAGCCATCTGATCCACCTCGCCCACATTCCAAGCCGACACCAACAAACGCCGCGAATCGGGATTGGTCTTAATCTGCTCAATCAACTGGGCAATCTGATCCACATGACCGCCATCGGCACATCCCCACGAACGCCACTGACGACCATAAATAGGGCCTAAATCGCCATTCTCGTCGGCCCACTCGTCCCAAATCGTCACCTTATGGTCGTGAAGATACTGTATATTCGTGTCCCCTTTGAGAAACCACAACAATTCATATATAATCGAGCGCAGATGCAACTTCTTGGTCGTCAGCAGCGGGAACCCGTCATCGAGGTGGAAACGCATCTGATAGCCAAACGTGCTGATGGTTCCCGTACCCGTGCGGTCATGCTTCGACACCCCCGTGTCGAGCACATGCTGTAGTAATTCGAGATATTGTTTCATACAACTATGATAACGCAGAAATGATAATAATATTATTAAAGTTAAAATTATTTTTTCATCACCATTGAACGTTCCACTTCCAACCCCTGCAAAACCTCTCCTCACGGCCTCTTTTTTCACTTTTCAAACATTATATGCGAAAAATTTCGCAACGAAAAATTTCGCATTCATACAAAACTAACATACAGTTGCTTATAATTCAATTAACATAATTTTAACAATTGTTTTATCAATCAGTTACGCAAATTCCAATTTTTATTCGTATCTTTGCCAAAAATTACTTAAATATCCGAACCATGAATCCGTTCAAATTTGGCACCATCGTAGAGGGAAATTTCTTTACCGACCGGAACACCGAACTCGACCAACTAAAACACAAGTTGGACAGCGAAAACCATATTGTACTCATTAGCCCTCGCCGATTCGGCAAAAGCAGCCTCGTATTCAAAACCCTCTCCCAAATTGATCGTCCACAGATATTCCTCGACCTCCAATATATTCTCTCTGTTAATGACTTCTCCACCCAACTGATGCGCGGAATCTTCAAACTCTACCCCTACGAAAAAATCAAACATCTCTTCTCCCATTTTCGCATTATCCCCACCTTGTCTACCAATGCCATTTCTGGTGCTATGGAAGTATCTTTCCAACCCTCTTCCGCTACCGACATCATGCTCGAAGACTCCATGTCTCTCCTACAGAAAATCTGCCAGCAATCCGACAAAAGACCCATCGTCGTCATCGACGAATTTCAAGAAGTCACCAAAATACAAAGAGGCTTCGACAAACAGCTACGCTCCCTCATGCAAGTACAAAAAGGGCTCAACTACATCTTTCTCGGCAGCCAGGAATCCATGATGGAAGAAATTTTCGAAAAAAAGAAATCTCCTTTCTACCATTTTGGACAAATAATGCATCTCGGGAAAATACCTTATAACGATTTCCTAACCTATATCAAAACCCGACTCCCCAACAACAATAGCGACACCTCCACCCACATTGCCGAAGAAATCCTCACTTTCACCCTATGCCACCCTTACTACACCCAGCAACTGGCTTCACAAGTGTGGGAGATGATGGAATACAACCATATCACCAACAATGTCGTAAACCAAGCCATCGAAAACCTAATACGGCTTCACGACCTCGACTTTGAACGAATATGGCTCAACCAAAATCGTACCGACAGAGCCACCCTCAAACGCTTGGCCACCAACGCCCCCACCAACTATCTCCAACAGCCACCCAGCACCACTCAAAGTTCCCTCAAGCGACTGCTACAAAACGGCTACATCATCAAAACTGACACCTACTCCGTCGAAGACCCTTTCTTCAACCGCTGGATAAAAACTAACGCATAAGAAGACAAACCAATCACTTTTTTTTGTTTTTCATACACTTGCAAAGATACTAATAATCATTGGAATATTGAATCCAGCCCCGTGAGGCTTATGCTAGCGGAGAATTACCAATAAAACTTATTAGCAACCTGTCGTTCAATTCACAAACATTACATTTGCGGAATCAAGGAAATATACGACTTTTTTTAAAAATAGCACACAAAAACGAAAATCCGCCCTTTTCATCCCATCGGAGGTCCGACTCTCCTTCGAATATTCGACCGAGTGACCTAGGTATAATACCAAGGTTAGTCCTAGGTCAATCCTAGGTCAATCCTTGGTCAGTCCTGAAGCACTTGGGAGGACATTAAAAGGTAGGGGGACGCAGAGGAATGTCGCAAAAAACTATTTCAGCAGGAACTTTTGGGGGTGGAGTTTGGGGTTGTTTAGGAGGAGGCCGGTGTCGTAGAGGTCGATGCTGACGCGGTATTTGGTGTTGTCTTGCTGGGCCTGCCAGCGGAGTTCGCGGGCATGACAAATGTGGGGACGGCGGATGACTTTGACTTTGCCGAAGGTGTCGGGGTCGCCCGCGAGGACGGCTTCATCGTTGTCGTAGCTTTCGACGGTGAGGTGGTAATGGTCGCGGAGTTTGTACACTATTTCGTGGTATTGCCTGTCACGCCAGTCGGTTACGTTGGAGCATACTTCTTTGCGAACAACTTTGCCGAGACGGGCGAAGAGCACTTTCCGATACATATCAAATATGAACGGAGAGTGCACACGATATTGCGTTTGAGCGTGAATCCAATATTCCAATCTTGTCATAATCGGCTGCAAAAATACGACTTTTTAATTGATAATTTGCAATTCGGATTATTTTTTGTAATTTTGCAAGAAATTTTGATGGTATGAAGAGAATAATGTTTTCTTGCGTTTGTGCTGTTGCGGCTATGGTTTTGATGGTTTCGTGCGGTGGGGACAATGCCACCCCCAAGCCTCGGGCCTATCTGCGTATTGATATGCCGCAACATGCTTATACGGTGTATGATACAGCCGCCTTGCCTTTCACTTTCGAGTGCAGCAAGGATGCTGTGGTGGAGTGGAAAGAGGCGGTATATGTAGACACTAACGGCAATCGTTTGAATGCCCGCAGAGGGGAGAAATGGTTCGATATTGTTTATCCGAAATACAGAGGTTTCGTATTCCTGACCTATAAGCCTATCCGCGGTTTGGAGGACCTTCGGGGGCAGGTGGATACGGCGTATCAGTATTCTGAGACCCATTTCGACCATTCGACGGGTATGGATGAGAACAAGTTTGTGGATGCGGCACATCGGCTTTATGGCACAACCTATCACCTGAAGGGGCAGAATGTGGCCAGCACTTATCAGTTTTGGCTCACAGATAGCAGCAGCCATTTCCTCCGCGGGTCGTTTATAGTGAATTGCACCCCAAATAACGACTCTCTGGCACCTGTGCTTGACTTTATCCAAGCCGATATTGACCATATTATTGAATCAATACGATGGAGATAGCGTTGTTATGGTGAAGAGAACGTTTGCTTTGATTGGTTATCTGCTTTTGGTGTCGGTGATGTTCGCACAATCTTTCACCGAGCAGGAGGAGGTGTTTGTTTTGAAGGATGCCCAAGGGAGGGAATATGTGTTGGCGGGCACTTTGACTGTGCCCCAATTCGCGCAACCCAAAGAGGGTTTCCCTGCCGTGGTTTTGGTCACGGGTTCGGGATTGGAGAACCGCGATGAAGAGATTTTGGGACACCGTCCCTTCAAGGTGATAGCGGAATACTTGTCGGAACAGGGCTTCGTGGTGCTTCGTTGCGATGATCGAGGCATAGGTGGCTCTACAGGCCTCTTCGACGATGTCACCCCTCACGATTTGGCACAGGATGTAAATGCTCTTGTATCTGCTTTGCGCAAAAAGCCTTTTGTTGATGCAAAAAAGGTGGGCATAGTGGGACACAGCGAAGGGGGCTTGCTTGCCGCCATGGCAGCTGCGAAAGACCCCGAAGTGGGGTTCGTGGTGATGATGGCCGGCCCTGGAAAAACCATGAAGCAGACACTTTTGGAGCAGAATTATGAGATATTCCATCTTCAAGGAGTGCCCGACAGTTTGATAAACATCCGCTTGGCATTCATGCGTGATGCTTTCACCACGATTGATTCTGTGGCTGAATATCGTGCAAGCCATCCTGAGGATTCCACCGACCGAGTGAAACAGCTGAACAAGGCTCTGCTTCCTTTGATGAAACGGCACAACAAAGACCTCACCAAAGAGCAGAAACAGCAGGTAGGCCTCACTACCATGGAGTGCTACGGCTGGGCATTGCAGATGTCGCAACCTTACGTTGGGGTGTCGCTGAATCTGGACCCTCTTGAATATATTGCCAAGATGAGGTGTCCGCTGATGGCTATGAATGGATCGCTCGACTGCCAAGTGAATGCGGGGACGCATCTCTCGGCGATAGAGCGTGTGTGCGAACAAAAGGGCATAAATGCAGAAACAGTCACCCTGATGAACATGAACCACCTTTTTCAAGAGTGCAAGACAGGGGCCGTGGAGGAGTATGCCGAATTGGGTCAGTCGCCTGCCCTGAAAGCCTTAGAAATACTGGAAAAATGGCTTCAAAAAGTGGTGGCAAAATGAGTGTCAGAAAAGGTCGAAATAGTTAAAAATTTGCTTATCCCAAATATTTTTGCTATCTTTGCAAAATCATAAAGTAAAATAATATAAATATAAAATATTGGTTATGTCAAAGTTACTCTTACTGGGCGACGAAGCAATCGCTCAAGCATTTATTGATGCAGGCGGTAGTGCCATCAATAGTTATCCTGGTACTCCCTCCACCCAGATTACAGAATATGTGATAAAATCCAAAGAGGCTGCCCAGAAGGGCATCCGTGCCAATTGGTGCGCCAATGAGAAGACCGCTTTGGAGGCTTCCATCGGTGTGGCATATAGTGGCAAGCGCGCCATGACCTGCATGAAGCATGTGGGTTTGAATGTTTGTGGCGACCCCTTCATGAATGCAGCCATCATCGGCACCAAGGGTGTCATCATCGTTGTGGCCGACGACCCCAGCATGTTCTCTTCGCAGGACGAGCAGGACAGCCGTTACTACGGTCACTGGGCAATGATCCCCATGCTGGAGCCCAGCAATCAGCAGGAGGCTTACGATATGGTGTTCTCCGGTTACGAGATGAGCGAGAAGATGGGCACCCCCATCCTGCTCCGCATCCCCACCCGTTTGGCCCACAGCCGTGCCGGTGTTGAGCGCCGTGCCGCCCTGCCTCAGAACAAAATCAACTACCCCTCCGACCCCAAGAGCTTCGTGCTGCTGCCCGTCAATGCAAAGCGCCTCTATCGCGACCTGATCGACAAACAGCCCGTTTTCGAAAAATCTTCGGAAGAGAGCGGCTACAACCAGTATATCCCTGGCACCGACAAGAGCCGTGGTATCGTCACCACCGGTATCGCCTACAACTACCTCCTCGAGAATTTCCCTGGCGGCAAATGCCCCTATCCCGTGGTCAAGATCACCCAGTATCCTCTGCCTACCGCCATGCTCAGCAAACTGTATGACGAGTGCGACGAAATCCTGGTGCTCGAAGACGGCCAGCCCTTCGTTGAGGAGCAGATCAAAGGCTGCCTCGGCAAAGGCAAGCCCGTCCATGGTCGTTTGGACGAGACCATCCGTCGTGATGGCGAGATGAACGCCGAAAAGGTTGCCAAGGCCCTCGGCATGAAAGTTGAGAATGGTCCCGCGGTGCCCGAGGTGGTCACCAACCGTCCTCCCGCCCTCTGTCAGGGTTGCCCCCACGTCGACAGCTACACCGCTGTGGTCGATGTGATGAAGAAATACGAGCATGGCCGTGTCTTTGGCGATATCGGATGCTACACCCTCGGTTTCAACATGGGTGCCATCAACACCACCGTCTGCATGGGTGCCTCCATCACCATGGCCAAGGGTGCCTCCGAAATGGGCATCTTCCCCTCCATCGCTGTTATCGGCGACGGTACTTTCGGCCATAGCGGCATGACCGGCCTTTTGGATTGCGTCAACGAGAAGGCCAACGTCATCATCATGATTCTCGACAACGACATCACCGCCATGACCGGTGGCCAGCCCTCCAGCGCCAATCAGAAAATCCGCAACATCTGCATCGGCCTCGGTGTCGACCCCGACCACATCCGCAGCATCGTTCCTCTGCCCAAGAACCACGACGAGTTCGTCAAGATTCTCGAAGAAGAAATTGCTTACGATGGTGTCAGCGTCATCATCCCGCAGCGTGTCTGCATCGTTGAGAACAAGAAACGCATTGCTTTGAAAAACAAATAGTGACCTGTGAATTGTGACCTGTGAACGGACGATACAAGCTCACTTGTCAGTTCGCCATTCACAGATCACAGTTCGCCAAAAAAATAGAATAATCATGAAAAAAGACATCATACTTTGCGGCGTAGGCGGTGACGGTATCGTTTCCGTAGCCAAAATCATAAGTGACGCAGCCTTGAATCTGGGCATGAACGTCAAACAGAGTGAAATTCACGGTATGTCGCAGCGTGGCGGTAGCGTTTTCTCGCACCTCCGCATCAGCAGCGAGCCCATCTTCGCCGATGTTATCCCCGAAGGCAAGGCCGACATCATCCTCAGCTCCGAGCCCATGGAGGCCCTGCGCTATCTGCCTTTCCTGGCTCCCGATGGTTGCGTCATCACCAACAGCGACCCCTTCATCAATATCAAGAACTATCCCGATATTGAAAAGGTCCACGCCGAGCTGAAGAAACTCAAAAAGTGCGTCAGCTTCAACGCCAACGAGATTGCCAAGCAGATCAACGCCCGTGGCAACATGGTCCTCCTGGGTGCTGCTGCTCCTTATCTCGAAATCGAATTCTCCGAATTGGAGAAAGCTATCCAGAACATCTTTGGCCGCAAGGGTGAGGCTGTTGTCAACACCAACATCGCCGCTATCCGCGCTGGCCGTGACGCCAAATAGTGCTAACACCTATTCATATTATAGGAATCCTGCTCACCATCGGCCTATTGCTGATGGTGAGTTGGTTTTCTGGTCGCAAAGTCAAGGATGCCAAGAGTTTCGCCACAGGCGGCAATTCGGGCAGCTGGATGGTTTGTGGAGCCATTTTGGGCACCCTTGTCGGAGGCCAGTCAACCATAGGCACGGCCCAACTCGCTTTCAGCTACGGCCTCTCGGCATGGTGGTTCACCATCGGGGCAGCTCTGGGAGCGGTGGCCTTGGGCGTGTTTTATGCGGGGCCCATCCGTCGTAGCGGCTGCACCACTTTGATGGAGATTGTCTCGCACGAGTATGGCCGCAAAGCCGAGACCGTGGGATCGGTGCTCTTCCTCATAGGCATCTTTATCAGCATCATGTCGCAGGTGCTCTCCTCCTCGGCCATGGTCACCAGCCTTTTCCACATCCCCATCGTCTGGGCGGCAATAATCAGCGGCATCCTCATCATGCTGCTGGTGCTCTTTGGAGGCATCAAAAGCGCCGGAGCCGGAGGCATCATCAAACTGGTGCTGCTCTATGGCTGCTCTATGGCCGCAGGTGTCATCGTGTGGCAGCTGGGCGGAGGACTGCACGGCATACAGGGCAGCATCGAAAGTCTCCTTACGGGCACCGATATGGGGGCTGTCTCTGATGAAATTGTTGATGTGGAGAGCATCCATCGCCGTTATGGCAACATGCTGGCCCGAGGCCCTATGAAAGACATCGGAGGATGCCTGTCGCTGATGCTGGGAGTGGTCTCCACCCAAACCTACGCACAAGGCATTTGGTCGGCAGCCTCCACCCCCAAAGCCCGCCGCGGGGCCCTCTATTGTGCCTTCTTCATCCCCTTTATCGGAGCCGCGTGCACTTTGGTGGGCATGTATATGCGTGGTCATTACGTCACCGAGGAGGAACTTTCGCTGCTTCAAGCCTCGGGGCAAACCCTTCCCGAAGGCATAGGGGTGATAGCCTCCTCCATGCAGGCCTTCCCCGCCTTCATCCTCAACCATCTTCCCGCCTGGTTTGGCGGCATAGTGCTGGGCGCCATGCTCATCAACATCCTTGGCTGCGGAAGCGGCCTGGTGCTGGGGGCCTCCACAATTGTTGTACGCGACATCTTCTCCAATGTGCGCACCCTGTGTGCCAGGTTAGGCATACGAAGTGCCAAACTGCGTGGGCGATTCTCACCGCTGACGCAGATGCGGCTGACCATCGCCGGACTCTTGCTCCTGGCCGTAGTGGTGGCCTTGTCGGTCAAAGGCGCCTTCATCAACGATCTGGGATTCCTCTCTTTAGGATTGCGGGCCGTGGCATTGCTTTTCCCTCTGAGTTTTGCCCTGTTTCTGCCAAATCATTTCAAGCCTCAAGGAGTGGTGCCTGCCATGGTGGCGGGCACAGCAGCCATGCTTCTCGCCAAAGCCTTGGCACTCCCAGCCGATGCGGTTTACTATGGCCTTGCCGCCAGTTTGATAGTGCTATGCCTCTTCCGTAAGACATCAAAGCCCCTTTGAGGACAGCTTAAGGTGGGTTCTATAAATTGATTTCTTGGGATTTTGAGTTGGTTTTGGAACAGATTGCTGAGCGGAACGAGGGAGTGTAGCGGGCTACATGACCGAGTGACAAACAGCAAGATGACCAAAAACGGCCAAAATCACAGA
>JAZUIX010000050.1:0-2293 GCA_045642445.1 Bacteroidales bacterium | reverse complement strand
TTAAGAGTTAAGAACGACATTCCGGTATGAAACGAAAACCTACGGTTACGAAAACGAAGAACGAAAACGAAGGTCCCCGCCCTCCCAGTCACTATTCACATTTCACTTTTCACTATTCACATTTCACTATTTCATACATGTTTGGATGACCATCTCGTAGAGTTGGCGGGTGGAGATGCCCATGGCGCGGGCTTGTTTGGGGACGATGCTCTCGGCACTTTGGCCAGGGATGGTGTTGACTTCGAGGAAGAAAAGCTCCTGTTTGGAGGTGTCGTAGATATAGTCGAAACGGACGATACCACGGCAGTCGAGGAGGTCGTAGAGTTGTGAGGAGACCTCTTGTATGTGGGTGCTGATGGCGGGGTCGACCTCGGCGGGTGTGACCTCGTTGCTGAAGCCGTCGTATTTGGCGGCATAGTCGAAGAACTCGTGTCCGCCCGTGGGGATGATTTCGGTGATGGGGAAGACATATTTTTGCTCTTTGGTGCGGAGCACGCCACAGTCGAACTCACGGCCCTGGATGAACTCTTCGACCAGCACCTCGGAGTCCTCGGTGAGGGCTTCGCGTATGGCGGGCATAAGATCTTCGGCACGTTTGACTTTGGTGGTGGCCACACTGCTGCCGCCAGCGGCGGGTTTGACGAAGAGGGGCAGCGAGAGCTCGCTGAGGATGGCGTCGGGGTCGATGGGTTGGTTGCCGTAGATAAGTTTGGATTTGGCCAAGCTCACCACGCCGAAGCTGCGCACCACGGGGTTGCAATAGCCTTTGTTGAAGGTGAGTGCGGAGGTATAGAAGCCGCAGGTGGTATAGGGGATTTCCAAGAGGTCGAAATAACCTTGGAGCACGCCGTTCTCGCCAGGGTTGCCGTGGATGATGATGAAAGCGAGGTCGAAACGCACGGTGTTGCCATCGTCGCCCTGAAGGGTGAAGTCGGCACGATTGATGGGGAGATGACTTCCATCGTCGGTGAGCCAATACCAGCCATCGCGATCGACGACAATCTTGTAGACATCGTATTTTTCGTGGTCGAGGTTTTCATATACTTGGCATCCGCTGTTGATAGAGATGTCGTGTTCGCCGGAGAAGCCGCCCATTACCAGGGCGATATTTTTTTTAGACATGGTGGGGGATTTTTTTGTGACTGGTGACTGGTGATTAGTGACTGGGAGGGCGGTAGCCGCCAATTCACTATTCACTAATCACTATTGGTTTATGTTGCGTGTGTTTGAATTGTTTTTCGTTGAGGAGGCATTGATTGCGGGTAGCGGGCGACATGTAGGTTTGCTGGAAGCGTTCCCAAACGATGTCGACAGCCACGTCGGAGGGGTGGCACAGGTCGCGGGCGTAGAAACGATAGTCGCGGAGTTCGTCGAGGAGTATCTCGTAGCTGGGGAAATAGTCGGCACCCAGTTGGTCGAGAGCCAAGAGAAGGGTGCTTTTGCTGAGCTGGTTGCCGTGAGCCGTGTCGGCAAGATGTCGGATAGGGCTGACGGTGAAGATGAGGTGAGGAGAGTCGATCTGAGTCATAAGTGACTGCCACTCCTCAACAATCTCCTGTACCGCAAGGCGGCGACGGAGAAATGTCTGTGGGGGCAGTTTGTGGCAGTTGGCAACCACCTGGCCGTCACGGAAAAAAGCGTAGGAGGTGCCGAAGGTGAAAAGGAGGACAGGGTGCAGTTGCAGAAACTGGTGGGTGGTATGTATAGCCTCGTTGCAGGACTTGAGGCAGAGGTCTTTGTCGGGGTTGGAGAAACGGCTGTGATGGAGCCACGAATGCCACACTCCTTCGTGTTGCACAAGCATACGATCGTCGATGGGGGTGTCGGCAAGAGCGTGACGCATACATAAAGCTATGGATAGCGGATTGTAAAGTGTGCCGAAAGGGTTGCAGAGCACCTCAAACCCAGCCGCCTGAAGTTTCGCCCCTATGGAATCGGTAAAGCACGATCCCACCAGTAGCATCGGCGTGGTGTGGTCGATGGAAAACGAGGAAGGGGTGGGAACTACTGGGGTAAAGAGGGTCATTACGAAGAGTTAAGAATTAAGAGTTAAGAGTTAAGAACGACATTCCGGTATGAAACGAATGACCTACGTCTCGAAAACGAAAACGAAGGCTCCGGCCCTTTTGTATTGTCATTTCACATTTCACTTTTCACTATTCACTATTCACATTTCACTATTCACATTTCACTATTCACATTTCACTATTCACATTTCACTATTCACATTTCACTATTCACATTTCACTATTCACATTTCACTATTCACATTTCACTATTCACATTTCACTAT
>JAZUIX010000049.1:0-49293 GCA_045642445.1 Bacteroidales bacterium | reverse complement strand
TGGATGTTGAGAAGGTCGCGGTTCATAAAGGTGTGATGCTCGAGGAGCTTCTCGATTTTGCGGTCGTGAGAAGCATCGATGAGCGCCTGGGCATAGAGGGTATTGTGCATATCGGTGCCCATGAGTTCGGCCCAACCGTTTTCAACAAACTGGAAGGCTTTCTGGCGAGGACCTTCACCGTAGAAACCCGACAACGAAAGGATGTTGATTTGGAATAGGATGCCCATCTCTTTGAAGTGTTCCAGGCGTGAGGACTGGGCACTATAGTAGGGATAGCGCTCGGGGTGAGCCAGGATGATGTCGAAACCTTTCATCTGGAGGTCGAAGAGAATTTCGTCGAGACCCATGACCTGCTGGTGAAGCGAAAACTCGACCAAAAGATATTTGTCGGCCACAAGGAGGAACTTGTTTTTGTCTATCCTGTCTTGGAAACCCGAGTCGATGCGGTATTCGCCACCCACACCGGCAAGTTTCAAGCCATCAATGCCGCCATGGGCAGAGATGTCTTTTTGAAGGTTTGTGAAAAAACGACGAATGTCATTTTCTTCGTTCGGGAAACGGGGAAACTGGAAGTGAGGGGTACAGATGATATTCTCAAAACCTGCCGCACGCATAACACGCAGACATGCCATGGACTCATCCATGCTCTTGGAACCATCGTCAACCATGGGGACAAGGTGACAATGCATATCGGTGCCGAGAGATTCAAAGATGGGTCGTGCTTCCTTTGGCTTGTGTTTCAAAAAATCAAATAGTGACATATATAATGGTATATTGAATTTTCTAATCTATTCGTTTAATATTGGCGCCCAGCATTTGGAGACGTTGGTCGATGTGCTGGTAGCCACGGTCAATCTGCTCGATGTTGTCGATGCGGCTCTTTCCATCGGCCGACAAAGCAGCAATGAGCAGCGCCACACCAGCTCGAATATCGGGCGAAGACATACGCACTCCACGCAGACGATGCTCGTGGTCGAGGCCGATAACGGTGGCACGGTGAGGATCGCAGAGGATGATCTGCGCACCCATGTCGATGAGTTTGTCAACAAAGAACAGGCGGCTTTCAAACATCTTCTGATGTATGAGCACGCTGCCTTTGGCTTGGATGGCCACCACGAGGGCGATGCTGATAAGGTCGGGGGTGAATCCTGGCCATGGCGCATCGGCCACGGTCATGATGGAGCCGTCCATGAAACGCTCGATTTCATAGTGCTCGCGGGAGGGGACAAAGAGATCGTCGCCTCGCTGCCACACTTCGATGCCCAAACGGCGGAACACTTGCGGAATGAGGCCGAGGTGCTCCATGCCGACATTGCGGATGGTGAGGTCGCTCTGCGTCATGGCGGCCATGCCGATAAAAGATCCCACCTCAATCATATCGGGCAGCAGGCGATGCTGGCATCCATGCATCTCGTCCACTCCCTCGATGGTGAGGAGGTTGGAACCCACACCGGTGATTTTGGCACCCATGCGGTTGAGCATCTTGCAAAGCTGATAAACGTAGGGTTCGCAAGCAGCATTCATGATAGTAGTGGTGCCGTGAGCCATAACGGCGGCCATGATGATGTTGGCCGTACCGGTAACAGAGGCTTCGTCGAGGAGCATGTAGCAACCCTGAAGACTCGAGGCGGTAACCTCATAACCTCCGCGACGGTAGGTAACGGTGGCACCCAGTTTTTCCATACCCAGAAAATGGGTGTCGAGACGGCGACGACCAATCTTATCGCCACCTGGCTGGGGAACGATGGCACGACCGAAACGTGCCAGAAGAGGTCCCACAATCATTATCGAACCTCTGAGAGCTGTGGCTTGAGCAGCAAACTCGTCGCTTTCCAGGATTTCGAGATTCACCTCGTCGGCTTGAAACTCAAAACTGCGGCCTTCGGTGAGCAAAGCACTATCGTCGTTGAGGCGACGCACTTTCACCCCCAAAAGTTGCAAAAGGCTGATGAGTTTGTTGACATCACGTATATCGGGAATATTGTCGATGCGCACAGCATCCTGGGTGAGCAATACCGCACAAAGCACCTGCAACGCTTCGTTCTTGGCACCTTGGGGGAATATCTCGCCTTGGAGTTTGTGTCCGCCGACTATTTCAAATGATGACATATCTAATTAGTATTGGTTGGTTACTTTTTCTTTTTTTTCTTTTTGCGATTACCGTTATTGCGACGCTCGTCTTCGGTGCCCTGGAAGTAATCTTTCACATCGCCGTATTGGAAATCTTCGCCCACCTTGAGGCGTCCCTCGGAAAGGATGTCCATCTGGTTGTTGATGACCACATCGTCCACCGAGTCGCGGTTCCACATCAGATAGTCGCGTTTCATGGCGTGTGCCAGCATCCCTGTCAGAGCTTCGCGTTCTTCGCCTTCGGGGTATTCGGAAACACAGCGCACCATTTTTTCGAGCACATTGCCGTAATGACGATAGCGGATACTGTTGTTGTTATATCTCAAACGACGAGGTTTGAACTCCACCGATTCTTCGGGGGAAATATCGAAAGGAATATCTACATCGAGCTGCCAATCGGCAAGTATCATCAGATGGACCCAATATTTACGTTTGTCAACATCGGCTATCTTGCCTTCACCGCCAATACGCGCCATTATATCGACTATGGCGGCTGCGGTTTGATTACGTTTGTCACGATCATCAATGTGTTTGACGTGTTGGATCAGCTTGTAGATATTGCGTCCGTAGTCGTTTATCTTGAGTTGTGTGCGTTGAGTGTTGTATTCCATTTACAAAGTTAGTTGCAGTATTTTACAGAAGTCAATCATTAAACCAAGGGTTGCAGTAACCCATATTCATGGGGCTGAACATGCGATAATAGTCGGTAGAGTTGGCAAAATAGCCGTCCCAAGGGCCGAAGTTGTGCATCCATGCGTCGTGATACATGTAGGGCAATGTGCCCGCATGGTCGCGGATGAAGGTGAAGGAGAGGTGCAGATATTTGTCGTTGTTGAAACGGAAAGCCGCGGCAGCCGAGATGGCTGTGGCCGAAACATCAAATGCGCCTCCGTTCATGGGACCATAGAACGGGGCGTAAGCTCCTTCAATATGGCTGATCGAGGCAGCGAGCCAGACATTTTCGCTCACCTGATATTCGGCGGCAAACTGTGCGGCAATAATTCCCGTGCCACCATTGCGTTGCTTATAGGGGGCATAGCTGCGGTTATTGGCATTGTAATGGGCGTTGAGGCCGAAATCGGAGGTGATGCCAAATCCTCCCATGAAAGAGAGCCGGTCGTTGACATGGTAGGTCAGCGTGGGTGCCACGGTGGTGAAAGCTCTATTGTCGCCATAATTGTTGGCCATAAATCCTGTTTCGACAAACAGGTGCGGCTCCCATTTCGAGAAAGTCACCGAGTCGTCCAACAATTCGCCACCCCCACGACCGCAGCGCCACTGTGCCTGCACAGGCATAACGGCCAAAAACATCAAAGCGGTCAATATGAGTTTTATTCGGGTCATTCGGTTTTTATTTAATAAATTATAACGAGCGTATATTATGTTTTATTGTCTATATCTCCATTAATTTTACAAACGAGGCAGGATAGGGTGTCTCAAACACCAATTTCTTGCCCGTAATCGGGTGTTTGAACCCGAGGCGGAAAGCATGCAACGCAAGACGGTTGATGGGCGAAACATCGTCCTTGTAGCCGTACATGGGGTCGTGCACCACGGGGTGTTTCTCCTCGCGCAGATGCACCCTGATTTGGTTGCGACGTCCTGTTTCCAACCTCAGCTCGAGCAGCGAATAACGGCGACTTGTGCGCACCACCTTGTAGTGGGTGATGGCCAATTTGCCACCATTGTCGGTAGGCGATGAGAGCACGCAGTACTCGCCATCGGTGAGCCACGACTGTATGGTGCCGCTCTCGGGCTCCATCTTGCCCCAAGCCACGGCAACGTAGGCACGGTCGTACACTATGCCTTTCCAATCCTCTTCAAAACGCTGCGACACCTGTTTCGATTTCGACACCACGAGCAACCCCGAGGTGTCTCTGTCCAAACGATGCACCACATGGGCGGTGCAATGCTGGTGGGTAACTTCCAGGTAGCGGTTGAGCACGCTGATCACCGTAACATCGCCCGGCTTCTTGCTATAGGAAAGCAACCCCTCGTGCTTGTTCACCACCATCAGGTAGTCGTCCTCATACACTATGTCCAGATCGCGGGGTTTGAAACGCTCCCTGTAGCTGGCCTTGCCCACCGCCACAACCATGCCCGGTTGCAGCGGAAAGTTGAACTGGCTCACACGCCTTCCATTCACGCTCACGTTGTGCGCCAGCAGGTCTTTCACCTTGGTGCGACTGCTGTCGGGCATCTGTTCCAACAGAAATTGAAGCAGTTCGCAAGAGTTCTCAACTTTATATTCCAATTGTTTCACGTGAAACATTATTTTTTCAGGTTATCAACAATTTCTCCACACTTATCAACAGGCCCCTCCTCCCCTACTCCTTCGGTTTCGTACAAGTCCAAAAACTCGTATGCGTTGCCTATGTTTTCGATGAATTTCATCATATCGGCATTGCTTATCACCAGCGAGGCGGTATTGTCGTTGGGGTGGAAACTCACCTTCTCGGCCTTGCGCAACTCATTATCGACAAAGAGGGTCACCTCGTGGTTGGCATCGTTCACCAAAGTGAACAGCGACACCGACCCAGGCCTCACGCCGAGATACTTCATCATCCTTTCGGGCGAGGCAAACGAAAGCTTGCCCTGATGAAGTTTGTGCTCAATATCGTGGATGTCCATATTGTGGCGCGAATCCATAATTACCAGATAATGCCTGTTGCCTTTATGGTTGCGGAAGAAGAGGTTTTTGCACAACACCGTCCCCTCGCCTCGGTAATACTGCGCGGCAATCTCGATAGTGGGGGCCTCGGGATGCTCGTAGTAGTCGAACCCTATGCCCAACTGCTGCAAATAATCGTATACCTGTTGCTGTCCTCTCATTTGATAATTCCTAATTGTTTCGACATTTCAAGCATACGCACGATGGGTTTCTTGGCCCTTTCGATAAGGTCGGCGGGGAGCACAATCTCGGGCGTTTCGTCGCGCAGACAGGTATAGAGGTTTTCGAGAGTGTTCTGTTTCATATATCCGCACGTGCAGGGGCAACCGTCGGGCGAATTTGCGGCAATAAACTCGCGGTCGGGGTTGGCCTTGCGCATCTCGTAGAGGATGCCACGCTCGGTGGCAACAATAAAACGGCGGCTCTCCGATTTCTCGATAAAGGTGAGCATAGCCTTGGTGCTGCCCACAAAATCGGACACCTCGAGCACCTCTTGGCGGCACTCGGGATGCGCAATCACGGGGGCTCCGGGATACTGCTCCTTCATCTTCAAAATAGTCTCGGCACGCAAGGCATCGTGCACCGTGCAGCAACCATCCCAAAGCAGCATATCGCGGCCAACCACGCGGTTGATATAACTGCCCAAATTTTTATCAGGAGCAAAAATAATCTTCTGATCCTGGGGCAGGGCACGCACCAGTTTCTCGGCATTGCCCGAAGTGCAGATAAGATCCGACTGAGCCTTGATTTCAGCCGAACAATTGATATACGAAATAACGATATGGTCGGGGTGCTCGGCCTTGAAGCGGGCAAAAGCCTCGCCGGGGCAGCACTCAGCCAAAGAACAGGTGGCAGTAATATCGGGCAACAGAACCTTGCGCGAAGGATTCAGAATCTTGGCCGTCTCGGCCATGAAGTGCACGCCGCAGAAGACAATGATGTCGTTGTCGCATTGCTGCGCCCTCTGCGAAAGAGCCAAACTATCGCCCACATAGTCGGAAAGTTCCTGCACCTCGTCGTGCAGATAATAGTGCCCGAGAATGACGGCGTTCTTCTCCTTCTTCAGCCGCACAATTTCCTGTTTGAGTTCGTTGTTGGTCATAGTATACTTAGTTTTTAAAATTGCAAAGATACGAAATTCTTCGCAATTATTGTATTTATATATAGGATTTCTTTATAAAAAAAAATACACACCTGTTGATAACTTTTTGTTTCCTCATATAATCTCCGTCCTCTATGCTCCCATCGTTATGGTATCCTTATCGTATCGTTATGGTATCGTTATGGTATCCGGAATACGATAACGATACCATAAGGATACCATAACGATAGGATAACGATACCATAACGATAAAAGAACAGGGGACGGATAATGGGAGTTTATACGTTGCAGATGTTCCTTTTTCATGAAAATTTAGGGCTTGTGCTTCAGGTATCGGTCTTATTTTATAATCATAATACCTGTCTCGGGTTGTTTTGGTCGTTATTTAGGTGGGTTCTATAAATTCAACGTAGATATGAGAAATATTTATAAATTACTTTTCTGCGATTTTGGCCGTTTTTGGGCATCTTGCTGTTTATCACTCGGTCACAATGCCCGCATTGCTCCCTCGCTCTGCGCAGCAATCTGCTCCAAAACCGACTCAAAATCCCAAGAAATCAATTTATAGAACCCACCTTTAATTAAAAAAATATTTATTTCTTTAAAATCTTATTATTCTTATTTTAGTTGTCAATATTGTTGATAACTTTTTTTCTGCCTATTTTTCGTCTTAAGATATGAACGGTTATTAACAATTTTGTCATTCTTTACATTTTTATCGTTCAATGCTTTGTTGTTTTATTCACATCCTGTTGATAACTCAATTCACAGGCTTTTGTGGAAAACCCATTTTGAAGTTACCAAAGCAATCCTTTGTTGATATCAGATGAAAAAAAGTGGGTTTTTCAACAATTCAAATATCCCGAAAACTTATCAAATTTTTATCCTCCGAGTACTAACAACGTTATTAACATTTGATGTTGATATTTTGTAGCGAGTTGATTTACTTATCGCTACTGCGATGGTTAAAAACATGTGAATAAGTTAATCTGATTTAGTGCTAATCATTTACGTTTTTGTTGTATTTTTGCATCACGAAAAAGTTTTAAACAGTCTTGTTTATGAGAGAAATTATTCCTATCGCGTGCGACCATGCAGGCTTTGAATTAAAAGAGGTGGTGAAACAATATCTTGCTGACAAAGGCTTTGATGTAAAAGACTATGGCACAAACAGCAGCGAGAGCGTCGACTACCCCGATTACGCTCATCAGGTGGGTCGTGTTATCAACAATGGCGAGTATCGTCGCGGCATCGTTATCTGCGGAAGCGGCAATGGTGTGCAGATGACCGTGAACAAATACCCCAATGTGCGTTGTGCCCTTTGCTGGAGTGCCGAGATTGCCCATCTGGGTCGCCAACACAACGATTGCAACGTTATTTCCATGCCCGCACGTTTCATCCCGCAGGAGGTGGCTTTGCAGATTGTCGACGAGTTCCTCAACACCGAATTTGAGGGCGGCCGTCATCAGCGTCGTGTGGAAAAGATTAACAAGTTACTTCAGTAAGTTTACAAATGTCAACATTGTTACAAACTGCCGAGGCCTTGGAAGGTCTTAGGCAGGTTTTTGCCTGTATAGACAATACCACGCTTGAAGGTTGCGACACCCGCGAAAGGGTCGAAAACCTTTGCAAACGATCTATGGAACTGCAAGATAGCAAACGCGGCATAAGCCATGTTGCGGCTGTTTGTGTCTATCCTGTGTTTGTGAAACAGGCACGGAAATGTCTTCAAGGAAGCGGCATCCGTGTGGCTTCGGTGGCAGGTGCTTTCCCTGCGGGGCAGTCTCCCCTACCCGTAAAGTTGCAAGAAGTGAAATATGCCTTGGATGAAGGTGCGGACGAAATAGATATGGTCATCTCTCGGGGTTCTTTGTTGGAAGGCGACTACAACAAGGTTTTTGACGAAATTGCGGCCATACGCCAAATATCGGCAGCAAAGACCTTGAAAGTGATCCTTGAAACGGGCGAACTTCAAACCTCTGACAATATCGAGAAAGCTTCGCAATTGGCCATCGATGCGGGAGCCGATTTCATCAAAACTTCCACAGGCAAAATTGCCGTTTCGGCCACTTTGGAAGCCTCCGAAGTGATGCTGAAAGTGATAAGAAAAAACTACGAAAAAACGGGCAAAAGGGTCGGCTTTAAGGCCGCTGGAGGTATCTCAACACCCGAAGAAGTGTTAAAATATTACCAGCTCACGCAAAATATTCTGGGCAAAGAACAAACTACAAACCAATTTTTTAGAATTGGCGCAAGCCGTTTGACCGAGCGTTTGTTCGCATTTTTAACAGAATAAGAATTCCGTTATTCGTACTTTTTTTTTATTTTTGCATTTTATTATATACTACATAATACATGAAACCATTACAGAAAAAACTCGCCCGTTACACTGCTCCCCAAGAAGCTAAAGCTAAAGGCATATACCCTTATTTTACTCCCATCTCTTCCGAGCAAAACACCGAGGTGCTGGTGAACGACAAGAAAGTCCTTATGTTTGGCTCCAATTCTTATCTGGGATTGACCAACCACCCCAAGATTAAGGAAGCCGCCAAGGCCGCTATCGACAAATACGGCACCGGTTGTGCAGGTTCCCCCTTCCTCAACGGCACCCTCGACATCCATGTGCAGCTGCAGGACGAATTGGCCGAATTTTTGGGCAAGGATGGTGTGATGCTTTTCTCCACTGGTTTCCAAGCCAATTCTGGCACAATACCTTGCATCACAGGTCGCAACGATTATATTTTCTTTGACGAACTCGACCATGCCTCCATCATGGAGGGCAAACTCATCACTTTCGCCAATACCTACAAATACAAGCATCGCAACTATGAGGATTTGGAGCGCCAGTTGCAGAAATGCCCCATCGATGCCTCCAAATTGGTGGTCACCGATGGTGTCTTCTCTATGGAGGGCGATGTGGCCGATGTGGCTGTGTTGGTGGACCTTTGCAACAAGTATGAGGCTACGTTGATGGTGGACGAGGCTCATGGTTTGGGCGTCTTTGGCCGCGAAGGCCGTGGCACTTGCGACCATTACAACAAACTCCCCGATGTGGAAGTGGTGATGGGCACTTTCTCCAAATCGTTGGCCGCACAAGGTGGTTTCGTGGCTTCCGATAAAGAGACCATCAACTATATGAAACACAATGTGCGTCCCTATATCTTCACCGCCTCCCCTACCCCTTCGACTACTGCTTCGGTGCTTGCCGCTCTGCACATTATGCGTTCGGAACCTGAGCGTAACGCAAAACTTTGGGACAACACACATTACGCCATGAAGTGCTTCCAGGATCTGGGTTTCGAGATTGGCCATACCTCCACCCCCATCATCCCGCTCTTTATCCGTGATGCCGACAAAACCTTCCTGCTCACGCATAAGATTTTTGAAGAGGGTGTGTTTGTGACCCCTGTCATCCCCCCTGCCGTTCCTTCAGAGGATACGCTGATACGTTTTGCCCTCATGGCCACCCACACGCACCAGCAGATAGATTTTGCTGTCGATAAGATTTATCGCTGCTTCAAAGAGGTGGATGTGAAATTCACAAAATAGTGATTTAGAGTATGCTTATTGAGTTCGATAACATAGCTGAAGAGCGCATCCCCCACTTCAAAGGTGGCGAGAAAGATACCCTCGCACGGATGTTCTTCGATGGCCAGAACCGCATCATGAAAGGTCGTTTGGAGCCGGGTGCCAGCATAGGCCTCCACACCCACGACACTTCCAGCGAGATAATCTTTATCACGGGCGGTCGTGGCGCGGTGCTGTACGATGGTGAGATGCTCCCTGTTCAGGCGGGAAGCTGCCACTATTGCCCCAAAGGCCATGCCCACAGCCTCATCAACAACTCTGATGCTTTATTGGAGTTCTCAGCCGTGGTACCGCAACAATGAGTAATTAGTTTAAACATTTTCATACATGGAGTGTACTATTATTAAAGAAGTTACAACTCGTTGCGAACTTCGCAGATTTATCAAATTTCCCAACAAACTCTTCAAGGATGTCCCTACCTACATCCCTGCATTGATGAGCGACGAGTTAGGTTTGCTGACGAAGAAAAACCCTTCACTCGAACATTGTGATTTGAAGCTGTGGCTCGCCTATCGCGGCAAAGAAATCGTGGGTCGTGTGGCAGGCATCATCAACTATTCGGTCAACGAGCGTTGGAACAAAAAAGCCGTCCGCTTTGGTTGGATGGATTTTATTGAAGATTACGACGTCTTTACCAAACTGATGCAGATAGTGATAGAGTACGGCAAATCAAAGGGCATGAACGAAATCGAAGGCCCCTTTGGTTTCACCGATATGGACAAGGAGTGTTGGGTCATCGAAGGCTTCGATCAGCGTCAGAATATCAGCACACTCTACAACCCCAAGTATTACGTTGATTACGTCACCCGTATGGGCTTTGAAATACCTTGCACATGGGGACAATACCAGATGCCTGCAAGCCAGCCAATCCCCGAAAAGGTGGGTCGTATCAACGAGCTTATCTTGCAACGCTACGACCTCAAATTGCTCAAATTCAAATCGCGCAAAGAGGTTTACCCCTACGCCAAAAAGTTCTTCCTGGCCATCAATGCCGCTTTCAAAGACCTCTACGATTTCGTGCCGATGACCGATAAGGAGATCGACGTATATATCAACGAATATTTTCCCTTCATCAACCTGGAATTTGCTAATTTTGTGGTCGATAAGGACGATAATCTCGTGGCTTTCGGCCTCAGCATCCCCGACCTTAATGCGGCTTACAAAAAGTGCAACGGAAGCCTCTTCCCCTTTGGCTGGATTCATGTGCTCCGTGCTTTGCACAAATTCCAGGATATCGACCTGTTGCTCAACGGTGTGCACCCCGATTGGCAGAAACGCGGCGTTCACTCCATCTATTATGCCGAGATGAACAAAAACGCCCAAAAACACAACCTCCGTTGGGCTTATACCAATCCGCAAATCATTGGAAACGAGGCCGAAAAGATATGGCACTCCTACGACGCCACCCCCCTCATGAAACGCGCCGTTTTTAAGAAAAGCATTTGATAATATCACAACTTATAACAAAGAGGGTTCCTTCAAAGAACCCTCTTTGTTTTTTATACAAATCATCATGTAAACCTAATTCCGTTATATTATCAACAATGAGTCAACACCAACCAGTAATAAGACCCCAATCAGTCAACCATTTTCAGGAAAACACCACAACTGCCAAATATTTGATATAATCGAAAATATTTGGCAGTTGTGGTGTGTTTTGCCTCAAAATTTGGCATTATTAGGGTCAAAAGTTATCCCTAACTTTGACCTTTTGGGGTGTTCTCACCTCATACTTAATTTTTGTATATTATTAATATTGTGCGATTTATTGTTGATTTCTTTCTCTCAAAATTCAGCCAATAATTGAATTGAGGCCCAAATGGCCCTAACTCGGAATAACTGCCAAGCAACTGCCACAACTGCCAAACAACTGCCAATATTCCCCTAAGGGTTATTGGGTCGGTAAGTATCACGAGAGTTTGTAGTAGCTCCGCAGGATATCGACGTTCCAGTTGCCTGGGATGATGCGTTTGAGGTATACTGAAAGCTTTTGTGTGAAGTTGGGAGCCACAACATAGCGCAGGTGCGGGTGCTTAGCGTTGACGATTTTTTCCACTCTTTTGGCCATGTATTCGGGTGTTCCGCCTCCGTTTTCTTCTTTTTCGAAGAGCGAGAGGGCTTGTTTGTACATGGGGCCGTAGTCGGGGTCGTTGATGGTGGCTTCGGAGTGCACGCGCACCGCTGTAAAGCCCGTTGCAAAGTCGCCAGGTTCGACCAAAGACACAGAGATGCCGAATCCCTTGACCTCGGCGCTCAGAGCCTCGGAGAAGCCCTCTATGGCGAATTTGGAGCAGGAATAGAACCCTTGGAAGGGAATGCCTTCGATTCCCGCAATGGAGCTGAAGTTGATGATTTTGCCGTAACGTTGTTTGCGCATATAGGGCAGCACGGTTTGGCACATCTTCACACAGCCGTAGAAATTGGTCTCCATCTGGAGTTCTATTTCATCCTGTGCGGTCATTTCCAAGGCGCCTCCGAGGCCCATGCCGGCGTTGTTTATCAAAACATCGATATGGTTCTCTTTTGCGTATATCTCTTTGATTATTTGTTCTGAACGTGCTTTGTCGCGAATATCCCCTTGCAGGTATTGTATGGTGGGGTGGCTCATTTCTCGGCGGCAGATGCCGTAGATTTTGTGTCCTTTGGTGGCTAAGCGTTCGGCTATGGCTTTGCCGAATCCGGAGGAGGCTCCTGTGATGATGATGACTTTGCTCATATTGCTAATCTGATTGTCTTTAAATCTGAATATCTTTCAATTTGCAAAGTTACAAAAAATTTATGGATTACGTATTTATAAAATGTATTTTATTCATTCAAAAATATTTTTGTATTTTTGCAAGTTAATTCTATCGCGTGCAGAACAAAGATACTATAATAGGAAGTCTGGATAAATTTATCCGTAAGTACTACAAAAACAAGTTGATAAAAGGTTTGTTATATGCCGTCACCTTGCTTTTATCGCTCTTTATTATCATTGCTTTGCTTGAGCATTTTGGTTATTTTGGCACTTGGGTGCGGGCAATTCTTTTCTGGTTTTACCTGCTTGGAGGCTTGGCTGTGCTTACTTTTTATGTTGCCATACCCCTTGCCAAGATGTTTCGTTTGGGCAAAGTAATATCGTATGAAGAGGCTGCGTGCATTGTGGGTGATCATTTCCCCGAGGTGAAGGACAAACTGCTTAATCTGCTCCAGTTGCAGCAGAAAGGCACCACAGGTGACGATGATTTGTTGCAAGCCGCCATAGCACAAAAGACGGCCCAACTAACGCCTGTGCCTTTTCACGAGGCGGTGAACCTCAAAGCCAATAGAAAATATATCAAATATGCCGCTATTCCGGTAGTGGTAATCCTTGCTTTACTCCTCTTCTCCCCTACCCTCTTGACCGAGCCGTCACACCGCATTGCGCATTATTCCACACAGTTTGAACGTCCTGCTCCTTTTTCGTTTGTGATAGAGAATAAATCTTTGGAAGTTGCTCAGCAAGAGGATTTTGAACTCAGAGTGGCCATCGAGGGCGATGTGGTTCCTGCCGAGGCTTTTATCAATATCGAGGGCAATATCTTCAAGATGCAGCAGGTGGACAAGAGCCATTTCAGCTATATTTTCAATACTGTGCAACGCAGTTGCAAGTTCCATTTCGAGGCTGTGGATGTTGTTTCGCCAGAGTTTGAATTGACTGTTTTCCCCAAGCCTGCTGTGGTCGATTTTCAGGTACTTCTCACCTACCCTGCCTATACGGCCAAGGGTCAGGAGACGCTCTCGAATGAGGGCGATATGACTGTTTCACAAGGAACATCGATCAAATGGCTTTTCAATACCAAGGATGTTGATACCCTATATTTTATTCAAGATTCGGTTGTTAGAAAGCTTGTTCCCGATGAAAACGGGCGTGTTTCTATTGCACTTAGGGCGATGCATTCGTTCAATTACGGCTTTGCGGCTGCCAATCGTTTTGCCCCCAATTCCGACACTTTGCGTTATGCGGTTACCACTATCGAAGATGCTGTTCCGATGATTGCAGTAGTCGAAATGCGTGATTCTGCTATGCCCGACAGGTACTTCTTCCAAGGCCGCATAAAGGACGATTACGGCTTTACTAAGTTGGCCTTCAAGATGGTGAGAACCAATGTTCAGGACACCTCGAAAAAGACCACCGACACACAGATTATAGGCATTACGAAGGAGCCGGTTCAGGAGTTCTATTACTCGCTGAATATGGCCGAAATACAGCTTCAGCCAGGCGATAAGGTTACCTATTATTTTGAGGTTTGGGACAATGATGCCATTCACGGCCCCAAGTCGGCCACATCGCAGCAATTTGAGCTGCTCATACCTACCGAACAAGAACTTGACAATATCCTTGAACGCAACTCCAACGAAGCACAAGAGAAGGCTCAAATGTCTGTCTCTGAGCTCAAAAAGATGCAGGAGGAGATTAACGAGTTGATGCGAAAATTGGTGGATAAGAAGGAACTCAATTGGCAGGATAAGAAAGATTTACAGGAACTTGCCAAGAAGCAGGAGGCGGTGAAGGATATGCTCAACAAGATGCAGAATCAGTTGAAAGAGAACAAACAATTGGAGCAGAAATATAAGGATCAGAGCGAAAAATTGATGGAGAAACAGCGCGAGTTGGATCGTCTGATGAACGAGGTGATGAATGAGGAAATGAAGCAGATGATGGAGGAGATTGACAAGATGATGAAAGAGATGGATAAAAAAGCCGTTCAAGAGGAGCTGGAAAAACTCAAGATTGATAACGAACAACTCGAGAAACAACTCGACCAAAATATCGAACTTATGAAGCGTCTGGAGATGGAAAAGAAGGTGGAAGACGCTATTCGTAAAACCGATCAACTTGCTGAAAAACAGCGTGAACTATCCGAAAAAACTGAACAAGCGAAAAGTAAAGAGCAGAAAGATGAGTTACTGAAAGAGCAACAAAATCTCTCCAAACAGTTTGACGATTTGAAGAAAGATCTAAAGCAGATTCAGCAAGAGTATAAGCAAATTGATAAAGATCTTGATTTTAAAGTAGATCAAGAACTTACGCAGAAAATTGACAATAATCAGCAGGGTGCGGAAGAAAAGTTGGGCAAAGGTAAAAACAAGGATGCGTCAAAGCAGCAGAAGGACGCTGCTGAGCAAATGGAGCAACTTTCCGAGCAATTGGCCGAGGCTCAAACCGACCTTGAACAGCAAGACCTGGCTGAGGATTCGGAGATGATTCGTCGTCTTCTGAAGAATTTGGTGCAACTTTCGTTCAATCAGGAATCATTGATAAACAAAGTGCGTTCTATATATATCCAAGACCCACAATATCAAAAGATTATTGTTGAGCAGAATAAGATAAAGGACGATTTTAGAGCCGTTGAGGATTCCCTCAGAGCTATCGCCAAACGTCAGTTGCCTGTGGCGCAAGCTATCAACAAAAATGTGGCTGATGTAAATAATAATGTAGCACGCTCAATGTCGGGATTGTTGGATATGAACCAATCTTTTTATGGTACATACAAAAATGCACAAGCCTCACAATCAATGCAGTATACAATGACCTCTTTCAATAATCTGGCTTTGGTTATGGCAGAATCATTAGATAAGATGCAGAATGAAATGCGTCAAAATCAGCAAAAGAAGAGCCAAAGTCAGTGTAAGAATCCAGGCAAAAATAAGAAACAAGGGCAGTGTAGCAATCCAGGCAAAGGAAAGCCTTCGCCCAAGTCGATGAAGCAGATGCAGCAAGAGCTGAACAAACAGATGGAGGCTTTGAAAAAAGAGCTTGAAAAACAAGGTAATAAACCTGGAGGAAGAAAGAAAATTGGTGATAAAGGCAGTACTCAGATGAGCGAAGAGTTTGCCCGTATGGCGGCTCAACAAGAGATGCTGCGTCGCATGATGCAGGAATATGGTGAAGAGATGAAGCAGAACGGAGTAGGTGATGCGAAGATGCTCAAGGAAATCAATGAGATGATGAAGCAGATGGAACAAACTGAAACTGACTTGGTTAATCGTGTCATTACACAGCAAACAATCAAACGCCAACAGCAAATCATGACCCGTATGCTTGAGCACGAAAAGGCGGAGATGCAGCGAGAGAAAGAGGAACGCCGTGAGAGTCGTGAGGGTAAAGAAATGCGACATCAACCATCACAAAGCGATTTGGAGCAATTCCAGCGTTTGAAAGATAATAATATGGAACTTTTCCGCAGCATACCCCCTACCCTCTCCCCTTACTACAAGTCGAAAGTGAATGATTATTTCTATAAATTTTAATTTGATTTCAAAATTATTTATAAAATTCAAAAAAAAATCGTAACTTTGTAATCGCAAAAGAAGAATGTATAGCAGAATGGAAAGTATTGTAATACAGTCTGATATTGTTAATATGGTTCTTGCTGAGAACTTCGTTGATGCTATTTGTGACGAGCGTCACCTCGACAATTACTATGCTACAATCTCCGTACCTGTGTTAAAAGCGGTGGAAAACGCTATTCTTTTTGGCAGTAAAAACAATTCAAAATCTTCTGTCACCCTTTCGTGTGATTATTATCGCGGAGGCATAGTTTTCACTATTCAGGCTCCCGAGAGTTGTTTTGCTGAAATTCCAAATGGGGATATTCCTCCAGCTGGCTCTTTTCAAGAAGCAATGTTTTTGGTGGGCATGTTAGCCGATGAGGTCAAGCCTTCAGATGATGGTTGTTCATTGCAAATAAAGTTTGCTATTCAGGGTATCAAACCTGAAGAGGCTGTTCAACGAATAGCAGTGTTGGAAAAATTTTATATGCCGGAAGTTGTTGAGGCATGACGAAAATATTGACTGCTTTTTCAGCCTTGATAACTCAACGAGATTTTATTATATTGGGCAGATTATTTGCTGCTCATTTTTGTTTCAAGGAAAATAAGGAATGTTTGATATAATACGCTGCTAATGTATTGAAAAACAATAAGTAATGTTTAAAATCCAATAAACAATAAATTGCTTCTAAAAAATCATTTACCATATAAAAATTCACCTATTCACCAATTTACTCTATCACATTAGTCATGGCCATCTATTTTTCATCTGAGAATACAAAATTTGACCTAAAAAATAAAATGAAGGTCAAAAAATGGATTTCTGATACTATCAAGTCGCAAAGTAAAAGGGTGGGGGATATAAGTTACATTTTTTGTGACGACGCATACCTCATTGAGATTAATCGCACTTACCTTAATCATGATACCTATACCGACATAATTACATTCGACTATGTGGAGGATGACCTTGTGTCGGGTGATATCATGATAAGTGTTGAACGTGTTGAAGAGAATGCCAAGATTTTCAAAACCACTTTTGATCAAGAACTTCATCGTGTGATTATTCACGGAATACATCACTTATTGGGTCAGGGTGATAAATCTGAAGCCGAAGCAGCTGCGATGCGAAAAAAAGAAGAAGCATCGTTAGCAATATGGAATTCAATGCAATAATAACATAGTTTCACGCGAAACAATGACTTTTCCTTCGTTTGATATCATCGTTGTAGGTGGCGGCCATGCAGGTGCCGAAGCTTCGGCTGCTGCTGCCAATATGGGTGCAAAAACACTATTGGTTACTCAAACAATCGAAACCATCTGTCAGATGTCGTGCAATCCTGCTATGGGTGGTGTGGCAAAAGGGCAGATAGTGCGCGAAGTGGATGCTTTAGGAGGATGGTCGGGTATCGTTACCGACCGTTCAATGATTCAGTTCAGAATGTTGAATCTCTCTAAAGGCCCTGCTATGTGGAGCCCCCGGGCTCAATGCGACAAAATGCAGTTTTCGCTCAATTGGCGTCAAGTGTTAGAGAATACCCCTAATCTCTCCATTTGGCAAGATGAGGTAACCGAAGTTATTATCAATGGTGGTGCTGTAGGTGGTGTCCGTACCCGTATGGGTGTCGAGATATCTGCTAAGGCTGTAGTTCTCACCAATGGTACTTTTTTGAATGGAACCATCTATATCGGTGAAGGCAAATGGTCGGGAGGCAGAATAGGGGAGAGGCCGGCAGTTGGATTGTCCGACCAGTTGCGTGAAGCTGGTTTTGAGGTTGACAGATTAAAAACGGGAACACCTGTCCGCATTGATGGACGTACCATTAATTTTGATGCTCTTGAGCCTCAGCCAGGCGATGATAATCCTCAGAAGTTTTCTTTCACCGATACACGTCCTCTGCAGACACAGCGTCCTTGCTATTTGGCATATACAAACGAACATACGCACGACATTCTTCGTACAGGCTTCGATCGTTCGCCACTTTACACTGGTCGCATACAAGGCCACGGCCCTCGTTATTGCCCGTCAATTGAAGATAAAATAGTCCGCTTTGCAGGCAAGAATCGCCACCAACTTTTTGTAGAACCTGAAGGGTGGAACACCCATTCTTATTATCTTAATGGTTTCTCCTCCTCATTGCCGCTTGAGGTTCAGATGGAGGCTTTACATTCAATTCAAGGGTTTGAACAAGCTCAAATATTCAAGCCTGGTTATGCTATCGAATATGACTTTTTCCCACCAACGCAACTCAATTATACATTGGAAACAAAACGGGTGGAGAATCTGTTTTTTGCAGGGCAAATCAATGGTACTACTGGTTATGAGGAGGCCGCTTGTCAAGGTCTTATGGCAGGTATCAATGCTGTTTTGAAAATTCAAGGCCGTCCATCATTTGTGCTCAATCGCACACAAGCTTATATTGGTGTCCTTATTGACGATTTGGTCACGAAAGGTGTTGATGAGCCCTATCGTATGTTCACCTCGCGAGCCGAATACCGCATCTTGTTACGTCAAGACAATGCCGATATTCGTCTTACGCCACTATCCAATGCTATTGGATTGGCTTCTGATGAACGTATGTGTAGGGTAGAGGAGAAGGAACGCTATACAGAGTCCTTATCGCAATTTGTTTCCGATACCCCAGTTACTCCAACCGAAGCAAATGCCATGTTGGAGCGTTTAGATACTCCGGTGTTGCAACAGAAAGTAAAATTAGTAAATCTGCTTCTTCGCCCCGAGGTTGGCATGAACGATTTGCTTACAATCTCGCCAGATTTGCAAGATAGGGTAGGGGCAATCCCTTCTGAAGTGCGCAATGAGGTTGTGAATGCTGCCGAAATATTGTTGAAGTATCAGCGTTATATTGAAAAGGAACAAGACGTGGCAGGGCGTATTTTGAAGTTTGAAGATGTAGTTTTGCCTTCCGATTTTGACTATTTCTCGTTGCAGTCTCTCTCGTATGAGGCTCGTGAAAAACTCAATAAAATGCGTCCTCGCACCATCGGTCAAGCCTCTCGTATCAGTGGTGTATCGCCTGCCGATGTGTCGGTATTACTCATCTATTTCAAGCCGTGAAAACCCGCTTGTTTCACGAGGAACACAATGGCTAAACATCATGTTCTATGATATTTAATCTGTTTTCAATCCTTTTTTGACAATTCAAGTATTCTGGAGGCCGAAAATATCAATAATATATTGAAAGTATGATTTTTATTATGAAAAAGTATTGTATAACTATCTTTTTGTTCTCTATGCTGGTCTTTGCACCAATAGAGGCGCAGAACACAGCTCTTTTTAAAGAGGTGGTTACCGAGTTGAGTTCGTCCAAATATCAAGGACGTGGATATACCAATGACGGTGTCCGCAAGGCTGGAAAATATATTGAGCGGCAGTTTCAAAAAGTGGGAGTCGATAAGGTCGAGACGCAGTCATATAATATCGACATCAACACTTTCCCTGGCAAAATGGAAATGTCGGTAGATGGACGCAAACTACAACCTGGCGATGATTTCGTAATGCGCGAATACTCTCCTGGGGTGAAAGGCTCGTTTGGATTGTACTATGTTGATACGGCGAACTACAATTTCGACCAAATTCTTTCCGACTTGCAAAAGCCTGAGAACAAAGGCTGCTTTGTGGTGTGTGATTTTTGGTTCACTTATAAGCATGGCAAGGATTTTCGTAAGTTGGAAAGTCTTGCAGGAGCTCCTAATGCAGGTGTGGTGTATCAATGGGACTCGCCTTTGAAATTTTACAAAGCCTACGGCGAAAAAGTCGTGGAGAAACCAATCATCTGGGTTTCGTCCCAGTTCCCCACAGATGCCAAACAAATTAAAACAAATATTGGACACCGTTTTCTGCCAGGTTATGCTTCAGACAATGTGATAGCCGTTGTTGAAGGCCGTAGACACGACAGTTGCTATGTTTTCACCGCCCACTATGACCATTTGGGCAAACTGGGTCGCAAACAATTCTACCCTGGTGCCAACGATAACGCTTCGGGTACGGCAGCCATTATCACCTTGGCTGAATATTATGTGCAGCATCGTCCCGAGTTCGACATGCTGTTCATTGCTTTCAGTGGTGAAGAAACAGGTTTGCGTGGCTCCACTTATTATGTCGAGCACCCCACGGTGGAACTTTCAAAGATAATCTACTTGTTCAACCTCGATATGGTGGGCGACAACAACCCTGTGCAGTACGTCGAGGTGAGCGATGCAGGCAATGCAGGTTTTGCCCGTATGGAGCAGATGAATGCGTCCAATCATTATTTCCAATCCTTCAACAAGGGGCAGCTGGCGGGCAATAGCGATCACTATCCCTTTGCTCAAAAAGGAGTACCGTGCATCCTCTTTGAAAACGAGGAGGGTGATGCCTTCCCGTTCTATCATACCTATCGTGACGATATGGCTCATTTCCGTTTCGACACATACGGGCCTTTGTTTCGACTGCTTACCGATTTCGTAAACCAAAAGTGAAGCCATGACCATTCAAGAACGCCTCTTTGCTCTGCAAGATAAGGAATACGCGGCCTTTCAGGCCAAACTGACCCCTACCATATCGCCCGAGAAATTTATTGGTGTGCGGGTGCCTCAGGTGCGCATACTTGCCAAAGCATTCATCAAAGAGCCAGAACACGAGCACTTTGTTCAACAGTTGCCGCATCAGTATTATGATGAGGATATGCTTCACGGGGTGCTGCTTTCAGAGATGAAGGATTATTCCAAATGTGTTGCTGCTGTGGATAGATTTCTTCCGTATGTCGACAATTGGGCGGTGTGCGACATCATGTCGCCCAAAGTGTTCAAGAAACATAAGGTCGAACTCTTGCCGAAAATACGCGAGTGGGCCGCCTCCAACCATACTTATACCTGTCGTTTCGGCGTGGAGATGCTGATGAGCCACTTCTTAGACGAGGATTTTAACCCCGAATATTTAGAGATCCCCGTAGCGGTCACCAGCAACGAATATTATGTTAAGATGATGATAGCATGGTTTTTCGCCACCGCTTTGACCAAACAGTGGGATGCCGCTTTGCCCTACATACAGCAGCAGCGTCTGGCCCCGTGGACACACAACAAAACCATCCAAAAAGCCATCGAGAGCTACCGCATAACCAACGAACAAAAAGCATTGCTACGGTCGCTCAAGATATAGGTGGGTTCTATAAGAGGACATAGAAAATAACACTCACTTTGTATACATTTCGATTGATCAGCACGACTTGAGGATAATTGAGGCAATCAAGTTCGGTTGCTGCAATCTCATTCGTTTCGTTCGTTTCATTCGTTTCGCATGCTGTATATATCATAGAAACAGTATGTTATGAGTGATTTTTGTGTTTTTCGTATAGTTCGTTTTTTATGCTGTATGTGGCTTTATATCTGTGTGTTACATGGTGTCAAACGAATGAAACGAACGAAATGCGAATGAACCGGCTTTCACTATGCCGAGGTGTGAAGACGATTGTTGTGAAGCAACAAACGAATGACCTCCATCATATTGGTCAGATATATTGGTGGATAGTTCGGTGATTGTTCGCTCTCTTATCGGGGTCTTAACGGGGTCTTATCGGGGTTACCCCGTTAAGTCCCCGCCAAGTGGCCGCTTTGATTCCGTTTTGTCTTACAGCCAGCTTATATGCTCTAATTTATATCTGCAAGCATTTATGAGATGCTGGTTATTCCGCCCTTTCCATTTTGAAAATCCTCGCCCCAAGCACGGAGATGCCCCCAAGTAACCAAGGTGTGACCTAGGTATGACCTAGGACTGACCTAGGTATGACCTTGGTATTATACCTAGGTTAATCCTTGGTTATACCTAGGTCATACCTTGGTCAGAGCATGGTCATTTGGGGCCATAGTAAAAGTTTGGCTAAGGAATTTTTGCGATGGCTGTTTTTCGCTTATGTAAAGCAGCGGATTGTATTTACGCCAGGGCTATGTGATTTTTTATTTTTTTTGTGCGATTAAAGTAAATTGTGTATATTTGCACAGCAAAATATATACTACAATGAAACGCTGCAACCTTATTAAGGCATTGATTGCGATGCTTTTGCTATGTCCTTTCGTGACTATGGCTCAAAATAATCCCACCACTATTTTCATTGGCGATGGTTCTTATGCGAGTTATGACCACCCTTTCAATAATTGGTATTGGCATAGTTGGAATCAGGAAATTTATCCGGCCAGTGCCATTGGTCAGAGCGGATATATCACCAGCATTGCCTATAATTGCGCTTATGATGACACCATTACGTTTGACCGTTTGAGGATTTATATGGGTGTGACTTCCGACTCGGTGGTTGAATCGGGGTATGATTGGCTGCCGATGGATAGTCTCACTTTGGTGTATATGGCCAACAATATGCTCATGGGTACCCACACCGGTTGGACTTCGTTTGCTTTGGGCAATCCTTTCTATTACGATGCTTCGCGGGGCAATCTGGTGGTGGTGGTGGCTAAGAGCACCGCTTACGGTTATTCTTCCAGCCTTCAATGGTATGCTACTGAGTTGTACGATGATGACGACCAAGAGGTCTATGTGACCATATTCCGTGAAAGCGACGGATATGAGGACTATGCCGAGCATCCTGGCCCCGAATGGGGTGATCTGTCGCACCGCCGTGCCAATATTCAGCTTGTCATCCAGCCTTCGATAGAGGATATTTGTGTTATGCCGACTGTTTCGGTGGGGACAACTACCGCCACCAGCGCTGTTGTGCATTGGACTCCAGGCGGCAATGAGGATGCCTGGGAGTTGGTATATGGTTTGCACGGCTTCAATGTTGACTCGGCTGGCACCCATGTCAGCGTTTCCGACACTTCCTATACTGTAACGGGGTTGGAGGGCAACACGGAGTATGACTTTTATGTGCGTGCCGTATGTTCGGCCACAAACCATAGTATATGGAACTATGCCAGCGCTCGAACCGAGTGCGGCTATGTTACTCAATTTCCTTTTGAGGAGGGTTTTGAAGACTATCGTTCGTGGGACTATATTGTGCCCGACTGTTGGGTTAGGATGGAGGGTTTGGACGACAATATGAGGATCATCGACTGGGGCCATTTGAGTTATAACTGCGTGTCGCTTGCCAGTTGGGATGACAGCGTGAATGTGTTGGCGCTCCCTCTGATGCACCGCATCGACACGCTGCAGATTTCGTTTTATGCCCGAATAGATTTGGGTGTCCAACTGCAGGTCGGCGTTATGGAGGGCGATACTTTTCATTTGGTGCAGGATGTTACTTCGCAGGCCGGCATCGACGACTATAGTTTGCAAAGTATTGTTGTAAGTTTTGCCGACTATCACGGTTCGGGCAACCGTATTGCTTTCCGTGCCTTGTTCGACAACGATTACCTATCGGTGTATATCGATGATGTCATCGTGGACGGCAACAGTTCGTATATAGGGAGCCAGACCTACGCCGTAAGTTGGAACGATTTTGACTACAACATGGGCTATTTTGATGTGTATGAAGAGGGGACAGACAGATATGTCACCAATGGCGCCATTGTGGACAGCGGCGCAGTCCTGCGTATGCACATCGGCTGCTATGAGGGGGTGCTCGTCAACTCGTTTGCTTGCAACGGCACTTCTTTGCTGCCTTGTCCCATCCATGTGGACACAACCATTTATGTTCGGGTAGACAGCAATCTTAATTTCCACATCGAATTTGGGGCTTATCTGCCCGACCTGCATGTGTCGGCTCTCTCGCACTCGCCTATGACCGCTGGACAAACCGCCACCATCAGCTGGACAGTGCGCAACGACGGTCTTGCCCCCACGCCCAATGGCGAGATGTGGTACGACCGGTTGTGGCTTACGGTGGAGGGCCGTGTGGCAGCCAATGATGATAACCCCGTCCTGCTGGGCGAGTTTCCCAGTGTGCGGGTGCTGGACACGGGCGATTTCTACACGCAGACGCAGATTGTGCCCATCCCCGAGGGATTGAGCGGCACCTACTACCTCTTTGCCATCACCGACGCTTACGACGCCCATACCATTCTTTGGGGCAGCGACACCGCTGTGGTGCCCTATCTTCCCGACCCCTACCTGGGGGCATACGCCGCCCATTGTGTCGGCGAAAACTGTGGCAGCGATGCCGGTAGTCGCATCTTGGAGATGTCTGAAATGACCAACGGGTGGTCTTATCACGACAACTTCTTCTACGACACCGCCACCGTTGGTGTGCCTCCTGCGGCAGACCTCCAGGTGTCCACCATCATAGCTCCTACCGACTTCTATTCCGGCACAGAGCAGCAGGTGTTGGCCACCATCCAAAACCTCGGCCAGTGCAGTAGTGGCGATCGTGTCGATGCATTGTTCCTCTCGCCAAACGATGTGTTTGACAGTCTTGCGGTGTTGGTGGGTATGGCTCAGCGCACCTATTGGGTGCCATACGCGCCTATGGGCCCCTACGACCATCCCGACACCATCGTCATCAGCGGGAGCGACACGTTGGAGTACCACATCGTGAGTGACCCTGTATATCTTCCGCTGGCGGAGGGGGAGACGTGTCTCGACACCCTCTATGCCACTATCCCATACGATATGTTCGGCACCCATTATTTCTATGTTTGGACCAACTTTGACGGCCGTACCAACGAATATGCCAACGTAAGCAACAATGTGAGCCGTTCCGACTCGGTCCACATCCAGCTCACACCACCTGCTGATTTGGTGCCTGCCGAGATGTCTTTCCCCTCTGCTATCAGCACGGGCGAAGACCTGTCGTATTCTTTCACCGTAGTCAACCAGGGCGCTGGGTCGCCCAACATCATAGATTGGACCAACAGGGTGTTTCTCACCCATTCCCCTGCAGAACTTGAGGATGTGATGGTTATTGGAACCTATCCTTATAGCGGTCTCAACTACGGCGAGTTTGTCCCCAATGCGTCACACACGTTCAGCGACAGGGTGGTCTTCAACAGCAGCAACAACATCCCCGCCGGAGAGTACTATCTCTATGTCGATGTGGATGCCGACAACAATGTGTTCGAATACCTCTACGAAGATAACAACTTGGTGCAGAACAGCACCACGCTCACAGTTACCAATCCCGACCTGCAAATAGGACAAGTGTTGGTGGACGACACGTTGATGGCTGGCAGCACATCGGTTCCGGTGGCTTTCCGCCTCCGCAATACGGGAGCCGGCAGGGTGAACAAAAACGCTATCCGACACAGCATATACCTTACTTCCGACTATAACGGTTCAAACGTAGTAAGCAGCAGTGAGATGATCGAGAATCTCCAAATCAACGGCAACGATTCGGTGATGAAATATCACTTTATGTCCATCAACCCCAATCTCGCCGATGGCCGTTACTATCTTTGGGTGATGGCCGATAGTTATGATCGTGTGGCAGAGTCAGACAACGACAACAACCGTTCTTCTCGACAGTCGGTATATATTCGTCATCAACAACTGCCCGACCTCAGTGTTACCACGTTCACCATGCCCACGGCGGTGCAGGCAGGCTTGCCCGCCCAGGTTTCGTTCGACATACAAAACATTGGCGAGGCCGATTTTTCCGCTACCGATTGTCCGATATCCGTATATGCCCTTTGCGGTCAGGACACCATTCTGTGTCCTCGCTTGTCGCAATCTGTGCCCTCGGGCACCGAGGTGTCTATCAGTATCAACAATACCATCCACTTCGAGCAGCAGGTTCTCATCGCCCCCAATATTGGTTCGGGTTCGCAAACCTTCATGCTGATTGTTGATAAAGACAGCACCTTCGCCGAACCCTCCAAGGCCAATAATCATCGCACCGCTGCTTCTTCGGTGACATCATATAACTTTGATTTGGCCGTCTCGAATGTGCAGACAGCTGCTTCGGCTCTGCGGGGCGACACCATCACCGTGTCATGGACCGTCACCAATGTGGGCAGTGTGCCCTCGGCTACTGCCCCGATGCATGTTATGGTGGAAGGTCGTGACCGCCTCTTGAGCGAGTTGGAGAATTACGATGATGAGGGCGTTACGACTTATTTCGACCCGCTGTGGAGCGACATGGTCTATCTGGCCGAAGGCACAAATACCCTCGGTTCGCCCCTCAGTGTTGTGGAACATCATGTGGCCCTCAATCCCAATGGCAGCTATAACGTCAGCCAGTCCTGTGTGCTGCCGCTGAACCAATACGGCAACCTCAACATCATGGTGCGCACAGATGCCACAGGCTCGGCCTACGACAATAATGCCGCCAACAACACAGCCACGGCACCCATCGCGGTGCAGTTGGGCAATGTGCCCGACTTGCAGATAGTCTCTATAGACTTCCCTGCCGAAGTGGAGGGCAACCAGTCATACCGTCTGGCTTATACCGTCCGAAACGCTGGTACTGCCAGCACAGGGGAGGGGCAGTCATGGATTGATGCTTTTTATCTGACCGACGACAACACGATGGACGACCACACCTTGTTAGGATATGCCAGGTTTTCGGGTGTCTTGCAACCCAACGCCACGTATAGCGACACTATTGATGTTTATGTGGGCGATATTGCTGTGGGAACTTATAGTTTGATAGGCCACACCGACAACAATGATGAGCTTTTTGAACATGATGGAGAGTCGAACAACCAAACCGCTCGCAATGTGACGGTGCGTCTGCCTCTGCCTTGCGACCTGACACCCCTGACACCCTCTTTCCCTGCTGCCGTCAATGCTGGCGGTCCCATCACCATCAACTGGACTGTGAGCAACATAGGTCAGAACATTGCTTTAGGACAGGTGAAGGATGTGGTTTATCTCTCTGCCGACAATCGTTGGAGCAATGACGACATCATGCTTGGCCATGTATTCGACGCCATCACAGTTGAAGCCGGCAATTCCACTACCCGCACGCTGAGTACTTATCTCACAGGGGTTCCGATAGGCGACTACTACGTCATTGTGAAAAGTAACACGCTCAATGCCCTCAACGAGATATCCTACACCAATAATGAGACAGTCTCGCCAACAATGCTCCATGTTGATTGCAAACTTTTGACCATCGGTCAGCAGGTGGCCGACACCATATATTCTTTGGGCGAGTTGTGTTACCGCATGAACATCTCAGCCGACGATGTGGGTCAGACCCTTGCCATCCGTCTTGCTGGAGACAGTGCCCAATTTTTTGGCAGTCTTTATGTGAGCTATGGACAAGTTCCTTCGGCCATGTCGTTTGATTTTGTTTCTGCCACACCCTACAGTAGTGTCCAAGAACTATTGATACCGAGTCTGCAACAGGGCACATATTTCATCGTGGGCCGTCTCACCACCACCGCCGAGCAGTCTCAGCCCGTAACCCTTTCGGCCAACATTGTCAATTTCGAAATACTGTCTGTAGATGCCTCCACAGGTTCCAATTCGGGCTATACCACCGTACAGATTAGGGGTGCCAAATTTGAATCTGTCATGGATTTTTGGCTTGAGAAAGACAGTGTGCGTATACCCGCCGACCAGTTGATTTTCCACAACTCTACCGATGTGGATGTCACCTTCGACCTCATTGATATGCCCACAGGCATCTATGATGTTTGGGCAGAGCTGCCCGACGGCTCCACCGTTGTCAAGACCCAAGCCTTCGCCGTCAACAGTGGCCTGCCTGCGGGTCTCACAGGCCGTTTTGATGTTCAGGGACGTGGAAAAATACGCAAAAACCAGGTTATGCCTATCACAATCTACTATGCCAACGACGGCGATAGCGATGTGGAGGTGTCCAGCCTTCAGGTAGATTGTAGTGGAGGCGAAGTTTCGCTCCAGTCCGACGGCCCATACAGCACAGGGGTCGTATTCCGAATTTTTGAAGGTGTTGATGCCCGGATGCTTCGCCCTGGGCAGACCGGCACCAAGGTAATTTATTTCCGAGCCACCGGCAGCGCGCCACATCTGACGCTCTCATCTGTCAACTATACCGAATAACCACAAAGACCATATTGCCATGAAATCAATTCATAATTCTCAATTCTCAATTTTCAATTCCATAGTACTATTCACACTGATAGTTGTTTTGGGAACTTCGCTGCAGGCACAGAATGCCACACAGCCCAAGATAACGTGTCCCAACGGCCTCATGGTGGGTGCCAGCAACGGTTCGCTGTTCTACCAACGTGCCGACTACCACGCCGTGGCTCCTGGTCTTGACATGGACGTGTCGTTTTATTACAACAGCATCACCCCCAAGAAAGATTATGGTTATGGTCGGGGTTGGAACCTGGGTGTTCAAGCCCGATATGAGGAAGACACTCTTGGTGTAACCATCATTCAAGGCAATGGCCGCCAAGACCATTTTGACCGTTTCGGCAACCGCTACGTGCCCAGCAAATCCGGTGTGTTCTTCGACTTGGTTAAGATAGATAGTGGCTATGTGCTCACCACACCACAAGGGGTAAAGTATAAATTTTTCGATACCACCCATTGTTGTGTGACGCAGATTGTGGATAGAAACAACAACAGCTTGATTTTTTCCTACATCTCCGGACAGCTGAATACTTTGAGCAACAATGTTGGTCATAGCGTTACCTTTACATGGACCGACGGCCACCTCACTTCTTTCAAACCTTCCCACACTCAAAATGATTGGCAGTTCCACTACGACAACAATAGTCAGCTGTGCTGGGTTACCAATCCCATGGGTCAGACCGAAAACTATACCTATTATGACCATCGTCGACTCAAAACTATTACTAATGCCAAAGGTGAGACCACCAAGATAAGTTACAATTCGCTCAAAGCTGTGAGCCGTATTGAGACAGCCGTCACCGATATGTCGATACGCTACGACTGGGAGAATCGTCTCACCACCGTGGTTGACCAAAGCAAAAACGACGGCACCAAGCAGTATAGCTCTTATGTCTGGGACGAAGATGGTCGTGTTATCGGTCAGCGAGGCAACTGCTGCGGTCATTCCACCGAGTATTTCTACGATGGTGAGAATAATGTGGTCATGACACGTGATGGTTACGGCATCGAAACGCATCTCACCTACGATGCCAAAGGCAACTGCCTCAGCATCACCGATGCTTCGGGTCACACGCAGTACTATACATACGGGCCTTTTGCCAACAAGACATCCTATACCGACCAGCTGGGTCGCCAGTTTACCTATTCTTACGATCAGCATGGCAACCTCACCTCCATCCATGGTCCGCTCAACTACACGGTGAACATCATCAACAACGCCTACGGACAACCCACCACCATCACAGGTCCTCTGCCCAACAGCACTACCCATTACACCTACGACTCTTTCGGCAACATTGCCTCTGTCACCGATGCTTTGGGTCACACCTATTCCTATATCCACAATGCATTTGGCAGTCCTACTGCTGTCACCAATCCTCTGACGGGCACCACGCATTACTATTATAACGATATCAATGGCCTCATTGCGACCACCAACCCCATGGGTGTCACCTCCAACTATCAGTATGACGAACTTGGGCGTATCAGTGCCCGCAAACAGGGCAGTGCCCCATGGGATGCTATTACATACGATGCCGAAGGCAATCTCCGCACCTACCAAGACCCTGCCATGCATGTCACCACTTATACCTACAACCAGCAGGGCAAACCCCTTACTGTCACCGACCCTCTGGGCCACACCACTCTCTACCTCTACGACCGCAACAACAATCTGTATATGTCAGTCACTCCCACGGGTGATACCACGCACTATTTCTATGACAATAGGGGCAATCTTTGCAACACTATCCATCCATCGGGACGTGAGGTTACGGTGCTTTACGACAGCCTTGACCGCATAACCCGTGTTTCCGACCAGATGGGTGTTATCAAAAACTATACCTACGATGCCGTAGGCAACCTTATCCGCGTTATTGATGGTGAAGGCAACATTGTGACCTATACCTACGATGCCCTCAACCGTCTTATCAGTCAAAATAACAACGGCAGTGTGGATTCTTACACTTACGATTTGGCTGGCAATATGCTCACCCACACTGATGCCCTCAACCATATTACCACATACGTCTATGACCTCCTCGGCAACCTTAGCTCCACCACCGATGCTTTGGGCAATACCACTTCCTACACCTATGATGCCATGGGCAACCTCGCCACTGAGACCGATGCAAAAAATCAGACCACCACTTATCAGTACAATCTCAACGGCATACGCACACGTATCACTTTCCCCAACGGCAGGAGTCGTCAGTTCTTTTATAACGACCGCGGCCTGCTGGCCCGCGAAAAAGATGAGGCCGACCGCTGGATTGACTATGCCTACTACGACAACAGCAAGATCATGTCGCGCACCTGCGGTAATGAGAGCGAGAATTTCATCTACAACGCCAACGGCTTAGTGACCAGTGCTTCCACTGGCAATTTCACGGTCACCTACACTTACGATGCAGCCAACCGTATGCTCACAGAAAGTTGTGGCACTTCCAATACCGTGCATCATGACTATGACATTCACTCCAACAACCACACCCTCACTTATTCCTCGGGCAATGTCATCGTGGAGCATTATGATCTGCGCGACCGCCTTGCCTCCATTGTTGAGAATAATGCCCTTGTGTCCACCTATACATATAACCAGAACAACCAGCTTGCCACGGCACTCTATGCCAACAATGTGGCAGCCCGATACCACTACAACGCCCACAGCCGTATGGATAGCCTAACCACCGGCACCAACATCCTCGGCTTGGCCTACCTCTACGACAATACCGACAACCTTTTGGCCACTGTCAACGCCCAGAATACTTCCCGCAGCGAGCGTTACCTCTACGACAATCTCTCCCGTCTCACCCGCTACCAGCAGGGCCTTTTTGACCAAAGTTTAACCATATCCAGTCCTATTATCGAAAACCAATACGCTTTTGATGCCTTAGGCAACCGCACCACCCATACCGACAATGCCGGCACCCATACCTACGCCACCAATAACATCAACGGCTACACATCCGTTGATAGCCGCTCCTTGCAGTATGACAATTGCGGCAACCTCATCTCCGACGGTATACACACCTACCAGTATAACTGGAACAACCTCCTTGTGTCGGTCGACAATGGTGCCACCGCCACCTACACCTACGATGCCTTCCACCGCCGTGTCTCCAAGACCACTGCCGCTGGCACCACCAACTACATATATGATGGCAACAAAATTCTTGAGGAACGTAACGCTTCCAACCAGTTGATGGCTTCTTACATCTATGGTGCTTTGGGAGCCGACGATGTGGTGCGTATGAAACGCAACAATCAAAACTATTTCTTCCATACCGACCGTATGGGTTCCGTCAAGGCTGTAACTAATGCTGCTGGCAACGTGGTAGAGCGTTACGACTACGACCCCTTCGGCTGCCCCACCATCTACAATGCCCAAGACACCGTTCTTGCTCAATCTGCCATAGCCAATAGCCGCCTCTACACGGGTCGTGAGTACGACAGTGAGAGCGGCCTCTACCACTATCGTTTGCGCACCATGAACCCCGAGATGGGCCGCTTCCATCAATATGATCCTCTCTATTATGCCGACTGTATGAACCTCTACGCCTATGTCGACAATCGTCCCACCTTCTTCACCGATCCTACAGGTGCATTGGGCGAGACGACGGGTAGAAGTCTTAGAGATGATGTTTCGACAACTCTGGATGCGGTCGACGTAATGTCAGGGTTGGCGGTTCAGGGCATGGAAGATGCGATAAATTCTGGAAATATGTCCATCAATAATACCCTCGGAACCTTCAAGGCGTATAGTCGCCTCGAGGCGGCCAGTTCGGTCGCCGGTGTGGTTCTTACCCCTATATCCGTCGCGCTTGCCACCGAATCGGCCATAGACAACTATAATAGCGGCAATATGGCAGGTTATTATCTCGATTGTGCAAGTGCTTTCACTGGTGTGACGGGTCTTATTGGTATGGGTCTTTCCAGTCTTGAGGCATTGGGCTATGGCGCTGCTTATACTGCCGCGGGAACAGCCGTTTCCGCTGCCGCCGCCGCAGTGGGTGTTGGTCTCGGCTTCTACAGCATCACGTCATATTTGATGGAAAACACCGATTTTGGCAAGAATTATCTCGGCCGCCTCTACGAAATTCCCTTCAAGATTCAGGATTGGTGGAACAGCCGTGGCGACAAGGATTCCAAACCCTGTAATTAATGTAGTAACGATAAGAAACTGACAATATGAAATTTGGCAAACTGATATTTGTAATGTGGCTGGTAGCCATGACTTTCCTTCCCGCCAGCCTCTATGCCCAAACCAACAACACTTGTGCGCAGGGTGCCCAGGAGGAAGACAAGGACAAGGAGCGTGTTGAAAACCAACTCGACTCGGTGTCGTTTGATGCCGAGGAGTCGGCGGACCCCAACGAAATCACGGGCCTTCCTGGCTTTAACGCCAATCGTCTCGACAGTTCCAACTGGGTGGCTGCCACGCAGCGGTTGGTCTATACCATTTATTTTGAGAACGACCCTGTGCATGCCACCGCTGCCGCTCAAAAGGTGCAGATACGCCACCGCCTGCACCAGAAGGTGAACTATGCCTCCGTGCTCGTAGGCACCTTTGGTTTTTGCAACCACACCTTCACCATCGAGGGCAACCGTTCCAGTTACCAGCAGCGTCTTGACATGCGTTCCACCATGGGCATCTATGTCGACGTGGTGGCAGGTCTTGATGTCGTCAACAACGAAGTGTTCTGGACCTTCCAATCCATCGACCCCGCCACCGGTTTGCCCCCGCTGGGCGTACACGACGGTTTCTTGCCTGTCAACGATTCTCTCCATTCGGGCGAAGGCTTTGTCACCTTCTCGGTGCTTCCCAAAACAGCCCAATGTGTCACAGGCGATGTCATCACTGCCGAAGCCACCATTGTCTTCGACCGCAATGCGCCCATCCCCACCAACCTTTGGCACAACACCGTTGATGCCGTGGCTCCCACCAGCAGCCTCAGTGTTACTCCCGCTGCGGGTGGCGACTCTATCCATTTTTCGGGCACCGACGATGCCAATGGCTGCGGTGTGAACCAGTACAAACTCTATATCTCTGTCAACGAAGGAGCCTACCGCCTCTATGGTGTCTATCCCGCTGGCACCACCGCCTTTGTGGCCACTGCCTCCGACGAGGAATACCGCTATCTTTGTCTGGCCGAAGACCATGTTGGCAACCTCGAAACCAAAGATACTGCCGATGCTAATTCTGGCAACGCCGTCATGTCCGTGGCCTTGTTGGCCTATCCCGCCTCGGCAGGCACCGTCTCTGGAGCTGGCAATGTTGTCCGTGGCAATATCGCCACAGTTACCGCCACCCCAGCCACAGGTTACCATTTCGTGCGCTGGACAGCCAACGGCATCACCCGTTCCACCAACAGTTCCTACTCTTTCACCGTCGACGAGAACATCACCCTCACCGCATATTTCGAACCCAACGAATACCTGCTCACCATTCAGCAGAGCGACGGCATCAATGTGTCGGTACGCAACTCCGACAGGGTTGAGCTCGCCACCAACCAGACCGTATGCCATTTCGACACCCTCTCTGTCAGCTATCAGGTCGAACCCTGTTACCAGTTCGCCAACCTTACCGTCAATGGCAACACCTTGCCTTCCAGCGGGGTGATAGCTGTCACCGGTCCTGTTGCTATTGCTGCCACCGCCGCCTTGGCTCCGCCACAAGTATCCACTCTCGATGCTTTCATCTGCGAGGGCGAGGAATACACCTTTGGTGATCATAGCTACACGCAGAGCGGCATTTACGACGATACCCTGCAGAGTGTCATGGGGTGCGACAGCATCTCCCAACTCCATCTCGTGGTCAATCCCGCTACCGCAGGCAGCGATACGCTCTCGGCTTGCGACAGCTATACTTGGAACGATGTGGAATACACCGAATCGGGCATCTATACGTTCAACACCACCAATGCCGCTGGTTGCGACAGCGTGGCTACCCTCTGCCTCACTATCAACCTCAGCACCGCCTGCGACATCTACGACACCGCTGCAGGCAGCTATACCTGGGACGACGACACCTACACCGAGAGCGGCACCTACACCCATACCTATCAAACCATAGCGGGGTGCGACAGTGTGGTCACTCTTCATTTGATTATCACCCAGGTTGGCATTGCCGAGGTCGATATCGAAGGCCTCACCATCTATCCCAACCCCACGCAGGGCAAGGTCAGCATCACCCTCGAGGGAGCCGAGCTGCTCCAGGTCGAAGTGCTCGACATTATAGGACGTGTGTTGCAGACCTCCTCCTCGCCTTGGATCGACCTCACCGCCTACAACGAAGGCAGCTACATGTTGCGTATCACTACCACCATAGGCACTGCCATCAAGAAAGTTATAAAGAGATAGAGAGAATTTGTGATCTGTGAACTGAGGCCATCGCCCCATTTTTAACCGTCCACAGATCACAATTCACAGATCACCGCTCACAATTCCACGTCAAAGCCAAAGGGCAGCAGGCTGTCCACCCCTTCTATGCGGCGCACCTTGCCGCCAGCGAGGTAGCACAGCACCACCATTTTATTGCCATAGCGATGCTCATATTCCGCCATCACCTGTCGGCAGGCCCCGCAAGGCGAGGCTTCGACCAGAGCCCCTTCGGCGTCACGACCCACTATGGCAAGGCTTTCCACCGTCACATCGGGGTGGGCCGCCGAGGCAGAAAATAATGCGGTACGCTCCGCGCAAAGACCTGAAGGATAGGCTATATTCTCCTGATTGCTGCCTGTCATTATGGTGCCATTGGCAAGCCTCACGGCGGCTCCCACATGGAAGTTGGAGTAGGGGGCGTAGGCCGTGGCCGTGGCATCGATGGCATGCCACATCAGCTCCGCCTCAGCGGCGGGCATATCGGCCAAAGAGTCGTATTCGACATAGTTCAAAACAAGTGTTTTATTCCTCATAATTTCATTTTTTGTTCAAAAAGTTGTATCTTTGCATCGTTATTATGGAAACGCTCAATTTCGGAAAATATTGTGTGCTTGGGCTTTCTCCGATGGACGACATCACCGATATGCCCTTCCGCCAGCTCTGCAAGGAGTTCGGTGCCGATTTGCTCATCACCGAGTTCATCGCCTCCGAGGCCCTCAACCGCGAAGCGGAAAAAAGTTATCGCAAAATGATTTTCACCCCCCAACAGCACCCCATAGGGATACAGATTTTTGGTGCCGACGAGGCCGAACTGCTCCAATGTCTCGAGATTGTGGAGCAGCGCGAGCCCGACTTCATCGACATCAACTGGGGCTGCCCCGTGCGCAAGGTGGCGGGCAAAGGGGCCGGCAGCGGCATCCTCAAGGACATCCCCAAGATGCTGCATATCACCGAGGCGCTGGTACGCCACGCCCATCTGCCTGTCACCGTGAAGACCCGCCTCGGCTACGACTCCGACGACAAACCCATCGTCGACCTTGCCGAGCGACTCCAAGACGTGGGCATCGCCGCCTTGAGCATCCACGGACGCACCAAGACCCAGATGTATCAGGGCGCTGCCGACTGGACCCTCATCGGCCAAGTCAAGAACAACCCCCGAATGCATATCCCCATCTTCGGCAACGGCGACATTGTCACCCCCCAGCAGGCCCTCGAGGCTCGCAGTCGCTACGGCGTGGACGGCATTCTCATCGGTCGCGGAGCCATAGGCAACCCTTGGATTTTTGAGCAGACACAGCGGCTGCTGCAGGGCGAGGCAGAACGCGAAATTACTGTGCGTGAACGTGTCGAAGTGTGCCGCAGGCACCTCTTGGCGGCCATAGAATTTAAGGGCGAGCACACCGCCATGTTCGAGATGCGCAAACACTACGGCGGCTATTTCAAAGGCCTGCGCGACTTCAAGCAGTTCCGCATTCCCATGGTCAACACCACCACCCTCGACCAGATACTCCCCATCTTCGACCAGATAGAAAGATTTTATGAGAGTTAAGAGTTAAGAACGGTTCCCGAATCAATAAGTACCTCGTATTATTCAAAAACCAATAACCTTTACAAATCGATAACCAATAACCGATAACCAATAACCTTTACCTCAATTCACCAGTCACTATTCACCATTCACCAATCTTCGTTTTTCGTTTTTCGTTCTTCGTGACCGCAGGTCCTTTTTCGTGACCGCAGGTCATAGTTTTGCCCTTTTTTTGTTTTGAAAGTTTGAAAATCAGATGTCAAAAGTAATTATATAATAATCTGATATTCACATTGTTTATTATTGCTGGAAAGATTTTTTTCACAAAAAGTTTCATTACACTAAAATTTCTTTGTAACTTTGCACCCTTAAAAGTAATATATATTTATAGAAAACAATAAACAAAAATACTAATATGGGAATTATAGGAACAATCAGAAAACACTCGTGGGTAGCCGTTGCCATCGTCGGTATCGCTATCATTGCTTTCATTATCGGTGACCTCAGCAAGAACAACAACAATGTTCCCGATGTGGGCGTCATCAATGGCACTACCCTCACCTACAACCGCTTCAACGAACTTATTGAGGAGGCTGAGTTGAATTACAAGCGTCAGCAGAACGTGGCTCAGATACCTTCCGAGGTGGAGAACCAGCTCCGCGAACAGGTATGGCAGCAGTTTGTCATGGAAACCCTCACCGATGAGCAGTTTGCAAAACTCGGTCTCACCGTCTCGCCTGCCGAGTTGAACGACATGTATGCCGGCACCTTCATCCACCCCTATATCCGTCAAAGTTTCACCGACCCCCAGACCGGCGTTTTCAACACCGAGGCTGTGCAGTACTATGTGGACCATTTTGACGAGCTCGACACCGCACAGCGCCTGCAGTGGATGGACCTTGAGAAGTTTGTCAAGGCCGACCGCAAACAGCAGAAGTACAGCAACCTCTTGAGCCGCGGTTTCTACATGCCCAACGCCATCGCCAAGCAGATTGCCGCCCTCGACAGCAAGATGTCCGATGCCAACAGCGTGTGCCTCAGCTATCAGTCCGTCGCCCCCGAGGAGATCACCCTCACCGAAGAGGACTATAAGAATTATTACAACAAGCATCAGAAAGAGTTCCGCGTCCCCGAGGAGCTCCGCATGCTCGACTACATTGTCTACCCCATCGTCCCCACTGCCAAAGATATGGCCGACATCCAGGCCAGCGTGGAAGAGACCTGGGCACAGTTCCAGCAGGAGCCGGCCGACGACCTGATTTTCTTCGTCAATGCCGAGTCCGACCGCAGCTACGACAGCACCTACATGCAGGCTTCCGCTTTTGCCTCCCCCATGGATTCCGCCATCATGGCCGCCGGTGAAGGCAGCTTCATCAGCCCCCGCGTGGTGGGCAACGAGTGGCAGATGGCCAAAGTGCTCAAGGTGGCCAACCGTCCCGACAGCCTCCGTGCCAGCTCCATCTACATCTTCAACAGCATGGTCGGTGGCGACATCACCCGCAGCGACGACCAGGCCAAAGCCCTTGCCGACAGCGTCCTCGCCCTCGTCAAAGGCGGTATGAGCTTCGAAGAGGCCGTGCAGAAATATTCCGACGACCCCCAGAAGGCCCAGAACAACGGCGACATGGAGTGGCAACTTGATGGCAGCTACGGCTTCCTCAACGAACAGCTGGTCGAGAACCCCGAAGGCAGCGTCTTCGTGGTGCGTCACCCCAACGAGATTGGCTACTTCGTCGTCAAAGTCACCGGCAAGACCGCCATGCATAAGAAATACCGTGTGGCCGTCATCGCCCGCGGCATCAACGCCTCCGACGCCACCAACCGCGCCATCTTCGCCGAGGCCAACAAGTTTGCCGGCAACAACCGCACCGCTGCCGAGATGACCGCTGCCGCACAGGCCGAGAACCTCCAGGTGCGCAACGCCATGGTCAACGCCATGTCCTACAATCTCAACAACATCGCCAACGCCCGCAGCATCGTCCAGTGGGCCTACAACGAGAAGACCGAGATGGGCGCCGTGGCCGACCAGGTGTTCGAAGCCGACGACCAGTATGTCGTTGTCGCCCTCAAGGACATCTACAAGCAAGGCTACGCCACCCTCGAGCAGGTGCGTCCCAACATCGAGAGCCAGGTGCGTGTCGAGAAGATGGGCGAAATCCTGAGTGCCCGTCTTGAAGAGGCCAAGAAAGCCGGCAGCAACCTTTCCTCCATCGCCGCCAAACTCAACGTCTCCGTCGACACCCTCGACAGCATCTCCTTCAACGGCTACCACATGGGTGCCTACGGTATGGAGCCCAAGCTGCAGGCCGCCGTCGTCACCGCCGAGGCCAACACCCTCGTCGGCCCCGTCGTCGGCGCCAACGGTGTCTATATGTTCCAGGTCAACAACCAGTACGACAACCCCAACGCCACTGCCGCCGAGGCTGTCCGTGGTCAGCAGCAGCAGAAATATATGATGAAGCTCCGCTATATCCAGACCGCCCTCACCGACAACGCCAAGATTGTCGACCAACGCAACAAGTTCTTCTAAGTGATGAGTTGGCACGACATTATAACAACCATACGAGAGAAAGGCGCAGCCATTTGGCTGCGCCTTTCTGACTGGTGGTCGGAGTTCTCCGACAACCTCCAGCACCGCCACCGCCTCTCCGTCCTCGACACCCACACCCTCAAGGAGCGTTTCGCCATGGAGCTTACCGGCACCAACATCATCGTGGCCCTCGGCACCTCGGTCATAGTCATCTTCATCGTCGCCGTCCTCGTGTTGGCCTACACCCCCATGCGCGAGATCATCCCCGGCTATGTAAGTCCCGAAATCGTAGAGCAGAGCCTTCAAAACAGCTATGCCATCGACTCCATGGAACGGGTCATCTACTATCAGAACCGGCAGATCAACGACATCAAAAACATCATCAGCGGCAAATCCCTGGCAGCCCCCGACCCCTCCGAATTGCCCCACGACACGGCGGCAATACCCTACCGACATTCTAAAGCCGACTCCCTGTTGCGGCTCGAGATAGACAAAACAAAAACAGACCTCAAAAAATCCAAGAAGAAGAAAAAATGAAACATATCGCCATACTCGGTTCCACGGGCTCCATCGGAACACAAGCCCTCAATGTCATCCGTCGTCACCGCGACCTCTTTGCTGTCGAAGTGCTCTGTGCCGGCAGCAATGCCGACCTGCTCATCCGGCAGGCCTTGGAATTCGCACCCAACGCCGTAGCCATAGCCGACGAAAGCCAGTATGCCAAAGTGCAGGACGCTTTGGCCCCTCACGACATCAAAGTCTTTGCCGGTGCCGCCTCCGTGGCCGACCTCATGGAGATGTCCACCATCGACCTCGTGCTGGCCTCCATCGTAGGCTTCGCGGGGCTGCGCCCCGTCATGCGGGCCATAGAGCACGGCAAAGTCATCGCCCTGGCCAACAAGGAGACCATGGTCGTGGCGGGAGCCCTCGTCACCGCAGCAGCCGCGCAGCACCGGGTCCCCATCCTCCCTGTCGATTCCGAGCACTCCGCCATCTTCCAGAGCCTTGTGGGCGAACGGGGCGACGTCGACCGCATCCTCCTCACCGCTTCCGGCGGCCCCTTCCGCGGCTACACCCGCCAGCAGCTCGAACACGTCACCCTGGCCGACGCCCTCAAGCACCCCAACTGGAGCATGGGGCGCAAAGTCACCATCGACTCCGCCTCGCTCATGAACAAAGGACTCGAAGTCATCGAAGCACGGTGGCTCTTTGACGTCCCTGCCGAGCGCATACAGGTCCTGGTGCATCCGCAGAGCGTGGTGCACAGCATGGTGCAGTATGTCGACGGCAGCATCAAAGCGCAGCTGGGCGTGCCCACCATGGAGACCCCCATACAGTACGCCTTCAGTTTCCCCGACCGTATCGAGAGCCACCTTCCGCGATTGGATTGGCACCGCTACCCCTCGCTGACCTTCGAAGACCCCGACACCGACACCTTCCGTTGTCTTGCGTTGGCCTATCAGGCCATAGCGCGAGGCGGCAACATGCCCTGCATCATGAATGCCGCCAACGAAGTCGCCGTGCAGCGCTTCATCGACGGCAAGATCACCTTCTTGCAGATAGCCGACTTCGTAGAGCAGCAGATGGCCACCGCCCCCTTCATCGCCAACCCCTCCCTCGACGACCTCTTCGCCACCGACGCCCTGGTACGTAACAATAATTAATGAATAATATATATTATGGAAAAGAAAATGTATGTTTCTCCGCGACTGAAAGTTGTGGAGTTTAAAGTGGAAGCAGGGTATTTTGGCTCTGACCAAAACTTGCGTAATTTGGAATTGTACGCTCCGCAAAGCCTGCAATCTTACCAAGAGGCAGGACAGAGCAATGGATGGTGTAATAGTTTTGAATAATAGGGAGATTCGACAATGAAGAGAATAATATTTACATTAGTTTTGGCATCTCTGGTGCTGGTGTTTTTTTATGGTTGTGAGAAGGAGGGTGTGCGGAAGGTGAGTGTGGAGATGGCCCCTTTCAACGGCGGCAAGTTGGTTATTGATGGTTACAGCTTGAATTGGAGCGAGGGGGATGGAATTGCGGTGCAGGGAGGAGTGTATGCTATTGAAAATTCAAGTGTATCAGTAGATATTGAGGATGAAACGCTTTATGCGTTGTATCCCGCTTCGGCTATGAATAATTATGCTAACGGGGTTTACAATGTTGAGTTACCTCGGGTGCAGACCTATCAAGTGGAGAATGGCAAACAGGTCATTCATCCTCTGATGGCCGCAAGGGGAAACAACTGTCTTTCGTTTGGACATGTCTGCTCATTATTGAAGGTGGAGGTGCCGGCAATAACGGGTATGACTGTGCAGTATATAGACATCACTACTGTTGACGGCGCCACCCCTTTAAGCGGTGAAGGCCAGGTTACGTTCACAGGCGAGACACCTACATTTGCTTTTTCTTCGGGTAATACCTATCCTTACGTCCGTTTGGATTGTGGTGAAGGGGTTAGTGGAACGGTGTTTTATATTGTTGTTCCGCCGATTGACAGCAAGCAGCTGAAAGTTACACTAACGGTGAAAACCAATACGAATAGATATCGTCACACGGTATCCCAGAGCCAAGCTGCCTCTTTATCCAGTGGGTGGTGTGGTCCTGTTTCAATTCCCACGTTTGAATTATCAGCAGCTGATGACATCACTGCCCCTACCAATGCTTTGTGTGAATACTTTAGTATGGGCACAACTACGAAAGTTTTTTTCTCGAAGGGGAATTTGCAATATAGAGCAAATGATAATCATTGGAGTATAGCAACCACCCAATATCTAATTCGAGGTTATAATAATAGAGGAATAAGTGACACTTATAATAGACAGATTGACCTTTTTGGTTGGGGAACAACAGATTTTCCTACAATTAGTCCCAAACCAACGGAAACATCAACAACAAATTCAGATTATGGCATTAACAATGGAGCTTCTAATAATATTACACCAGAATACGATTGGGGTAAACATATTGGGGATGGTTGGCGTACTCCTACGGATGCGGAATGGAGTTATCTTTTGTCAAATCATTCTGTTGCTCATGCCACTGTTGATACTGTCAAAGGTATTGTGATACTTCCCGATTATTGGATATTGCCCGAAGGATGTTCCTTCAATTTGAATAATAATAATACATATTCTGGTGATGAATGGGAAAAAATGGAGCGGTATGGAGCGTTGTTTTTGCCAGCTGCAGGTTCTCGAAGTGGAACAACCCTCTATTCGATTAATTCAGAAGGATTTTACTGGGCATCTACAGTATATGATGGGAATAATGCTTATTCAGTTTATTTCAATAGTACAAGTATTCAAGTTCAAGGAACGGAACGTCATTACGGCTGTTCTGTTCGGCTGGTGAAGAACAAATAATTTTGTTAAACTCGGGATAAAATTTGGTGGTTTGGAAAAAATTGCGTAATTTTGCAGTCGATTTTATGATAGCAACTTTTCATCATATCAACGCCCGTTTCCTATTCTTGAATATCAAGAAACGTGATGTCTACGACTGTATGTAGGACGAAGTCCGCTTCGTCCGCAAACACCTCGGCATGCCCCTCGCACTGCTGATTAATAAGGTGTTTTCCTCCCAAATGTCTTTTAAAATCAATTCCCCCGACCGAAAGGAAGGCCGTGATTCCTTACAAAAAATAAGGCGACACAATTTAGAGTTTTTTTTATTATAATAATCTTATTAAAATTTAAATATTATGGAAATTCCGTTTGCAGAAGCTTGGAAGATCAAAATGATCGAACCTATCAAAAAGTCTACCCGCGAGGAACGCGAGAAATGGCTTGAGGAAGCACACAACAACATCTTTATGCTGAAGAGCGAGCAGGTCTATATCGACCTCTGCACCGACTCCGGCACCGGCGCTATGTCCGACAGACAGTGGAGCGCTATGATGATGGGCGACGAGAGCTATGCCGGCGCCCGCAGTTTCTTCCACTTTAAGGATACTGTGACCGACATCACCGGTTTCCCCTTCGTGATTCCTACCCACCAGGGCCGCGCTGCTGAGAACGTGCTTTTCAGCTATCTGGTAAAGCCCGGCATGGTGATCCCTGGCAACGCCCATTTCGACACTACTAAGGGCCATATCGAGAGCCGTAAGGCTTTCGCTATCGACGTGACCTGCGATGAGGCTCACGACACCCAGTTGGAGGTGCCTTTCAAGGGCAATGTGGGTCTCGATAAACTCGAGAAGGTGCTCAAGGAGAACAAGGGCAATGTGCCTTTCATGGTTCTCACCGTGACCAACAACACCGTGGGCGGCCAGCCTGTGAGCATGCAGAATATCCGCGAGACTTGCGAACTCTGCCACAAATACGGTGTGCCCGTGAATATGGACAGCGCCCGCTTTGTCGAGAACGCTTATTTCATCAAGACCCGCGAGAAGGGTTATGAGAACAAGACTATCCGCGAGATTGCCAAGGAGATGTTCAGCTATGCCGACAGCATGACCATGAGCGCCAAGAAGGACGGTCTCGTGAATATGGGCGGTTTCATTGCCACCCGCAAGGAGGAGTGGTACGAAGGTGCCAAGCGTTTCTGCATCCCCTTCGAAGGTTTCCTGACCTACGGCGGTATGAATGGCCGCGATATGGATGCCCTCGCCGTCGGTTTGCAGGAGAACTGCGAGTTCGACATGATTGAGACCCGTATCCACCAGGTGGCTTACTTGGCCAAGAAACTCGATGAATACGGCATCCCCTACCAGCGTCCTGCCGGTGGCCACGCCATCTTCGTCGATGCCGACAAGGTGCTCACCCAGATTCCTAAGGAGGAGTTCCCCGCTCAGACCCTGACTTGCGAGCTGTATCTCGAAAGCGGTATCCGCGCCTGCGAGATTGGTTATGTGTTGGCCGACCGCGACCCCGTGACCCGCGAGAACCGTTTCGGCGGTTTGGACTTCGTCCGCCTCTGCATCCCTCGCCGTGTCTACACCGACAACCACATGGATGTCATCGCCGCTTCGCTGAAGAATGTCTACGACCGTCGCGACAGCATCAAACGCGGTTTGGAGATTACCTGGGAAGCCGAACTGATGCGCCACTTCACCTGCCAGTTCAAACGTCTCAAATAGTATTTGACGTTACCATAATAAAAAGGGCCGCCGAAACTTCGGTGGCTCTTTTTTTTTGATGGCTATAAATTCGGTTAATTCGGGGTATTCGTGTTCTTGGCAATACTTACTTTTTTATAAATTTGCATAACAGTCGTTCAACTTTTGGGCAAAAATATCCGCGAACTCCTCGAAAGAGATGCAGCCTTGAGGTATGGGCGAAGAAATCCCGACATAGACATTCTCTTCTCTTGATGAGTTGTAAACAAACTCGGCCTCAGATACTTGGTTTTCGTTCTGATTATTTTCATCCAAATGTTTCATACTGCAAAAATACGTTTTTTTTGAACATGGCAATATTTTTTCTGCACCGAAAAGATTTGGTAGCTCTTTTTGTTGGTTTATCTATTTAATATTGAAAATCCGCCAAATTGACCAAAGAAAACTCGCCAAATTGACCAAAAGAAATCCGCCAAATTGACCAAAGAAAATCCGCCAAATTGACCAAAAATTTTGCAAAAACCTTCGTAAATTCGAAAAATAATCGTATCTTTGCAGCCGAAAAACAATGGTAATGTCATGAAAGAATACAGAGAAAGAATAGTAGATAAACTGCTGTATGATAAGTTGCAAGGAATAGGTGCAGTATTGGTTGAAGGTGCAAAATGGTGTGGCAAAACAACGACCTCGGAGCATCTTGCTGGCAGTGTTCTGTATATGGACAATCCAAAAGACAGAAATGCCAACTTAAAAATGGCAGAAATAGACCCCGAAAAGTTGCTACAAGGCGAGACCCCAAGACTGATAGATGAATGGCAGATTGCACCAGAATTATGGGATGCAGTTCGGTTTGCAGTTGACCATAGGGACGAGGATGGACAATTCATTTTGACAGGCTCCGCATCTCCTTTGTCTGACGAAGATACTGCTAAGATTTACCATTCAGGGGCGGGAAGGATAGCGCGATTGAAAATGCGCACCATGTCGCTGTGGGAATCGGGAGAATCGAATGGCGCGATAAGCCTTGGAAGGATTTTTTCGGGTGATGAGAAAATGATTGGTACGAATAATCTGGAACTTAGTGATATTGCTTGGCTGACTTGTCGTGGCGGATGGCCGAGGGCTGTGTGCCAAAGTCGCAGGATAGCTTTGGGCAGAGCTTTTGATTATTACGACACAGTGGTGAACGTTGATGTGAAGGTGCCTGACGGAATAGAAAGAAATCCGGAACGCACCAAACTGCTTTTGCGGTCGTATGCACGAAACCAGGGAAGTCAGGCCTCCCTCAGTTCTATTTGCCAGGACATGAAAATGAACGACAACGACACGTTGAACGACAGGACAATCTATAGTTATATACAGGCCTTGAAAAGTATCTATGTGATTGAAGACTGCAAATCGTGGAATCCAAATCTGAGGTCGAAGACCGCCATAAGGACAAGTGACACACGATATTTTACCGATCCTTCGATTGCCGTTGCGGCACTTGGAATAGGACCGAAAGACCTGATGAACGACTTGAACACCTTCGGGCTGTTTTTTGAGACTTTGTGTATGCGCGACCTTCGTGTATATGCTCAGGCGCTTGATGGAGAGGTGTACCACTACAGAGACAAAGATGGTCTGGAATGTGATGCGGTTATGCATCTGCGTAATGGTTCTTACGGCTTGATGGAAATAAAGTTAGGTGGCGAAACACTGATAGAAGAAGGTGCTAAATCGTTAAAGAAACTGGCCTCAAAAATAGATACCGACCGAATGAAAGAGCCTTCGTTCATGATGGTTTTGACGGCAGTTGGCAAATATGCCTTCAAGCGTGACGATGGCATCTGGATTGTCCCCATCGGCTGTCTGAAGGATTAGTAAATGTATGATAAAACAGACTTTGTTTTGACGTTAAAATCTGGAAAACCAGCGGATTTGTCACATCTGGGAAACTCTGTTCTCCCCTTGCTCTAAGAATCCGACGACAAGTAAAAATCCGCATTAACCGAGTGTCACTAATTTTGGATTTGAGAGAGCATCTGGTCGCGCATGGCACGTTCGGCAGGCACCAATTCTTGTTGATAGTATTGCACTTCTTCGCCTTGGTGATACTGCCAGATGAGTTGGTCGATGCGTTGCTGTTTCCCTTCCAGATCGAAAGAGATGAGTAGGTCAGATGCTTCATCGTGGCGGCCTTCGAGCATGAGTATCTGAGCCATGTTGAAATAAGCATAACTATAGGAGGGGCTGATCCAGATGGCTTGACGAAGCAGAGCGAGAGAGGTCGTAGTGTCGTGGCACTGTGTGTATTCCAGTCGACCGAGGTCGCAAAGTACTTGTCGGTTGAAGGGTGCGTTGGCATGAGCCTTGCGGAAGGTTGCCAAAGGAGATTTGCCGAGGTATTCCTGAGCCATGCCTTGATAATAGGCGTAGGGGATGCCCGCAGGAGTGAGAGTGGCAAAACCGTTGAGCGCCTTGTCGCAGAGTGATTCAACCTTTGTCCAACAGCTGTTGTGGATAGCCTCGCGTATAGGCCGTTCCTGCCTTTCACTCTGCCATCGACCCATGCCGAATATTACGGCACCTGCTGCCATCAGCGCAAAGATCATCCAAGTCCCGTGAGGAAGAACGATGCGGGAACGGGTGTTGCAACAGGATCCGACAAATCCAGCAAGCAACATTGTCCAGCAAAGAGTTTCTGTACGATCTATAGGAAAATCGAAGAAGGCAAAGGCACAGATTCCCATCAGGATGGAGGCTCCTGTACGGACCAATCGTCCACTCTTACCCAAAAGAGCCGAGATGACGGTTACGAAAAGTGCCGATAATGCCGTCATCAGGAGCAGAAAACCTATTATTCCCGTCTCAGAGAGTATTCGCAGATAGTCATTGTGAGGACGAACAAAGGAGAAGTCGAGCACATCGAGCGAGAATACATCGCGCACCGAAGCCCCAGCGTGGCACACTTTCCAGTTGCCCGCACCGCATCCCTGCAGGGGGTGTTGTTGCACCATGCGGAAGGTCATGCTCCACAACGTTTGCCGTTCCGCGATTGAAGCATTGGTGTGCAGCCCAGAGGCGTGTTGGTCCACATCGGTGGTATGCTGGGCAATCCAGAAACTTCCACCGATGATGGTGCCACTCATCACGAGTGACAGCAACACTATTGCCGTGACTTTGGATAAGCGTCCCAAGCGTATTTGTTTCAGCAGCCGAAATAGGATGCCAGAGAGGATTGCTGTTGCCAAACCCACCAGTGCTGCACGCGACTGCAGGAAAAGCAAAAACCCGAGAGCCGCTATGAGAAGGAGAATGTAGATCCAGCGACCACGACGGATAGGCAGACACAAACGCATCAGCGGGAATGCTGAGAGTAGCAGGATCATGCAGCAGAAAGTGCCTTTGTGAGTGAACAGCGAGGTGACACAGTAGCGGCTGCTCCACTGCATGTCGCCTGCCGAGAATATCTGTACTAAAGCAGCCGCGACCCCTATGAGGAATACGATGCCCGAAATACGCGACAATAGTATCACAGAGCGCACCTGATGTGTACGGAATAGCCGAGAGGCGATGATCAACAGTAGCGCTGCCACAATCCAGCGGGAAGTCTCATACAGCGCTTCTTGTGTATTTGGAGCCCACAGGGCGGAAAGAGAAAGAAGTAGCACAAAAAGCAACAAAGCCACCTCTCCGAAATGTAAAGAAAGTTTGGCTTTGTGGCGGAATGCATCGATGGAAGCCACCAACACTCCTGATGCTGCGAATACGAAGCGAACCACATTGGAGGCATCAACCAGCAATGGGTCGAACGCCAGCGAGGCAAGCATCAGCAGGAAGGCAAAGACCAGGTTCATCTGTTAGTGCACAAGTACTTTTCGGGTGGGCTGTCCTTCCACCATCACTATGTAGATGCCGCCCTCGGGCACATCCACTGATACACTTTCTCCCGTCTGAGTCTCGGAGAAAATCAGACACCCTCGGATGTCATAAATGCGTACAGGGTGATGCTGAACGTTGCCAACCGTGATTTTGAGACCAGAGGTGGTTACCGAGAACTCCTGTTCATCAACTTGATTGATGCCGACATTAAGGAGAAAGATGGCCTGCAGATCGAGGTCTTGGGTGGCAGCAAAAGTGTAGGGGTTGTCATTTATGCCATTGCTCCATCCTGCAAAGTAGAAGCCGACGTAGGGAGTGGCTTGAGCTGTGACAGTGTCGAGATAGTTGTATATGCCTGATCCTGAAGTGTAGCCTCGGGTAGGGAAGTTGGGGGTGATGTTGATGGCATAGGTGGAGGGTGACGAAGATTGGTCGAACACGGGGTTGACGAGCACATCGTTAGTTAGCACGAAGCTCCAAAGCGAATAACTGCTGGAGGAACCTGAAGAGAGGTGCTGCACCTGGTTGATGCGGTCGACGTTGTTCACATAGAGATGGGTGAGTTGGCTGCCCTGGTCGGGAACGAACGCATAGTAGAGCAGCGATTGGTCGGGGAAATATTCGCTCGTGCCACAGACGTCGTAGTAGGGATCATCGTAGAAAAAGGTCTGTCCGGATCCCGAACCTGTGCAGAAAAGTGCCAATTGCCATAGTGAGGTGCTGGTAGAAGAACCCGACGACAGGTTTTGCACCTGGTTGATGCGGTCGATATTGTTCGAAAGAGATTGCGTCTGATGACGGTTCTGGGTGGGAAGGAAGTCGTAAGAGGCGACAAAACCCGATGACGGTTGTAAGGAAGGAATCGGCTTGTCATCCGATACAGAACTCGGTAAAGCCATGCTGCATAGAAGGATGCACCATACTGCACCGAGAATAATAATACAAAGATTGGATTTTTTCATTTTTTTTGTTGTTAGATGGTCATTGGAATAAGAGGATTTTATTCTTAATGTTCTCACTTTTATAACTTTTTTCATGTTGCAAATTTACACATTTTTTCTCATTTGAAACATTTTTTTTTACTTTTTTTGCTCCGCTCATTGGCTGTCAGTTCTCACCGAAACTGTTGAAAACAGAGGGCTGTCACTGTATCTAAATTGAGTGTCAGAATGCTATTGCTAATCCCAATGTGAAAACAGTTGCATCTTTCAACGGCAAGAAATTAAAGTCATCAAACGAATAAAGAACTCCTAACGTGACAACTCCTACACCAATTTTTGGATGCACATGGGCAGCAAACAGAGAATATGTCTCTGACGTTGTTTTGTGTTGATATGTGGTTGACGATAAGATCCAGCCATAACCAATACCTATGCCAGGAGAGAACCATAGCACCCCATTCGGTGTAAATTTGTATGCCTTATTCCATTCAATAGCAGTTATCAAAGAGGTTGCACTGGTTTCAAAGTCTTTTCCCTCAAAAGAGCTATGTCCAAATGTAAATGAAATGAGGCTACAATCAAATTTCATTGAAAAATTGTCTTTTATAAACAAATAACTCACCCCAAGGTATAATGACGGATCTTTTTCTTTATTTGTTTCAGCAACTTCCGATTTCGTCTTATCGGGGGTGGTTATGGCAGGAGGGGCAGGCGTGGCAACTTTTACAGGATGAGTCTGAGGTTCGGGAACCTCAGACTCGGTTTGAGCTGTTTGTGGGCTTGTTTCAATCGGGGCTGCCTCCCGAACATTATTCTCCACTTGTGCATTATTCTCCCTCGTAGGAATAGATACGGGTTCATGTACCCCTATTTGCCCATTTCCAGCCAACACCGCAACACGTCCATCAGCATATATTGCAGAATCAATATTTTGCCAACTTGCCACCAAGGTCGAGCCATATTGATTCATCCATTTTTTATAGAAAACGCCATTAGTATCAATCTCAACAATTTTCACCTTCTGTTTTGTCCCGTCTTTTCGGAAGATGAAGTCCTGTGCCTGAATAGCAGCAGGAAGCAAGACACTGATGACGAATAAGGCGATTAAACAAATACCTTTTCTTGTCATAGCATATTGTGATAATTTCATTATATTCATTTTTTCATCTTTCTGAGTGAATAGTCGAAGGTCTGCAATCAAAGTAAAAATAACACAACAAACCTACTCGTCAATTTAATATAACTACTCGCTGAGCAG
>JAZUIX010000048.1:0-6075 GCA_045642445.1 Bacteroidales bacterium | reverse complement strand
TCGTACGGGGGTACTCGAATACTGGCTTCCAGCCAGAACCTGCGGCAGCCAATTTTCAATTCTCAATTCAAAAGGGCCCCGCCCAACGATAACCAATAACCGATAACCAATAACCTTTACTCACATTTAACATTTCTTCGTTCTTTTTCGTTTTTTTGCGGGTTCTCTTCCGGTAAGTAACGATTAAAAAATAAGTTGTAACGATATTGTCGTTTTTGTTGAAAACAAAACTGCCTCATTTGTACAATAGCATTGTATCATGTTATTTTTTTACCGTTACTTAAATCAATCGTTTGATGGGTACCCCCAGCGGAACATGAGGGCTATCAATAGCAACGCCACGGTGGTGAGAATGGATCGGGGGAGGTCGAAGGATGGGACAGCGAGGACTGCGTGGGGCAGCGAACCGACCCAGGCGGTGAGGTTGTCAGTAATTGTCAGCTCACACCGCAGCAGCCAGGTAACACCTTCGCACAACCACGGCCACCCCATACTCAGCACCATCAGCAAGACGGTGCCCAACAACAATCCCGCCAAAGGCACTATGGTTACGTTGGCTATCAAAAAATAGGTGGGGAATTGATGAAAATGATACAGCACCAAGGGCAGTGTGCCCAATTGTGCCGATGTGGAGAGGCAGATCAGTTGCCATAACCTATGCATTGGATTCCATTTAAAGGGGATATTCTCAAAGGGTATCAGTTCGCATAGCGGGTCGTAGAAGGCACCGATGCCCAATACGGCAGCGTAGGAGAGTTGGAAACCGACATCGAAAAGCAGCATGGGACGGAAACAAAGCAGCAGGAAGGCGGAGGTGGCAAGGTTGTTGACAAGGTTGGGGCGCTGCGAAAACATTTTGCCCACTATCAGCATGGAGAACATGATGCCGGCACGCATGGTGGAGGGTGCCAAGCCGGTGAGGAGCACAAAGAACCACACCGCAAGTATCTGCACCAAGCCTTTCACCATACGTTGCCAGCGAAGGCTGCCCAGGAAGAACAACAGAGCCCCCACGATCCATGCCACAATGCCGACATGAAGTCCGGAGACACAGAGGAGGTGGGTGATGCCCGCATCGCGGAAATGCTGCTGTGTGGGCTCGTCCACATCGTCGCGCCACCCCAAGAGCAACGCTTCGGCTATGCCTTGTTGTGAAGGGGTCAGACGGCAACTACGGATACGTAGCACCAAGCGTTGTTGCAATTGTTTGCTCCACCCTCGCAACGAAAAAGTATTTTTGGCAACAACCGTTTTCCATTGTGCAGTATCGACAAAGCACTGCCACAAAATGCCTTTGCGGCGAAGATATTTTTGATAATCAAAGCCGGAATGGGAAAGCGAGTTGGAGGGCACCTGGGGTGTGCCACGGGCAATGATGCGGCTGCCGAAGGCCAGATGGGTCGCGGCACTATCCTGCCGCACATACAGCATCATACGCCCCTCGGCGGTGTGCCAACCGAGGGAATCATGCACGGCTTCGACCTCGGCCTCGACCTTGTAGCATTTGGGGGTCTTGCGAGGGGTGTCCTGCAACCGGAACAGCATGACACATTCGACAGGAGGCTCGGCAAAAGGGTCGGCGGGGGTGCACAGCGAGGTGGTGAGCCACCCCGTCAATATCAGCGTAAGCCACAGCACAGGGGCAAAGATATGCCGCCCCAACTTTTTGGAGAAGGCAGCGACGATTTCCAACACAAAACAGGCGCCCACACCCGCCGCCAAAACCCGCACAGGGGGTGCTGGGAGATATTCGGCCAAAAGAATGCCCGCCATCAACGACAGCACGACACGAAGCATCGGGGCTCGGTTCAGCAGTGCTCGCAATATCTTCTTGTGGGGCATTTCTTCTTTCATTTTGCAAAAATACAAATAATATGTGTACTTTTGCAAAAAAATTTCTTCACATCATGGCCGAACATAACGACACAGGCAGAACGGGCGAGACCCTGGCACAGCAACATTTGGTGGAGCAAGGCTTTGCCATTCTTAAAACCAATTGGCGCAAAGGAAAATACGAGGTTGACATCATTGCCTACAAAGAAGGGCTGATAGTGTTTGCGGAGGTGAAGACCCGCAGCAACACCGACTATGGCAACCCCGAAGATTTTGTCACTATCGACAAGCAACGTGCCTATATACGCATGGCCAACGCATACGTTATTGAACATCAACGCCAAGAAGAGGTGCGTTTCGACATCATTTCAGTGAAGATGACCGGCACCGACTATCGGTTGGAGCACTATGAAAATGCCTTCAGCGCGGTGGAAATAAGGTGAATTGAAAATTGGCTGCCGCCAATTTTCAGTTAAGAGTTAAGAATTAAGAGTTAAGAGTGGTGCGGCAGCCAATTTTCAATTCTCAATTCTCAATTTTCAATTCCACTAATCAGTATTTCTGCCAGGCCTATTTTGTAGCCGTCGCTATGATAGCGTATCTGGCCGTCTTTGTTTACTACAGCCACTAAGGGGTATTCGTATTTGTCGAGTTTGAGGGTTTGGGCCACGGCTTTCTCCAAGGGGTCGTCGACATTGGCTCCGATACCCACGATGTCGATGTTACGCAGCTGACGCAAATCTTTGTTGGCGGGGTCGGTGGTGACGACAAAGGTCATGCCGCCCCAACGGGCATATTCCTCTTTGAGCGCCAGCATCTCCTTGACCAGATGTTTGGCGGGCTCGCGATGGGTGCCCATGAAAGCCAGGATGCACCCCGTGGCTCCGGCATATTCGGCCAGCGTGACCCCGTCCATCACCTCCATATCGGGATTGAGTGTGGCGAGGGGTTTGTCGGCGACTTTGGGCAGCAGGGGGCGGAGTACGATCTCCTTGGTTACCGCCTGTCCCTCCTTGACGGTGAAGAACTCCATGCGGCTGAGCACATCGCCCTCGGGGTAGCGGCTGCCCGTGCTGAGGCAGTAATAGCCAGGCTCCAGCTGCAGGGTGGCGGGGAAGGAGGCCATGCGTGGGTCGTCCTCAAAGTCGAAGGTGACGAAATCGCCGTTCTCGAACTTCTGCAAGGTGAAGTGGGGATAATAGATCGGCGTGGCGGGGTCCTTACCCTTGTAGGTCAGGGTGAGCAGGGCTTTGGCCATGGGCTGGGGTGCCGAGGCGGCAAAGTCGACTTTCTGCCAAGCCTCGTTGTCCCACACATAGATGATGTTGGTGGCGTTGTCGAGATAGGCGGGGATGTTCAACGAGCGGCAGGCAGCAACGTAGAAGATGTCGCGGCTGTGGGCGTCGGCGTGTCTCAACTGATAGACCCCCATGGGCGAAATGGGACAGTTGTAGTAGTTGCCGGTGTCGTCCACGGCGATGTTCTGCATCGTCCATTCCTTCAATTCTGTGTGGCTCTTAATATCTTTCAAGGCCTCCTTCAAAGGCTGGCGCCAAGCGCGCACCAGTTCGTTGCTGATGCGGGCAGGAAGGATGCCCTGCTTATAGACGTCGTAGGTATAGGGCTCGTAGCCTGTGCCTTGTGCGCGGTCTTTCCAATCAAACCCCGTCATGTGCGCCTCCAGCACCTCGGCGGTGATGTCGCGGAGGTCTTTGTCGGAATAGGACTTGAGGTAGTCGTAGATATGCTCGAAGGCCCTTCCCGGACCGCCCCATACGTCGAAGAATTTTGCCATCTCGGCATAGTTGCCCTCCGACTTCTGCACAATCTCCCATACCTGAGCATCTGAGAAAAGGTCTTGGCTCCAGCACCAGTCTTTGGGCAGGAGCTGGCGGTAGTTGTCCTCGGTGGGGAAGGTGGCGGTGTAGGCGTTGCGCAGCGAATCCTCGTAGGCAAAACGGCGGGCATTTTCCTCCACAGCTTCGGGCGAAGGAGTCACCTTGGCCACGCCTGCCACGGGAGGCACGATGTCGAGATTGTCGACATATTCCACACCCGCCTCACGACTGAGATAGAGGGTGAGGGTGTCGCTTTGTCGGACATCCATTTTGCAGTAATTATAATGTTTGCCGTCGGAGGCCCACACCAGCAGATCGCCCAGACCTGTGGTGAGAGAGGCCTGGCCCTTGGCATCGGCAGGATAGGTGGCGAGGGTGTAGTATTCGGCGTAGTTATACATCTTGAACTTGACCTGTGCCCCTTCGAGGGGTTGGCCCTGCATGTCGCACACGGTGACGGTGACCTTGCGGGTAGGGGCATAATGGCTGAGCAGGTTCAGTTCGCTATAGAGCGCGGTCTGCTGCACCACCTCCTCGTCGCCATGATAACGGCCAAAGGCTTTGCTATGTACCATCAGGCAACGGGTGGAGGGGACGTCGAACCAGCCCATATCCAATTCGGGGTCGGGCTCACAGGCACCGAGGTGTTTCCACCCGCCATCGACCCACACCTCGACCCAGGCATGGTTGTCGTCGCAATGGGCCCAACGAGGGGTGTAGCACTGGCGGGCAGGGATGCCCACGGCACGGAGCGCCGTGACGGCAAAGGTGCTCTCCTCGCCACAACGACCCAAGGATGTGCGCATGGTGGCCAGGGGGGCGCTGGTACGCACATCGGCGGCACGGTAGGCCACATGTTCGTGGCACCAGTGGTTGACCTCCAGGGCGGCCTGTTCCATGGTGAGGTTGCGCACACGATCCTTCAACTCGTTGAACATATAGATGCGGGCGGTGTCGAGATTTTCATTATTGACACGATACACCAGCACGAAATGGCGGAAAATGTCCTCGGGGATGGTATTGCCCCAACTGAAAGTGTCGCGGGCGGCAAAGGCGGTCTGCACCTGTTGCAGATAGAAAGCACCATCATAGTCGGCGAGGTCGCTATAGGGCATGTAGGCGTAGAGGAACTCCAAAGCCTCACGGTCGCGACGGCTCAGGGTGTCCATACCCGCAAAGAGGGCCTCTGCCCTACCCTGCGCCAAGATTTTCCGTGCCTCGAAATCGGCATGTACCTGGTTGCGATAGGTCTTATCGGTAATAAAATGGGGGTCGCGATGACAACTTGCGGTCAAAAGCAATGCTATTATACCCAGCAGATAATATTTTTTCATGGATTGGTGATTTGTGACTGGTGAATAGTGATTAGTGAATTGACAATACAAAGGGGCGGCAGCCTTCGTTTTCGTGATGTAGGTAATTCGTTTCAAGCCGGAATGTCGTTCTTAACTCTTAATTCTTAACTCTTAACTAAAAATTGGCGGCAGCCAATTTCCTGACTATTTCGGCATCGGTTTCGATGGTGCCATCGGGCAGGGTGTGTTTGCACGAGCCATGGATTTCAGTCACACCTGTCTCACGGACAATACGGGCCGCATTGGCGGGAGTGATGCCGGCACCGGCCAAGATGATGATACGCCCAGCCGACTGATGTACCAATTGTTTCAACAACGGGATGCCCTGCTCGGCAGAAGGTTGGCAACCCGAGGTGAGCAACCTGTGGCAGCCGCAACGGATGATGGCTTCAAGTGCCTCATGGGGGTCTTGGTGCATCTCGTCAAAAGCCCGATGAAAAGACACCTCCATAGGAGCGGCCATTTGCACTATCTTCCGAGTACGTTCCTCGTCAACATATCCCTCGGCTGTGAGAAAACCCACCACAACGGCATGGGCACCCGCCTCACGGGCCATAGCAACCTCGCTGCAGATTTGCTCATACTCGGCATCGGTATAGCAGAAATCGCCCGGACGAGGCCGCACCAGAACATGGGTACGCAGGTGCAACTCATGGACACAATAGGCTATGTCGTCTGGCGAAGGGGTCACGCCCCCTACCTCCAACTGGCTGCACAGCTCAATCCTGTTGGCACCTCCCCGAAGGGCATTCTCGGCAGAAAGGCGCGAATTGGCACAAATCTCAATATTCATGGGGATTAGTGATTAGTGATTGGTGATTAGTGACTGGTGACTGGGAGGGCGGTAGCCAATTCTCAATTTTAGGTGGGTTCTATAAATTGATTTCTTGGGATTTTGAGTTGGTTTTGGAACAGATTGTTGAGCGGAACGAGGGAGTGTAGCGGGCTACATGACCGAGTGACAAACAGCAAGATGACCAAAAACGGCCAAAATCACAGAAAAGTATATTTTCAAAATATTTCATGTTTACGTTGAATTTATAGAACCC
>JAZUIX010000047.1:0-9690 GCA_045642445.1 Bacteroidales bacterium | reverse complement strand
GTAGGTGGATACGAAGGTGATGTACTGTCCTGCGCCAGGGACACTGTCGAAGGCGATGTCGAAAACGGTGGGAGTGGTGGTCACATTGACCGTGTCGACAGGGGTGAAGGTGGCGAGGTCGCCCTGGACGGAGCAGACACCTACGATGAGGGAATGAGAATACGAGGCAGTGGTATTGTTGGTCCAAGCCTCAAAAACCACCTGGGTGACATTGATGGGATAAGTAACACTGTCGAGAGCGGGCAGAGAGGCATAGACTTGGTTGGCGTTGTAAGAACACATATTGAGGATCTGACCAATGATATTTTCGTTGGCATCGGTCACATTCTGGATATAGGGATAGCTGCTATAGCCACCGCAGCCCCAACATACGGGACGGGCATTGGTGCCAGAGCCCCAGCCGGAGAAGTTCTGGGTGTAGGGCAGCGAGTCGATGACGCCACAACTGGTGAAGAAATAGAGGGGGAACGACCACTCGGAGGTGTCGGTTTCGGTGCAGAAGGCACGGACGTAGCACTCGTAGCGGCTGGAATGATGGAGGCCGTAGAGGGTGGTACTGTCGTCGATGCTGGTAAGCTGGGTGCCTGTGCCACGGGTAAAACCGGCGGGGCCGTATTCTATTTCGTAGTAGGAAGCCGAGGGGTGCTGCCAATGCAGGGTGGCCTGAGAGGTAGTGACGTTGGTGACGCTGAGCTCGAGGGGACGAGGACACGTGGGGATGTAGTTGACCTCGATGTCGTCGACATACATATAGCTTACCGCACCGGCAGAGGCCAAGGCTATATATTGGCCGTCACCCGAGTAATCGGCAAAAGTAATCTCAAAAATCTGCCACTCGCTCACATTATTGGGGGAGATAGTGTCGACAGCGACAAAGGTGGTGAAATCGTCGGGGTCGGTCATCACACCCACCATGAGTTGGTATGCGGCACCAGTCTTGTAGGCAGCGAAATCGATTTGGAGCGTGTTGATAGAATCGCCAATGACGGGCAAGGCAAGATAATTATAATATGTAGCGCCTGGATTGTAGAAATACATGCTCTTGGTGCCGCTGTAGGCGTAAGAGGTGGAGAGGTAAGGATAGCTGGTGGAGGTGTAGTTGGTGCCTCGGGTCCAACAATCGGATATGGGTGATCCCGCGGTGGAAGAGGCTGTGAAGTTTTCAAAATTCTCGGTGAAGGGGAAATTGGTGACAGCCACACAGGGGGTGCGGAAATCGATGGTGGAAAAGATGCTGTCGCCGCCGCAGTTGGGGACGACCCGGAGATAGTAATGGGTCATGGGTTGCAAGGTGGAGAACTCGTAATGCGGGGTGGTGAGGACGGCCTCCTCGGTCCAGGCGGTGTCGTTCTCGGCACGATAGAGAAGCGTCCAAGAGGTTTCCTGATAGCCGGGGATCCAATCCACGCCAACGGTGTCGACATCCAGGCGGGAAACGAAGGCTGCGGGAGCGGCACAGTCGCCTACGGCTTGACAAACCACGCTGTAGAGCTTCATGTTGTTGCGATAGCTTGACGTGGTGCCACCGCTGACAGTGGTGATATTGTAGGGCGAGCTGTCGTTTTGCAGATAGCGGGACTTGCCGGTAGTGTTGTGGGCGGCAAAGACATAGGAGGAGCCATTGTAGTGGCCCGAGTTGTCGAGCACGACAATGAGGAGGTTGCTGTTGCCGTCGTAGGCAAAGGGGGTGGAGAACTCAAAATGGTTCCAACCATTGGTGCAATTCATGGGGCCCATATAGACGGGTACGAAGTCGCTGCTGTAGGGCACAAAGGCGGAAGACAGAGACGCCACCGTGGTGTTGGCCATGTAGATGGTGCAGTTGGTCTTCTGGGTAGAGGGGGAGGAGTAGGCATACTGGAAGTCGATGCCGGTGAGGCTGGCGGGACCGTTCATCTCGGAGGCGAGCACAAGCTGCTGAGAGTAGGTGTAGTTGTAAAAGTTGCTGACAGGGAGGTAATATATGGTGGTGCCGGTGGCGCCGGTGCCTATCTCCACCGTGTCGGAAAGGTTGTAGTCGTACTGGATGCAGGGGAGGCTGTTGGTGGAGAAGGTGATGCTGTCCCATTCACCCAACGACTCACTATCGTAAACACAAGTAGGACGGACAAAAGCCTTGTAATCGGAATTGGGAGCAAGGCCGGTGACGATATAACGCGGTTCGACACTGGTGGTTTGCAACACATGGGTGGCAGAACCCACAAGGTCGACTATCACATCGTAGCTCGTTGGTACATGGGCAAAGCCTGTCTGAGGAGTCCAAGTGAGTTCGGCACCGCTCGAACCGACGTGGCTGGCCTCGAGCGAAGCAATGCCGGGACAGGCGGGAGCCAAGCGAAGGGTGAAATCGTCGAGACAGGCATACCAGCTGCCCGTAGAAACGGTGGCACGAAGAGCAATGAAGCGAGTGGTGTCGGGAGCCGTGGCGAAATTGACGAAAAACTCCTGCCACTCGGTGCTGGAGATATTAATGGTTTGTATATTGACAAAGGTGGAAACATCCAAGGGGTCGGACATCACGCCCACCTCAATCACGGGGCGATAGGAGCTGCTGGTGGTTTTGGCCCAAAAGCCCAGCTGCAGGTCTTGCAGATGGATGGAATCCTGGTCGAAACCTGGGAGCACGATGCATTGGTAAGTTCCATAACCGGTGGCATCTGAGTTGTACCAATACAGACCTTTGTTGCCGCTACGGGGGTAGGAGGAGGAAACGTATGGGTAGCCGAAATAGGTGGCGGCATCGTTGAGACGTGTCCAGCAGTTGACAAAATTGACGGAAGTGGAACTTCCCGTAGGTGTGGACTCAAAATCCTCGACAAAGGGCAGCGATGTGAAATCGACACACAAAGTATGAACCGACAGCATGGCGTCATCACTGGTATCGCTCGATCCACAAAGAGAGTTAAGATAGACACGATACTCCGTATTCGGCATCAAACCTGCCACAGGGCAGAAAGTATCATATACAATAAATGTGAGACCTGTGCCACGAAGTTGGCCGACGGTGTCCACCTCGACCATCCATCCGTAAGCATTGCCATCGCTATTGTTGGTCCAATACAAATCGAATGAAGCGGTATCAAGATTGGCAACAATGGGAACCCTGGGGGTGGGACAGAAAACCACTCCCACGGACACATTGTCGATGGAAGCGGGAGGTACGGTACCCGAGCTGGCATCGTTGCACCACATAAAGATCAAATTATAGGTGCCCTCGGCGGTGATTTCCACCTCCTGCCCACGGGTCTGCCAAGAGTTGCTCAGATTGAGTTTTCCACCTCCATCCAAAGCAATCCAACCAGCAGGCACTGTGTTAATAAAGCCAGAGGTTGAGGTGGTGCCATTGGGCAGATAGCCTGGTGTGATGGCCACGGAATTGGGGACAAGGAACGCACGAAGATAGTCGTAACTACTCTCGCCATAGCCCTTCCAATCGTAGGAAAAGTAGTAGTGGCCGGCTTCAAGTTCAAACGAACGATAGGCATACGAGATGGCGGTGACGGTGTTGACATAGCTGCACACAGAGGTGTCGGAACTGTAGATATACATTCCGCGCGAGCCGGAGTTGTGAGCACCCGTGCCGATGCACCATCTGTTTGCTTGGCCGGCATCGACAAATGTCCAGCCAGCCGTGTCTGAATCGTTCTCAAAGTCGCAGAAATAATCAGTAAACTGCGCTTGCGAAACCACGGGCAACAACATAGTTGCCAACAAAATGAGCAAATAAAAATGTTTTCTCATAGGGATTATGTTTTATTTATTATTCTCACTTTATGCGATGCAAAGGTACGACTTTTTTTTATTATATCATAATTTTTTATTAATTTTGCACCCCGATATGAATTTGCGACACTTTCTCATAAGGCTGTTTCTGACAACAATGGCAACATTTGCGCCGATTGGCGTCATGGCTCAGACAACCCTGACCAAGTCGGGCACACCCGTCACTCCCGCCGAAAGTCACAGCGTCGGCAAATCCATCTTTTCCAAATCTTTCTCACCCCTCTCCTGCCCCACCGCGGGCACCTACCTCGTGGTGACCACACCCGACCTGCTGCCACAGCTTCAGCCTCTATTGCGATGGAAAAAACAACAAGGTTTCAACGTCGAAACCATCTGCACAAACACCAACAAACGCGACACTATCCGCAACCTGCTCCTCAGTCGCTACGAAGCCTCCACCCCACTCCGTCCCGCACAGAATTATGTGCTCTTGGTGGGTGATGTGGATCGCATACAGGCCTTCATCGGGCAGCACACCCCCAACGGCCTCGGCAACACCATTACCGACCTCTATTATGGCGAATACACCGGCGACTATATTCCCGAAGCCATGGTGGGACGACTCTCTGTGACCGACAGCGCGGAACTTGTGCAAATGGTCAAAAAAATCATCGACTATGAGCAAGGACGATGGGCCGAGGATTATGCCGACATCCTTTTTGCCGCTGGCAAAGAACTCCGCTCCCCTGCCCCCACTACCACCAACGGTCAGGTGAACTACCTCTCGCAACTTTTCGCCAATTATCGTCCCGAAATGGACACCCTCTGTTTCCGCAACAACGCCGAAGAAAACCCTGCCGACAGCATCGTTCAAGCGCTGCTGCAACCCAACGCTTTGGTCAACTACACCTCGCACTGCACCCGTGCGGGATGGGATTTCCCAAACATCAATTTCCTGACCATCGACACCCTCGACAATCACCTGCCCAGCATCTACATCAACAACTGCTGCCTCTCCAACGCCTTCGACGGCACCTGTTTCGGCGAGGAGTTGCTCCGCAAAGCCGACGGAGGTGCGGCGGGAGTGATAGGTGCCACCAACGAATCGCTCTGGTACGAAGACTACTATTGGGCCGTGGGAGCCAAGATGCCTGCCTCCGAACACCCCGATTTCGACTTCGAACACGCAGGAGCTTTTGACGATTTGGCCACCATGGGGTCGGATATTCAGATGACAGGATTTTCGGATGTTCCCGATTTGGGCACCATGCTCCACAAAGGCTGCCATGCTGTGGGACAGGCGGGGTCGGTTTACGAAGCCTACTATTGGGAACTCTACTCCCTGCTCGGCGACCCCTCGATGATTCCCTGGATGGGCCGTTTCGACACCCTCCCCACTTTCGACTCGGTAGTATGCAGCCTCGCTGAAACCTCGCTGAAGCTTCGCTCCGCCCCCTACGCCCGCATCAGCGTTACCCAGGACACCACCCTCCTCGGCACAGCGGTAGCCGACGCCTACGGGGTAGCCAATATCACCCTTGCGCACTCACTCGTTGGCGACAGTGTCACCCTCACCGCCTCACGCCCCGAAGCTCGTTTCAGGCAGCAGACATTGCCCCTTGCGGTTCCCTCGCAGGGAAAACTGGCTGTGGTAGACTATTCGTTGAGCGACACATTGTTGCACATCCATCTACGCAATGTGGGCAGCACTATTGTTCGCCACCACCGCCTGTGCCTCACACAAGACAGTTCCGACCTTTCAGGCACCGCAATACACCCCATTGCCCCTTGCGCAATAGATTGCCTCCCCAAAAACAGCGACACCCTTGTGACCCTGAACCTCGGCCATCTCGGCCTCGGAATGGAGCCCATACTTGCCCTGCAACTACACATAACCGATAGTTTGGACAGCTGCTATACGCTGTTGCCCATACAATTAGAATTGCCCGACCTTCGGCCCCAACTGGTGGCTGTACGCATCCTCGACACAGACAGCATCGCCGCGACCGATCTGCACACAGGCCAATCCTATCAATTGGAGCTGACCCTTTCACACACAGCCGACTCCGTCGTTTCCGAACAACGACTCCTCATCTGCCAAAACGAAGTGTGGCGAGGGACTTTCGTTCCCACCGACAGCGCTTTCTATCACCTCGTTTTCACGGTATTCAAAGACGGTTTTAAAAAAGAATACAGCTATTGGATGCCCCTGTTCCGCGCCACCGAACGTTTTGAAACAGGCAATTTCGACAACTTCCCCTGGCAGAGCAATAGCCGATGGACCATCGACAGCACCCACTCCCACGAAGGTGTATTCTGTGCCCGCTCTGCGGCTATCGATCATAATCAGAAAACAGTGCTGTGCATGGATGTGGATGTGCTTACCAACGACAGTATCTCGTTTTGGTACAGCGTTTCGAGCGAAGCCGACGACAGACTTTATTTCTTTATCGACGGTATGCGCCGAGGCTACTGGAGCGGTAACGGAGAATGGGGCAGAAAGTCCTGCTCCATTACCGCCGGGCACCACCACTTGGAATGGGTATACCAAAAAGATGCTTCGGTGAGCGAACGTGGCGACTGTGCCCACATCGACGACATCGTTTTTCCGCTGTGTCTTTGGAATAAACAAAGCGGCATACCCGAAGAATCGACCCTATTATCCTCGCCCCAAGAGCCCTACGGCATAAGATTCTCAGTGTACCCCAACCCTACTTGCGGCACCATTACCCTTATCTGTTCACCCTGTCCCTACCACCGCCAAATAGAGGTATACGACCCCCTCGGACGACTCGCCGATAAAATTTTTATGCCTGCAAATGCAACTTCCACACAATATTCCACCACACATCTGCGTTTTGGCATATACACACTTTTGTTACGCGATAAAAAACACAACGCACTACAGAAATTGATAATTAATAATTGATAAACTTAACAATTCACCATTCTCAATTTTCAATTCTCAATTCTTAATTTTTAGAAAATGACCCAATTAGATACACTCCCCCCCTATTCTGATCTGCCGGACACCACGCTCGGACTTCAATCCTTGCCCGGAATGATGTATACCGACACCGTCGCCTGGGACGGACAACCGGTGATGCAGACACGGACGCACACCAGCCTGTTCACACACCACACCCTTCCCGTAACCCACACCCACGAGATAGCCATTCAGCGCCAAGGCGCCCCCGGATGGTTCCTCGCCTTCATCGCCCTCTCCTTCCTACTGTCGTGCATCTATCTGCGCTCCAAACAAATAAACGTAATCGATGTACTTCAGTCAGCCGTTGACCGCAGAGCCATGGATCGCAACCTGCGCGAATCCAACATGACCCACAACGGCGACAAAGCCCCCATAGCCGTACTGATGCTTATCCCCGTAGTGCTGCTGCTATACTACTATTTTATGAAGCCCTCCATCCAAAACACCTGGATCCAGATAGGACAGTACCTACTGCTGCTCTTGAGCTGCACAGGCGCCTATTTCCTCCGCAACGGACTTATCCGATTCGTAGGCAGCGCTTTCGAAAACGAAGAATCGGTCAGCCTCTACCTCACCAGCAACTACGTTTACCACATGCTCTACGGCATCGTAGCCACCATCATGTGCTTCTTCGTGTGCTACACCGACAGCATGGGCCCCATATTTTTCAAAATCACGCTCGGAATACTGGCATTTCTATTCATTTCGAGGATAATACGGGGTATGCAACTAATTTTAACAAACTCAAATACCTTAAAATTGTATTTATTTTATTATCTTTGCATCTTCGAAATTGTACCGATTATCATCGTGTCAAAGTTATTAACAGTCTATTAGTCAACGTGTAGCGAATAAAGTATTAGTTTGCATGAAAATCAAAAAAGTCCTCATTTCACAACCTGCACCCGCAGATTTGGAGAAATCGCCCTACAAAAATCTGGTTACCAAATACGGCATCGATTTCACTTTTTATAAATTTTTTGAAGTAGTAGGCATCTCCGCCTCCGAATTCCGCAAAACCCGTATCCACCTCTCTGAATACACCGCGGTAATCTTCAACAGCAAGAACTCCGTCGACCATTTCTTCCGCATGGCAAAAGAGCTGCGCGAAGTCATCCCCGACACCATGAAATACTTCTGCACCTCCGAAGCCATCGCCCTCTACCTTCAGAACTACATACAATACCGCAAACGCAAGATATTCTTTGGAAACCAATTCTTTGCCGACTTGGTCGAAATCCTGCAAAAGCACCGCGACGAGAAATTCCTCTTCCCCTGCTCCGACGAAAAACAAACCGACTACACCAAGCAGCTCGACAAAGCCAAATTCAAATACACCAAAGCCCAGATGTACACCTCGGTGCCTCGCGACCTTACACAGTTCGACCTCGACGAGTACGACATGGTATGCCTCTTCTCACCCATCGGCGTGCGCTCTTTGGTGAAAAACTTCCCCGACTTCAAAGGCGAGAACTGCTTAGTGGCCGCCTTCGGCGCCTCAACTCACTCCGCCCTCAAAGCCGCCGGAATAAAACTCTCCATCGGCGCCCCCACCAAGGCCGCCCCCTCGATGGCCATGGCCATTGAAAACTACATCGACGGCAAAAACGCCGACGAAACCGGCTCGTCACGCTCCTCCTCCAGCCGCAAAAAAGACAGCGACATCATCATCGGGCGCTCCTCCTCGACCAGAAAAACCAAATCCGTATTTGCCAACAAAGCCAAATACAAACAACTGCAGGAAGAACGCAAAGCCCAAGCCGCCGCCCGTCGTGCCGAACGCAAAGCAGCCAAAGAAACAGCCAACACCACCGAGGATAAAGACGCCCAATAAATGTCCACATTCAGCAAACAAGAACGTCTGTGCAGCAAAAAACTGATTGACGCTCTGTTTCAATCGGGGCACCAGCTGATGGTGTTCCCCTACAGCGTGCGCTGGATGCAATGCGACAAAGCGGCGCTGCCCGAGGGCATCGTCTCGCAAGTGCTCATAGGCACCTCCAAACGCAAATTCCACCACGCCGTCGACCGCAACCGTGTCAAGCGCCTCACGCGCGAATGTTACCGCCAATACTGCAAACCCCAGCTCAACACCCTCCTCGAAGAGCAAGACCTACACATAGTGCTTGCCATCAACTACATCCACAACGAGATATTCGACTACAACGTCCTCCACCACAAATTCGACAAGATCACCCAAAAACTCACCGCCTCCATCACCGCCCCCGACAAGCGATAGTCCCATGACCTTCATCAGCAAAATAATATCCAAAATCATGTTGGGGCTCATCAAGTTCTATCGCAACTGCATCTCCCCCTTCACCCCACCGGCCTGCCGCTACACCCCCACCTGCTCACAATACGCCGTCGAAGCCATCCAGAAATACGGACCCTTCAAAGGAGGCTGGCTGGCCCTGAAACGCATCCTCCGCTGCAACCCCTGGGGCGGCTCCGGCTACGACCCCGTACCCTAACGGTGAATTGTGATTAGTGACTTGTGAATAGGAGGTTACCGCCTAATAATTCTCAATTTTCAATTAAGGTGGGTTCTATAAATTGATTTCTTGGGATTTTGAGTTGGTTTTGGAACAGATTGCTGAGCGGAACGTTTCCGAAAATTGAGAGCAGAAGCAAAGCTTGCTTTGATTATGCCGAAACAAGGAAATGTCTGCCAATGTGAACGAGGGAGTGTAGCGGGCTACATGACCGAGTGACAAACAGCAAGATGACCAAAAACGGCCAAAATCACAGAAAAGTATTTTATTTTTCATTATCTTCATACGTTGAATTTATAGAACCCACCTTTAGTCACATCCGAAAGGCAATTCACATATTCCGTCATCTTTCTCTTCCTCATAAATGACATCCATCAACTCATTGGCAATCATTGCGTCGTTGAATCGCATTGCGTTGACACCTTGGCTCATGCGAATCCACCCTTGGGCTTGCCATTTTCTCGGTTAATTGCACAAAACGAG
>JAZUIX010000046.1:0-10926 GCA_045642445.1 Bacteroidales bacterium | reverse complement strand
CGTTTCTTTTATCGTTATGGTTTCGTTATCGTATCCTTATGGTATCTTTATGTTATCGTTATGGTATTCCGGATCCGATAACGATACCATAACAATACCATAAGGATACCATAACGATACCATAACGTTGGGAGAATAGACGAAGAAGCTTATAGGTATAAACGAGAATTTCCGAAAAAAATAACAAGAGAGGAATCCTTTTTGGGAAACCTCTCTTGTTTCAGACACAAGTATTGTGGTTAGAAATTATACTTGATGAGGGCGCAGATGCGGTGGTTGGACACCTGATGCAGATTATCGTTGTTGAGGATGCTGCCATCTGTGGCGATATCACCGTAGGTGCAAGCCGTCCACTCATACTCCAAGCCGAAGTTGAAGTGGGGCAGGTTGTAACTCACCGAAGGAGCGATGCGGTAGATGCTGTTGAGATGGGTGAAGTTCTCGCCGCCTTTCATATAGATGTAGTAACGAGGGTCGGGAGATGTGGCGGGGTTGAAGTTGTGGAGGTCCTGACCTGCTCCGAAGTTCTTCATGTAACCCAAGAAGAGGTTGGCACGGTATTTCTTGCCCACAGCGAAATCGAGGTAGCTGATGGAGGCTTTGAGGGGTGCGTACTCCCAGGTGCCGTCCTCAAGCACATTGGTCACAGCATAGCCGTTGATCTGGTTGACATGGCTGGTGTTTTGAGCCAGCATGGTGCGGAATTTGGCGGAGAAGATGTTCTGGGTGTATTGGAAATACAGGGTCGGAGTAAAGGTGACGAGGAGCTCGTTGACAGGGACGGGGTAAACACCTGTAGCTTTTTCCACCATGCCCACCGTGCGGGGACGCAGGGGCTGGCAGGTGGAGCCGAGCTGGGTGTAGATGTGCTCGTCCTTGTACTGCACACCCAAGAAGATTTCGGGCATAACGGCAGTATTGGCGAAAGAGGTGCTGTTGGTGCTGCTCCAGCTGTTGCTGCTATAGCTCGGTCCGTTATACATATACTGCAACTGGTAGATAGCTGCGGCGGTGAATCCGATATGTCCGTTGTAGAGGATGTAGCGCAACTGAGGGGTGCGGCTGTGGGCACGGAAGGGGGCACCTGCAGCCATGCCGAGCGCCTCGGGCATGATGTCGCCGCTGAGGGGGTGCCACGTCTGACCCGCGAGGAGTTCCTGCGTGAGTCCTTTGCCGTTGTTCCAATTCAGTTTCACGTAGGCATGACGAATACGGAGCACGGTGTTGGTGGTGCTGAAGCCGGCAAAGTCGGCTTCAATCTTGCCGCTTGTGGCGGCACCCAACACATCGGGGCCTTCCAAATTCAAGCCGAAACGGGTGGTGAGGGCAAGGAAATGGGCCTGCGGGACGGCGTTTTGGTCAAAACGCTCGATGCCCAACGCATCGGCCTGTGCCTGTGTGGCACAGTTCCACTTCTCGTCGTAGGGCAACATGTAATATTCGCCACCGTTGGAGACATAGGAGTTGCGGCTGTCGTAGTTGAAATAATTACGCACAAAGCCGTAGAGCGAAGCCTTGACCTTCTTGGGTTTGTCGGTTTTGGTTTGCTCGGCGGTGTTGCTCTGAGCCAGCATCAGATTTGCCACAGCCAAAGCGGCACAAAAAAGAATGAGTTTCTTCATAATATTATTCTTTTTGATGTCTTTTAAATCACAGAGAGTCCCATTTTGCTGGAAAGGATGAGCCACAGGTAGGCAATAATCATACCCACGATGCCGACAAAGATGCCGACAAGAGCCATATCCTTCTGCTTGATAAAGCCTTTAGCGTAAGCCAAAGCATTGGGAGGCGTGGAGATAGGCAGAGCCATAGCCAAAGAAGCCGAAAGAGCGATACCCACCAACAGGGTTGCAACACCTCCGATGGGGGCAAGTTCGTTGGTCATGCCCGTGCCCACAGCCGCCAAAATGGGGATAAGCAGAGCAGCGGTGGCACTGTTGGACATAAAGGTGGACATGAGGATACAGAGCAAACCTGAGCCGATAACCACAAGCATGACGGGCCAGGTGTTGAAGGGTATGGAGGTGACGAGGTGCTCAGCCAGGCCTGTCTTATCCAAGCCCACACCGAGAGCAAAGCCGCCAGCCACAAGCCAGAGGACATCCCAGTCGACACGTTTGAGATCGTTTTTGTCAAAAATTCCGCACAGGGTGAAGACGGCAAAGGGTATCAACGCTACAGAGAAGGAGTTGATGCCCGTCCATTTGCCCGTGACCCACAACAGGATGGTGACAATGAAGGTGATGTAGACAACCCAAGCTTTGGGGCTTTTGTCAAATTCACCCTCAATCTTCACCTCCACAGTCTCACCTTTTTCGAAGGGGAACACCTTTTGGAGGAATAACCACGAGAGGAAAAGGATGACGATGACGATGGGCACCATGATGAGCATCCAGTTGCCAAAACTGACGGCTTGGCCGAAGTTGTCGGTGATGTACTTGACAGCCGTGGCGTTAGGAGGCGTTCCGATGGGGGTGCCCATACCGCCCACATTGGCAGCAATAGGAATAGACAGGGCCAATCCGATACGACCTTTGCTCTCCTTGAGCGACACCAGCACGGGCGAGAGGATGGCGAGCATCATGGCTGCCGTGGCAGTGTTGGACATGAACATGGAGAACAGGGCTGTGATGACGATGAAGCCGAGCATCACCATATTAGGCTTGTTACCAAAAGGCTTCATCATTACTTTAGCCAAAGCGGCATCGAACTTGTACTTAGTGGCAGCAATGGCCAGCACAAAGCCGCCCATAAAGAGCATGACAGTGGGGTCGGCAAAGGCAGCCATGATGGCTTTATAGCTGATGGCGTTGTCGGGCAATTCGCCTGCAGGGCGAAGGAGAGTTATCATTGTGTCGGAGGTGGTGAGCAACATCAGCACCATGACCAGCACCGAGGTAGACCAGATAGGGATAGGCTCGCTAATCCACATGGCAGCAGCAAAAACGAACAGGGCGATGATGCGCTGCTCCACAACAGTAAGCCCCTCTATGCCGAAAAAGTCGGTTGGAACGCACCAGCAAAACAGCGTCAGCACAATACTGACAATCCAACCTATAGTTTTTTTAGTATTCATTTCAATGAGTTAGTTTTGAATAAATCGGTGTTTTTTTTCGTTAAAAAGACTCTGCTTTGGGGCAGAGTCTTTCAATTATTGTTATGGAAGACTGTATTAGTCGCCCAAAGTGGCCACCATGACGGCTTTGATGGTGTGCATACGGTTCTCAGCCTCGTCGAAGACAATGCTGTTCTCGCTCTCAAACACCTCTTCGGTAACCTCGATGCCATCCAAACCAAACTGTTTGTTCACATCGCGGCCCACCTGAGTCTCGAGGTTGTGGTAAGCGGGGAGGCAGTGCATGAATTTGCACTTGGGATTGCCGGTATTCTTCATCATCTCGCTGTTGACCTGGTAGGGTTTCAGCATGTCGATACGCTCTTTCCAAACCTCGGCGGGTTCACCCATGGAGACCCACACGTCGGTATAGATGAAGTCGCAACCCTTGACGCCCTTCACAGGATCGTCGGTGACGGTAACCTTAGCACCAGTTTCCTTGGCGATTTCCTGGCACTTCTTGATGAGGTCCTTAGAGGGTTGGAGTTTTTTGGGAGCGATGATGCGGACATCCATACCCATCTTGGCACCACCAACCATAAGACTGTTGCCCATGTTGAAGCGAGCATCGCCAACGTAGGCGAAAGTCACCTGGCTGAGGGGCTTGTCAACGTGCTCCTGCATGGTGAGGAAGTCGGCGAGAATCTGGGTGGGGTGAGCCTCGTTGGTCAGACCGTTCCACACGGGAACACCAGCGAATTTGGCGAGCTCTTCAACAGTTTCCTGTTTGAAGCCACGATACTCGATACCGTCGAACATGCGACCCAACACGCGAGCGGTGTCGGCCATGCTTTCCTTCACACCAATCTGAGAACCGGTAGGTCCAAGATAGGTAACGTGGGCACCCTGGTCATAAGCGGCAACCTCAAAGGCGCAGCGAGTACGGGTGGAGGTCTTTTCGAAAATGAGGGCGATGTTCTTACCCTTCATCGTGGGCTGCTCGGTGCCGGTATATTTGGCGCGTTTCAGGTCGCGAGCGAGGTCGAGCAAATAGTTGAGTTCCTTGGGGCTGAAGTCTAAAATCTTCAGAAAATTGCGATTTCTTAAATTGTAAGCCATGTTTATGTTTTTTAAAGATTATTACATTCTATTATTATTGCGAGCATTATTGCCGATAAGTTTGAGGATGACACCCAAAACCCCAGAAGGGATACCAATAATAAGCATTGATTGCCACCCGGGCCAGTGTTCGAGGAAAAAGAGAAGACCAACGATGAGTACTGCAAGTCCCCAGCCGAAGAGTTTTTGAGAGAAATTTGCAAATGCTGTCGAAGCCCAAAATCCTACAGGTCGGAGAGGTTGGTTCTCGGTATCATCCCAATCGTCAGAAAGAGATTTGGGATGTTCGTAAGCTTTTAAGAAGAATATCGTTGCCAATGTTCCAAAACCGACAATCATGAACACACCCATTGATTCGACATGAAACAAGAACTTGCCCACAAGTCCACACAAGGCAACCACGGAACCCATTATGAGTAATCTTTTCATGAACGACTGATATCCTGGACTTTCAACCAGTTTGTCAAGCCAAGTGCCGTAGGGTATTTTGGGATTGTACATACTTAGTTAATTGACAATTGATAGTTTTTTTGTCTCGAAGAGGTCTGTTATCTCACGATTCGAGTGCCACAGTTGGGGTTGTCCAATTGGCCCGCCTCGGTGATGATGCACTCTTTGCCGCCGTGCTCCACGAACATGATGGCCGCACGCACCTTGGGAGCCATGCTGCCTTCGGCAAACTGACCCTCTTCGAGGTATTTCTTTGCCTCAGCGATGGTGATAGTGTCGAGTGCCTGCTCGTTCTCCTTGCGGAAATTGATGTAGACCTTGGGCACATCGGTAAGGATGTAGAACTCATCGGCGCCAATCTCCACAGCACAGAGGGCGCTGGCGAGGTCTTTGTCGATAACAGCCTCAACACCGCGAACATAGTCGCTCTCCTCCACCACGGGGATACCGCCACCACCCACGGTGACAACGATGTTGCCGCTCTTGGCCAACTGCTGGACAATCTTGATGTTGTTGATACGGGTAGGCTTGGGCGAAGCTACCACCTTGCGCCAACCACGGCCCTTGGGGTCTTCCTTATACACGGCACCCGTGGTCTTGGCCAACTCGTCGGCCTGTTCCTTGGTGTAGTACGGACCCACGGGCTTGGTGGGGTTCTGGAACATGGGGTCGAGCTTGTTCACGGCCACCTGGGTCACAAGTGTAACCACATCGCGGTGAATATCGTGGCGAGCCATAACATTGCGGAGGCCCATCTCAATAAGGTAAGCGATAGAGCCCTGGGTCTCAGCTACGCAAAAATCCATCGGCATAGCCTCGATGTTGGCACGTTTGCCTTCCTCGTGCTGGAGCATCACATTGCCCACCTGGGGACCGTTGCCGTGACCGATGACGATATTGTAGTTGCGGTCAAGGAGGTTGCAAAGCGACTCGCAAGTGTTCTCCACATTAGCAATCTGTTCTTCATAGGTGCCCTTCTGACCACTGCGAAGGAGCGCATTGCCGCCGAAAGCCACCACTGCAAGTTTTCTCATATTGTTCTTATAATATTAATTTCTATTCAATTACAATTTCTTATCTCACAATAAGAAATTGCAAATATACAAATAATTCCTCATATATATAAAATAAAAATGATGAAATTTTGAAAACTTCGCTTTTTCCACGCTACAAACGCCTCATTTGTCACTCGGTTTTCATATACCATATAGGGACAACGAGCGAAGTCTCACCCGAGGGATCTCTATTTCATGCCCGCGGTTACAATGGTCAGGGTTTCGGGGCTGAGGATACGCTGTGCAATATCGGTAAGTTGTTCGGGAGTAATTGTTTGTAATGCTTCGTGGTAATTCTCTGTGAATTTCTCAGTCACGTCGGTGGCCACCATTTGACGATAACGCTCGGAACGTTCGAAGACCCCATCAATGCTGCGGATGAAATCGCCTTCCATATAGTGTACCACCCTTTGCAGTTCTTCTGTCTCAACAGGCTCTTTGCGAAGGCGCTCCATTTCCTTCAACACCTCCTCCACGGCCTTATCTGTGGCTTCTCCTGCCACATCGGCAGCAATATAGAAAACAATGTTGCCTCGGTAGATTTGGGTTTGGCTGTAGATACCGTATGTGTAGCCCTTATCCTCGCGGAGATTGCCCATAAGTCGGGAACCGAAATAACCTCCAAGCACGGTGTTCAAAACCATGAAACGGGCATACTCCATATCATCGAAAGTATAGGGCAACACACGCCCTATACGGAGCGAAGACTGTACTGCGTTGGGCATGGGTTGATGAACCTTGTGGGGAGCGAAATCGCACACTTGGGGGCAAACAAATCTCGACTCTTGGTTCTGTGTTTTTTCACCCACCAAATATTTGTCGCACAGCGATAATAGTTCCTCATCGATGCTCCCGCTGAGTACTATGTGGGCTTCGCCCAAACGATAGTGTTCGTGGATAAAAGCGGACACATCATCCTGCGTGAGGGCCTCCACATCCTCTGGTCGAGCGTAGGTACCCAGCACATGCTCGGGACCATAGAGTTGCTCATAGAATATGTTTCGTGCGACATAGGAGGTCTTTTGAAAATTCTGCGAAAGTTGGAGCCGTCTCTTTGCCTTGTGAGCTTCGAAAAGTTGCTGGGTGACACAGGGTTGTTCAAACATTTCACGCACCAATGGCAGCAGTTCCTCGGCATATTTTCGAAGAAAGTAGAACGACACATTGCCTGTGCAAATATCGGCCATGCGTTCCAATGTGATGCCCCTAAAGTCCATAAACTCGGCCACCCACGCCGCCTCATGCTCCAGCGTGGCCTCTCCAAAGAGTTGGTTTGCGGCTTGCGCAAGACACATCTTTGTCTGATAACAGCTACCCCCTTCCACGGTGATGTCAAGTTTCACAAGTTCCAAAGCATCGGATGGGAAGAGATAGAGACTGTTACCATTGGGCAACAAATGAGTTTTCGGGGTGAGTTCAAGATTCGGGGTCATGGCGGAGAGATTTAAAAGGTGACGGTCAGTTTCAAATTCAGCTGGCGTGCTGTGAGATAGTTGGGCACGGAGTAATAGACATTGCTGTAGTCAGCCACCCAAATGTAGGAGACCACATTGTTGTGGTTGAACAAGTTGAATACTTCAACCGAGAAGAGTATGTCGTCGAATATCTGGCCGATTTTGCTATGCTGCACCGCCTTGAAACGGTTCAATTGTATGGATGTGCCAAAATCGACACGGAAATAGGCGGGGAGACGGTACTCGGTGGAGCGGTCACGCTGATAGGGGAAGGTGACGGGAGTGCCTGTGCCATAGACGAAATTGAGACTCATCCGCCACCACGGGATGGTGGGGAGATAGTCCTGCACAAAGAGTTTGAAACTGAAACGCTGGTCGGTGGGACGAGAAATCCAACCCAGATTGTCGCCCAGGATGTCCTCTTGGGTGTGCATATAGGAGATGCTTGCCCAAGACTCCAGCCCTTGCTCAAAATCGCCATTGATTCTGAGGCTGGCTCCTGCGGCATAGCCTACAGCCTGTTGATCAGGGTTATAACGCACACGAAGGTTGTCAATAGTATAGGGCACAAGGTTGTCTATATATTTATAGTAGACATCGGCGGTAAAACGGAAGGGCATGTCCCACAGGCGGAAATTCCAATCCACGGTGCCCATGGCCTGATACGAGCATTGTGCCGGGAGGTCGAAACACAGGGATCCGTCGTTGCGACGCATCTCTCTATAAAGCGAGGGCTGCTGATACACTCCCGCAGCCAGGCGGTACAGTACATCGTGTTTGCCGTGAGGCTTATAATTGAGCGACACCCTCGGAGAAAGCAGCCACTGAGCATTGAGTTGTTCGGATTGAGTTTTTGCCGAGATTGAGTTATAGAACTGCCCTCTAAGTCCTGCCAAGATGCGCACATCTGATTGTTTGCGGGTTACAAAGTTGAGTTCGCGCTGAGCATAGGCCATCCCTCGCAAGGTCTGCACCCTATTATTGGCATTGCAAAACAACTGCAGCACAGGGTTGAACACCGTGGTGTCATCCACCCCGGGGAGATGGTGGTCGGTGGGGAAACTGTATCCCGCACTATCCACCCATTTCCATTCCCTCATACGGTCCGAGGTCTGTTCCAACTGTCCTTTCAAACCAAAGTTCCAGCTGCCCAAGGGTCGTTGCAAAACGGCTTTCAACTCGGTGGAATAGATGCCCATCTCGAGGTAGTTGCGGGCATGTTCCAAGAAAGTGCCCACACCTCGGTCAAAACGGTTTGTGTCGCCCGCCTGCTGTCCCACACCCACCTCGTACAGCCAATATTGGTTCTGCACATCATAGAGTTCCTGCTCACGATTGGCTTGCGCCGAAGTGGTCCATCGCAACTGAAAATCATCCGAGGGATGATAGTCGAACACCACAGCACCCAGCATAGTGTTGTAACCGTCGACCTCCTGTCCGTCAAAATAGACATCCAGCACCAGCGACTCCATAAAGCCGCCAAAAGTGGTGGTTCGAGCCAAAGGCACCAAGCCATAGCGGTTTCGGGTCCAAATAGCCAAAAGTGACACATCCCAACGGTTGTTGATTCGGTAGGAGAACACCCCTTGCAAATCGGTGTAGGCAGAGGTATAGCTGCCCTTGGTGTCCATATTGTTGAAGAGATAACGGTTGCTATGATGGCGGAAACCAACGCTGTAGGAGAACCTCTCCCCCACTCTGCCCTGTGCCGAAGCCGAACCGCCCAGCAACGAAGCCGAGAGACGGTAGCGATTTTCGATTGGGCGGCTATAGGTTATATCCAAAACCGAGGACATCCTGTCGCCATACGAGACATCGAAGCCTCCTGGCGAGAAAAGCAGATGGTCGACAAGGTCGGGATTAATAATGCTCATACCCTCCTGCTGGCCACTACGCACCAGTTGTGGACGATATATCTCCACATCATTAATATAGACAAGGTTTTCATCAAAAGAGCCGCCTCGCACCGAATACTGGGAGGAAAGCTCGTTGTTGGAGCTCACATCGGGCAAGGTCTTCAACAAGTTCTCAACCCCTTCATTGGGGCCCACATTATTTTCAATGCGTTGGATGTCGATTTGGGTGAAAGTGGAGGAGCGAATTTTGTCATCAGAGACCACAACCTCGTCCAATTGTGTGGCCGAAGCAAGCAATTCTATGTCCAAAGTGCGTGATTCTCCGCCTTTCAACAACAATCGGACCTCTTGCGATACAAAACCTGTGCAAGAGTACCTCACCGTCACGCTGTCACCCTCACGAACCTCCAGGCGGTAGCGTCCGCGATTATCGGTAGTGGTGCCGTATGGTGCTGAAACACTGACAACACCGACATTTGCAAATTCAACCGAAGCCCCCTCCGACGAATGCACAAACCCTTGCAGAACACCTTGTGCTCTGCCTGTCGAAGCGATGGCCATGATGGCCAAAAAAGTTATAAATAGATACCTGTTCATTAAAAAATACTCGTATTAAACGCATGAATTGAAAAAAAATTGTACTTTTGCAAAAAAAATATGTGAATGGTGAAAAGTGAATGGTGAAAAGTGGACTACCGCATTCTTTTCACATTTTACATTTCACATATCACTAAAAATCAATACATCATGAAATACAAATTAGCAGTATTAGCACTCATGTTGGTGGGACTTGCCTGCCAGGCTCAAAACCAGATGGACAAACAAGGACGCCGTCAAGGCCATTGGATCAAAACCGACAAACAGGGCGTCAAGGTCTACGAAGGCGACTTTGTCGATGGCATGGAAACTGGCACTTTCACCTACTATTACGCCGATGGCAAAGTGCGCATCAAAAACGAGTACACCGTCCCTGGCAAAGTGTGCCAGCACGAAGTCTACGACCCCGAAGGCCATCTTTTGGCCAAAGGCTCCTTCAACCAAAAGAACCGCGACGGCCTGTGGCAGTTCTTCACCGAGGAGGGAAAACTGATTAAAATCACCAATTACAAGATGGGTGTTCGCCATGGCCTACAGGTCATCTTCACCCAGACGGGCGACACCGCCGAAGTGTGCAACTGGACCGACAACCACCGCAATGGTCGCTGGTGGAAACGCATCGGCAAACAGGGCTACATCACCGCCACCTACGTCAAAGGCCTCATCGAAGGCCGCATGGTGGAATATGGCGAAGACCAGAAAATGGTACGCGAAGGCAACTATGTGGCTGGCGAACGTGAGGGTCATTTCAAATACTACGAGAACGGCCAGCTCACCGTTGATGAAACCTGGCGCAAAGGCATCATGCGCGACCGCGAGGTGCGCCTCCTCCTCCCCGAAGAACGCTTCGTCTCCATCTTCGACATCAACTATATGTTCCCGCAGGGCAAGAACAAGGTGATCGTATACCTCACCGACGGCACCAAACTCACCGACCAAGAACCCAACGAGATCCTCTATAGCCGCATCGGCGACGGACGCTTCTCACTTGCCAACAAAGAAGCCCGCATCATGGTGGCCACCGACCTGATTGTCGGAACAACCCACGACAGCGAAGGCCGCGAAGTGCTCAGTCTTGACCCAAAGCCCGACTTCGACATCTTCCCCGACGAAGACTGCATGAAACTCCTCAAGAGCCTCAATCTTCAAAAGCAGACCCTCGATGCAGGCGGCACTTTCGACTTCGAGAACTAAAAATGTTAAGGTGGGTTCTATAAATTCAACGTAAACATGAAATATTTTGAAAATATACTTTTCTGTGATTTTGGCCGTTTTTGGTCATCTTGCTGTTTGTCACTCGGTCATGTAGCCCGCTACACTCCCTCGTTCCGCTCAGCAAT
>JAZUIX010000045.1:0-22534 GCA_045642445.1 Bacteroidales bacterium | reverse complement strand
TTTGCAAAATAAAAAATAGATAATAATATGAACATACTGCTTCTTGGTTCGGGTGGGCGCGAACACGCCATGGCCCACAAAATCGCGGCAAGCGAACTATGCACACGTCTCTTCATAGCCCCTGGCAACGCGGGCACCGCCCTGGAGGGCACCAATGTGGCCCTCAACGCCGAGGACTTCGAGGCGGTGGGTCGGTTTGTGCTCGACAACCATATCGAGATGGTTGTGGTAGGCCCCGAGGCACCCCTGGTGGGAGGCATAGCCGACTATTTTGCCCAGACGCCTAAGCTGGCCAAAATACCCCTCATCGGCCCCAGCCAGAAAGGGGCACAACTGGAGGGCAGCAAGGACTACGCCAAGGATTTTATGACCCGCCACAACATTCCCACGGCGGCCCATCGCACCTTCACCCGCGAAACACTGCAGCAGGGTCTCGACTTCCTCAAAACCCTCAAGGCACCCTACGTGCTGAAGGCCGACGGCCTTGCGGCAGGCAAGGGGGTGCTCATCCTCGACACCCTCGCCGATGCCAAGAAACAGCTCACCGAGATGCTACAGAACGCCAAGTTCGGCAACGCTTCGGCCAAGGTGGTCATCGAGGAATACCTCGACGGCATAGAGATGAGCCTCTTCGTCCTCACCGACGGCAAACACTACCAGCTGCTGCCCGAGGCCAAGGACTATAAACGCATCGGCGAACACGACACGGGCCTCAACACGGGCGGCATGGGCAGCGTAAGCCCTGTGCCTTTTGCCGACAAGAAGTTTATGGAGAAGGTGGAGGAACGCATCGTGAAACCCACCGTAAAAGGACTTTTCCAAGAACAGATACCCTACAAGGGATTCATCTTCGTAGGCCTCATGGCCGTGCAGGGCCCCGATGGTTTGGACCCCTACGTCATCGAATACAATGTGCGCATGGGCGACCCCGAAACCGAGAGCGTGTTCCCCCGCATCAAGAGCGACATTGTGAGCCTGTTCCAATACACCTGGCGGGGCGAGCTGCAGAAAACCACGCTGGAGATAGACCCCCGCGCAGCTGCCTGCGTGATGCTCACCGCCCAGGGCTACCCCGAACACTATGAGAAGGGGCACGAAATAACGGGTGTGGACGAGGTGGAAGGAAGCCTCGTGTTCCACGCCGGCACCAAGACCGACGAGCAAGGAAGACTTGTAACCAACGGAGGGCGCGTGATGTGCGTGACCTCGCTGGCCGAAAACATCCCCACCGCCCTCCTCAAGAGCTATCAGGAGCTGTCCAAAATTCATTGGGACGGCCTCTACTTCCGCCGTGACATCGGCCAGGATATACTCAAACTGATGCTGAAATAGTAATTAGTGAAATGTGAATTGTGAAATGTGAATTGTGATATGAACGTGAACTTTCTTTTCACTTATCACTTTTCACTTTTCACTTATCACACACAAAAACACAACCGCTATGAAAAGGAATATTTATCGAAGCAAAACTTGGAAGACGATGCGTGTGCTGGGGGATTGGTGCTGGGGGACGCTGATGCTGTGTTGCCTGCTCTTTGCCCCTATGGTTTTGAACGCCCAAAGCAACAGCCCGTGGGTCAACGTCTTTATCGGCACCAACGGCATGGGGCACACTTTCCCAGGGGCATGCTACCCCTACGGGGCGGTGCAGCTGAGTCCCGACACGGACACCATTCCCCACAACATCAACGGGGTGTATCAGCCTCGGGTCTACGACTATTGTGCTGGCTATCAGTACCGCGACAACAGCATCGTGGGCTTCAGCCACACCCATTTCAGCGGCACCGGCCACAGCGACCTCGGCGACATCCTCATCATGCCCTACAGCGGTGAAACCAAGCTGAACCCCGGCACCAAGGAGAACACCGACGGGGGCTCCAGCCAACGTTTCCGCCACGAAACCGAGGTGGCCCGCCCGGGTTATTATGCCGTGACCCTCGACGACGACAGCATCCGCTGCGAACTCACCGCTACGCCCCACTGCGGCGTGCACCGCTACACCTTCCCCAAGGGGGCGACACAGAAAATCATCCTCGACCTCAACCACGGCCTCTACAACTACGACGGCAAAACCCTCTGGGCACAATGCAACGTTACAAGATTCGGCATAGACGCAGGGAAACCTGTAGTGAAGGGCTACCGCATCACCAACGGCTGGAGCCGCACCAACTACACCTATTTCGCCATCACTTTCAACAAGGAAATCAAACGCTACGGTTGCAAAGATTTCGGCAAGCAGGACTACAGCGGTGGCTGGAGCAAGTTTGACACCGAGCACGACTTCCCCGAAATGGGTGGTCGCAAGCTCGTTACCTGGTTCGAATTTGAAGACGACGGCAACGACACGCTGGAGATATTCGTAGGCCTCTCGGCCACCAGCATGGAGGAAGCTTTCAGCAATCTGCTGGATGACAAGTTCAATATTGATTGGGGAAAGGGAACAGTAGTTGACTTATTTTCCTTCGACAAGCAACTTGCCAATACCGAGTCGGCATGGAGCAAGCGCCTCTCGACCATCGAGTGCCAAGGCACTCCCGACCAACAGGCCATGCTCTACACCTCGCTCTACCACACCCTTATCAACCCTTCGCTTTACCAAGATGCCATAGGAAAATACCGCGGTATCGACCAAGAGATTCACAAATCTCCCCAAGGGCGTACGAACTACACCGTATTCTCACTTTGGGATACCTACAGAGCCCTTCACCCGCTGCTGACACTGCTCGACACCTCGCTGGTGCTCGATATTGCCCAGTCTTTCCGCAACCACTACTTTCAGAGTCCGCACCACATGCTGCCCGTTTGGAGCCACATGGGCAGCGAGAACTGGTGCATGGTAGGTTATCATGGTGTCTCGGTGTTGATGGATGCATATCAGAAAGGAATTCTGGATTCTATGTTTTATGATGAAGAACTGCCCTCGATGGTGATTGCTTCTTCAAACTGCGACTACTACGGCAACACCGACACCTATAAGCAACTGGGATATATTCCAATAGACAAAAACCGTGCAGGCACCAGCATCACACTCGAAAACGCATACGAGGATTGGACCATCTATATGGGTATGAAACAGATGGGTGAAAAGAGATATCAACTCGTAAAGAAATATAATTATGATACTTGGGGGGCAGAAGAGACTGAAGAACTTGCCGTAATGGAACGAGAGCCCTATCTCAAAGCCGCTGAGAACTATTTTCAGCGAGCCCTCAGCTACCGCAATGTCTTCGACACCACCATAGGCTTCGTCCGCGCCCGCTACAGCGACGGCTCCTGGAAAGAGCCCTACAGCCTCCTCTCCACCTCCGAGCTCGGCCTCGTGGAGGGTAATGCCTGGAACTACAGTTTCTATGTGCCCCACGACGTGGGCGGCCTCATGCGCCTCATGGGGGGCGAAAAAGCCTTCATCGCCAAACTCGACACCCTCTTCACCATGCACATCCCCGACGAGTTCTTTGCCGCCACCGAGGATGTCACCCGCGAGGGTATGCTGGGCGGCTACGTCCAAGGCAACGAACCCAGCCATCACATACCCTACCTCTACATGTTCACCTCCCAGCCATGGAAGACACAGTACTGGCTGCGCGAAATCATGAACCGTATGTACCGCAACAACATCGACGGCCTCTGCGGCAACGACGACTGCGGCCAGATGTCGGCCTGGTACATCTTCTCCGCCATGGGCTTCTACCCCGTATGCCCCGGCAGCGGCCAATACATCATCGGAGCCCCCTACCTGCCCTATATGAAAGTGCGGTTGGGCAACGGCAACTATCTCGAAATCAAAGCCCCCAATGTGAGCGACAAAAACCGTTACATCCAACAGATTAAATATAACGGTCAGGTCTACGACAAATGCTATTTCACTCACGAACAACTGATGCAGGGCGGCACCATCCTATTCCTCATGAGCACCAAACCCAACAAACGCCTCTTCCAACACCCCGACCAAAAGCCCTACTCAATGACGGAGAGATGACAGATGATAGATGAAAGATGAAAGGGGGCCGCGGCAGCCCCCTAATCACAAGTCACTAATCACAAGTCACCAACTTACAACTTCAGCCTCAAACCGAACTGATGGATGCCGCTGCCAGCGGAAGACGATTTGTACAAAGGCATAACATTGTAGAAGAACTCGAACCCGAAGTGGTAGATGTCCACACCTACCATCAACTCCAGGCGGAACCAGTTGACATTATCCGCTTTCTGATTAAAAGTGTGGCGAACCATCGTCTCGGCATCCACCTCCTGATGGGTGAAACGGCGATAAAGAAGAACCGAAGGCTTCACACCAGCATACACAAACGGACTCCCCTCAGCATCCTTGAACCTCCAACCCGCCATCAACGGCACACCTATAGGGAAAGTAAACAGACAAGGACTCTTGCCTATGGCCGACACATTGTTGTCGAAACAGAAATCGCCATCCACATAATCTACACTGTTGCTAAAACTCAGCGCCTCCATCGACCACTCAAGACCCGTGCCGAACATCCAACGGCTGTTCTTCTTGGCAAACCACCAAGTGCCGCCAAGCGAAACCTCGTTGCCGCTCACGATGTCAAACGGCGTCAGCATCGACTTCTTCGACAAATACGAAGTCTGAAATCCAAAATGCAGAAAACCCGAAACAGTTTGCGTATCATCTAAATCCACATAACGAAAACGCTGCATAGCCTTGGCGAGACCGGCATCTGCCGTATCCGCCTCCTTCGACGACACCGCACTATCGGCCACCGAAAGCCCTGCAAAAGTGCCGTATATCCCCTTGCCCAACACCAGTTTCGGGTGGTCGGCAATAAGCGTGTCGCAATTGAAATAGCTCGAATCCTCCATCGTAATGCTGATGCGGCCCTCACCATCTCGGCGTTGCTTCAAAGCACCGTTGACCTCCACACTGCCATGCCACTTCACCGTCAAATCCAGCCCCGCAGGCGTGTAGCCATTGTCGAAACGCAGTAATCCCCCCTCCTCTACCACAATCTCTTGCTTAGCGAACGTGTTATACGGGTCATACATCACATTCAACCAGGCATTCTGCTTCACCACAATCTTGAAAATCGTGCTGGAAATATATATGTTGGTGAATACTCCGCCAACATCGTGCATAATCGTCAGCGTGTTGCCCTGCAACTGGCACACACCCTCCAAATCATTCGTGTCCTTGCTCTGAACGAAAGACACATCAATCCTGTTCCTGTCGCCACTACACAACAGCGCATGCGTGCCAGGCATCAGCACCAACGTATTAATATTCGTATCTATATACTGCACATACGACTTAGAAAGCTGTGCAGCACAATCCTTCGTCGCCCCAACGACAAGAACCATAAAAGCCAAAATCAAAACAATCTTTTTCATGACATTAATTTTTTTGTGTGAAATGTGTAAACGATTATAGGTTATTGATGCGAATGCTTTCATTAAATTATAAAAATCATCATTTCCAAACCACACGAAAGCAACACAAACATACCCACAGACATCAAAGCAACAACTGCTGCCAATAATAAATCCTTTATTTTCATAATATTCATAGTTTTTTGTGTGAATGTGATATGTGAAACGAATGCGCGCTTTTCTTTCCACTTTCAATTCTCAATTCTTATAACATTGCCAAAAACTGCTCAATCGGTGCCCTGCGTTCCCTGAGGGTGATGAAGCGGTACTCCACATTCTTCTTACCCTCCTCGGGCACAATGATGACCATATTGTCGGCATAAACCTCCTCATACCTCTCCTCGGGCACAACAACCACCATATCCTTACGCACCACTACCTCCACTTCGGGCACCTTCCTGACCTCTGCCGCCTCAACCGCCTCGGCCACAACCACCTCCTCAGGCTCGACAAATCGGGCATGGCGGTGAATAGACCTCGACGGAGACTGCAAATCTTGGGGCCTCGAAACCTCGTCAACCTCGCCAACCTCACCAACCTCTTCCACCTGAGCCAGCAACGGCGGCTGAGTCTCATCCATCTTCAGCAACTGGTTCAACACAAGCAGCGAACCCACAATCAGCAAGCCGCAGGCCGCAACTCTCACCCACACTGTCCACCCCCTGTGCCTCTGCTGTTCCTCGGCGGCAAGCTTCAACAAACGCTCATGTTCGCGCTGCTGACGGGCACGAGTGGCACCAGCCTCCAAAGCCTCCAAAACTCGGCGGTCGGCCTCCACATCGGCTTCGCCGCACTGCACCAACGCCTCGCGCAAACGCTGCTCCTCGGCATCCGTGCACCCCCCCTCGTAAAACTTCTCCATCAGTTGTTGTATATCCTGGTTCATAATTCAAAAATGTTTCAAAGTCAATAATTTCCTCAAGTTCTTATAACCCCTCGAAATAGTGGCTCGCAGATTGTCGGCGCTCATATCCAATTCCCGCGCTATCTCCTCCGACCTACGCCCCTCGAAATACTTCATCTCAATGGCCCGCCTCTGTGGCGGCGAGAGCGACTGCAACGACCTCTCCAACTCATCCAGCAGCTCCTCGCGTCCCGACTCCTGCACCTCCGCCGTCTCGGCCATCTCCTCCCCCTTCAGCGCCCCCTCCCTGGCCAGCCTCCTGATTCGGGCCGCACACTGCCGTTTGGTTATCCCTATGCAGTAAGCCTCCAGATTGACCACCTCGTCCAGTCTCCCACGGTCCTTCCACAGCGTCTCCAGCACATCCTGCACCACATCCTCGGCATCCTGCCTGTCGTCCAGACAGCTCAGCGCAAAGCGGAACATGGCAGGTTCCAAAGGCATCAATCGTCGTTCAAAAAGTTCGAGAGTCATCATTCTTAGTTTTACACTATGAAGTTGCAAAAATACTACTTTTGTGACAAACTATCGCAAAAAAATATTTCACAACAAAAAAAGCACCCTATAAATGGTACACAATCAAACTATTGAAAAAACACCCCGTTTGGCACGGAAATTGCAGAGACCGATTGATATGGACAAACAACGCATGACATTCGAAATAGACCGCCGCACCGTCACCGAAGGCGACATAGTGGAAATAACCTGGAGCTGCGAGGAAGCCGACAGCGTAAACCTCACCATCGACAACGGCTACCGCAACACCAACATCCCCCTTGAGCTCACTGGCAGCAAGCGTTTCCGCCTCAACCGCAGCCGTGGCAAAACCCACCTGAGCCTGGCCGTGATAATCAAAGGCAAGGTATACTCAAAGAAAATCGACGTGCGCGTGAAACCCATACCCACCGTCCGTGCCGAAACCGTGGACAGCAAAGGCAGGCCCCTCAGCAAAATGAAAATCTGGTGGCAGAACATGCTGACAAAATGGCACAACTTCTGTGTCAGAACCAAAATGGACATCTCTTCGCTGCCCGAAGGCAAACAGGTGGCCCTCCGCACACTGATTATCCTCGGCATCGTGCTGCTGCTTAGCGCCAAATGGCCCAACCTCGTAGTTTTCGGCTTCATGGCAATAACCATCTACCTCCTGGTAGTGCTGCTGAGAAAGTGAGAAATAAGTAATCATATATCTCAATTCCGTAAGTTAACTGTGTAGTATTTTTCGTCTGGCGGACCTATTTGGGTCGCTGACTAAAGGTGGTTGTAGCGGCCAAGCAGCGGGGATTTAACGGGGTCCCCGTTAAGACCCCGTTAAGAGAACGAACCATCACCTAACTGATAACAACATATCTGACCAGTTTGAGAGCCTTTTGTTGCTGCACTTCATTCGTTTCATTCGTTTGACACCATGTAACGCACTGATATAAAGTTGTATACAGCATAAAAACGAATAAAACTGAATATACAAAAAATCACTTGTAACAAACTGATTCTATAATAGATACAGCATGCGAAACGAATGAAACGAACGAAACGAATGAGATTGCGTAGCCGTAATTGCTGCTGCACATTTTTTCTGCTTCGTGACGATAAAAAAATAGTCTCAAATTATTTATTCATCATCACTAACCTATTGATTATTTTACATTTTAAAACAAAGGGCCGCCAAAAGGAAGCCCTTTGTTTTTAAAGCCATGAAGTCATTTTTAGTCAATTGATAATTGTTGGCACTACTTTGGCAATTATATCATCGTGGCCCAGACTTTGTCTTGCTGGCGATAGAGTGTGTAGATTTTGGTGCCGGCCAGCTGGGCGAGGCGCAGCTGAGGCTCCTGCTCGGGGAAGAGGCGGACGACTTCGAGGCGGTCGTAGCGCTCGGCCACCACGGCGGCTATGTAGAAATCCTTGGTCATGGGGTGGTGATATTCAAGCAGATATTCGCCATCGGTCTCGGTGATGGTGGGTCGGTCGTGGTCTTCCATCTTCATCACCGGCACGGGTTGCAAGGGCTGTCCGCAACAACTGACCTGGGCACGTCCGTAGGTGGCCACCACCTCGCCGCACACGGGGCAGCAGTAGAGTTTCAAACGGTTGGGGAGCAACGGTTTCTGCTGCTTTACCTTTTCGACGGGTATCTGCACGATGGTGAGCCATTTCTCGGGGTCGGCCTGGTTCCAGATGCCGTCGACGTAGCAGGCTCGGGGAGCGCCGACCACCTTGTAGTCTCTCTTGGCTATGTAGGCAAAGGCGTCGACATAGTGCTGATAGAGACGCTCGTAGGGGCCATAGCATTTGATACAGAGGGCCATGGGGACCTCGGGCAGGTGCTTGAACTTGATGATGTCGGAGTCCTGCTTGGCCTCGGACACCTGTTCGCAGTATTCGATGTCGATGTCGTGGTCGGCGTACTCCGTGCTGTGTTCAAAGGTGAAGCAGTAGCCTGGTTCGGGGCATTGGCACCCTAAGCGGGCCATCTCGGGCCCGATGATATTGACACAGAGGTCGCCGAGTTTGCCGTAGTTTTCGATAACCCCGCGATAGGAAGCCACCGTGATGGCGGGGAGTTTCTGGATGGTGATGTCGTTCATGTTGTTGATTTTTTGACGTGAGTCGGCCATGCTCTCCAATCTGTCGCGTCGCAGCACAAGGTCGCGCAGCTGGGCCTCGGTCTGTCTGATTTTGGCCAAGAGGAGCTCTTGGTCGGGCACCTGGGTCTCGCTGGCCATAAGGTCGCCGATTTCGTCCAGGGTGAAGCCCACATCCTTGAGGTTGCGGATGGTCTGCATCTGCTGCAATTGGCCTACATGGTAGTAGCGGTAGCCCGTCCACTCGTCCACTTCGAGGGGTTTGAGGAGCCCCATTTTTTCGTAATGGCGCAATGTTCGGACGGTCACACCACAGAGCTTGGAAAACTCACCTATCTGTAATTTAAGTTTATACATGATTTTTTGCGCAAATAAATCATTATTTTCAGATTGCAAAGATACGGCCTAACCTAAGGTATGAGTCAAATTAAAAAGTGTTAATTTTTGTGACCAGTGATTAGTGAATAGTGACTGGGAGGGCGGCAGCCACCTATTCACTGGTCACTAATCACTAGTCACTGTTCCCATCATCTTCCGCAGCAGGCTCTGCACACATTTGGCGTAGCCTTCACGCATCAGGGCCAGGCGGGTGCGGAACTCCTGCATCAGTTCGGGGTAGAAGCGGCACTGGCGGTAGGCCAGTTTTATGCAGAGGGTCTGCACGCCTGGGGGCTCGTCCAAGAGGCTCATGTGCTCCAGACAGAAGTCGAGAAAATCGGTTCGCAAATCGGCCTCCTCCATAGGCTGCCGTTCCACAATGTTGAGCACAAGACGACGCAAGGCGGTGTTCTGCGTGTGCATGATGAGGTCGATAAACTCGTTCTGCCGAGGCTTCAAAGCCATAATCTGCTCGTCTGCGAGGTGGGTCATCACCCAGGCGGCATTACGGGCCTCCATAGCATTGGCAGAATGGAGCAGCGCTACCCATTCGGCCACAGCCTCGGGTGTGCGGGTGTGCCGAGCCAAGGCTACTGCTTCGCCGCCACTTATTCTACAAGTCAAATCCATATTTGTCATTGCGAATGAATAGATTACCTAATCCCCCTCCTCCAAAAGAAAGATTTCATCCACGGGTTTGTCGAAATATCGGGCTACTTTCAGCGCCAACACTGTTGAGGGGATATAACGCCCCGACTCGATAGAATTAATAGTCTGACGGCTTACCCCAACAGCCTGAGCCAAATCTTGTTGCGTGATATCTTTTATGGCACGTTGCACTTTGATTGTATTCTTCATAACCTACCTTTCATTGTCTTTTTGCTTGCGAGCCTCACGACGGAGCACCAGCAAACGAATCTTGAAAATGACGATATATCCAAAAAACGAGATGCCAAATCCCAACAATGCCTTGACATACGGAAACCATGGCAATGATTGATAGAACGCTAACCAATTATTCGAAAAAGATGCAACGCCGATTGTTTGGAATATGGAGAAGAGGATATAGATTGAAAACTGGATGTATGCAATGATGGCAACCGAAGAGAGACGAAGTTCACGAATCATCTCGTCCTCCTCCTTCTCGCGCGACAGGGCAATAAAAAACATGCCCAGAAACAATAGCAACTGCACTCCCATTATGCTCAAATAACTATAACGTTGTTCAAACAAGTGGAAGGTGTTGAACGCCAGTGTCAGCAACACCAGATACACAGGGGCAAGAATCAGCAACACCCATCCTATTTTCTGACAAACGTGGGGCATCAAAAAACTTTTTTTGTTCATAATAAATTGATTTTTAATGTTATTAATACTTGATTATTTTTGGAATTCCAAATGCAAAGATACGAATATTTTACAAAATAGCAAGTATTTTTTACATTTTATCAATTATTTTTTACTTTTGACAGTTGCATCACGCGGACAGTTTTGTCGGCACCCGATTGCAGGTTGGGGCAGTGGGTTTCGCGGTTGCAGTCGTGGAAACCGCAGTGGAGCATCACTTTGCACGAGGCGGGGTTGTCGGTGAAATAGTCGCCCCAAAGGGTGTCGAAGTTCTTCTCGCGGAAACAGTAATCCACCAACTTGGCGAGGGCTTCGGTGCAAAGTCCCCGGTTCCAGTAGGGGCGGGCAATCCAATAGCCCACCTCGGCATCGTTGTCGGCGATGGGGATGTTGCTTATTTCGGGAGGCAGGTAGCCTATGCAGCCTATCGCCTCGGAGGTTTCTTTCAGCTCTACGGCCCAGAAATAGTCAGTGTTGAAAAAGGTCTCTATCATTGTGCGGCTTTCCTCCACACTCTTGTGGGGGTCCCAGCCTGCCCGAGGGCCTACTTCGGGGTCGGAGGCATATTTGTAGAGGCTCTCGGCATCGCTCACACGCCAGGGGCGCAATATCAATCGTTCGGTTTCAAGTTGCATGTTGATAGTGAGTTTATTGTATGTTGGAGTTGTTGAAGAAATCGGGCGCCCTGCATTCCGTCCATCTGGACATGATGGAACTGAAAGGAGACGGGCAGGGTGGTTCGGCAAAGATGTCGGCTGTATCTGCCCCAAGCTAGGAAGGGATTGACAAATAGGTCGGTGTATTGGTTGACAATGCTGTCCAGTTGCGTCTGCACCAATGTGGAGGTGCCCACAATCATGTAGTCGTCCAAAAATGAGCTTTGACAGGTTTCGGCAGCCTGTTGGGTGAGGCGCAGATAATCGGCATTGAACTGCTGGAGAGGGTGGCTGAAGGGAATGTCGCACGAGTTGATGCCGCCCTGGCGGTTTTCCACAATCACGTTGAGCGCAATACGGTCGTAGCGGTACATCTTGTCCTTTTGCGGCAGCAGATAAAACTCTTGCACTTGGGTGGCAGCCTGACCGATACAATAGCACAGGAGCATGTTGAACTTGAGCCTATAGCGACGGCTGAAACGCACAAGTCGGCTTACATCCAATGTCTTGGTGAGCGTGACCATAGGCATGGGCGAGGACATCCACAGCTCGAAAGCTTGGGCTCTATTGGTGGTTTGGGGGTCGACTTCCTGCCTCATACTTCGGTGTCGGCAAGGGTGGTGAGGGAGTCGCCAGCGAGGCGGTAGATGGTCCAATCATCCATCGAGACGGCACCCATGGATTTGTAGAAGTCGATGCTGGGTTTGTTCCAATCCAGGCACACCCATTCGAAGCGGCCACAGCCACGCTCAGCGGCTATCTTGGCGAGGGTGGCGAGGAGGCCTTTACCATAGCCTTTGCCACGGTATTCGGGCTTTACGAAGAGGTCTTCCAGATATAGTCCCGACCGCCCCAGGAAGGTGGAGAAATTGTGGAAGAAGAGGGCGAAGCCCACCTCTTTGTCGCCTTCGAGGGCAAATATCACTTCGGCCCGATTTTTGTCGAAGAGCCATTCGTTGAGAATATCGGGAGTGGCAACCACTTCGTCGGACATCTTTTCATATTCGGCCAACTGCTTGATGAAATCAAGAATCAGGGGCACATCTTTTCTTTCTGCTTTGCGGGTGTTCATGGCGTTACATTTAGGGTGACTTGTGATTAGTGACTTGTGATTAGTGACTTGTGATTAGGCGGCTACCGCCCCCCCCAGTCACCAGTCACAATTCACCAGTCACTATTCTATCTTTCTTGGGTAGTTTTTTGTTGACCTCGTCCCAGGCGTGGCGGGCGAGTTGGCGCAGGGTGGCATCGTCGACATCACTCCCGAGGTGTATCTGGTTCCAATATTTTTTGTTGCAATGATAAGCGGGCTCTACGGCCTGATAACGTTCGCGCAGTTCGATGGCACGCTCGGCATCACACTTCATCGACACAATGTCGGGCTTGTCCAAAAATACGCATGCAAATATCTTCCCCTGCAAACGAAAGGCAACCACGGTGTCGTCGTAGGGCATATCCTCTGTCGTCATCGGCAGGCTGAGACAATACTGGCGAAAGGTTTCGATGTTCATGGTGTTGTATTAAGGGTTACTTGTGATTAGTGACTTGTGATTAGGCGGCTACCGCCCTCCCAGTCACCAGTCACCAGTCACAATTCACATTTTTATACAAAAATCCACGAGGTGTTTCGCCTGCATGGGTGTGGAAGAAGCGGACAAAAGAGGAGGAACAGGAGAAATGCAAGCGGTCGGACACTTGGCTTACAGTTAGATTTTCGTTCTTCAACATTCGTTTGGCTGTTAATACAATGGCACGGTTTATCCATTCTTGCGCGGGATGGCCTGTGGACAGTTTGACGATATTGCTGAGGTATTTGGGCGAAATGCACTGTTCGGAGGCATAGAAGGAGACTTCGTGGTGCTCTATGTGGTGTTTCATCAGTAGGGTGAAGAAGTCTTTGGTAAGTTGTTCCTGCCGTGTCAAGGTGCGGTATGTCTGCGACTTATTCTTGCACGACTTCATCAGCATCAGCATCGACTGGAGTATGGGTGCCGCGACATTCATATTGCTTTGAGCCACCTGAGGACAGAGGTATTTCTTCATCACGGCAAAGAGTTGGAGTTCTTCGTCGCATATCTCTTGTGGCAGACTGAGACCCTGCATGAGGAGGTTGTCAACGTGGTCCATCGAGATGTATAAACCGTCTTGGAACGATTTGCCCATCTGAGGGAGGGTGTTGGTGTACTCGTGCAGTTGCTCCATTACTTTCGATGGAATATGGATGAGTGCAATGTGCACATCGTCAGATATTTCAACAAAAGTGAGCATCTGATTTGTAGGTATGAAGAACAGGGTGTTGGGTACAATATGTCGGTGTTCCTGATTAAACTGGTAGTCGATGGAGCCTTGGCTACAGAGTCCGCACAGCCAGCCTTCAAGCGTAAAAGGACTGTTGAGAGGGATGACTTTGGAAATAGTATGGACGTCAAGGTCGTAGGCCGACATTTGCTCGGCATTATTAAATGATGGTATGATTCGGCTGGACATGTATTTAGTGAATTGTGATTAGTGAATTGTGAATAGGAGGCTGCCGCCCTAATAATTCTCAATTTTCAATTTTCAATTATTGAAGGGGCAATTCTTGCCGATGCACTGGTTGTTGTTTTGGCTGCGAGAACAGGTTACCTGCGGTTTTTCCATCTCTATGCCGAAATGTTCTTTCACAAAGTCGATGGCGGCAAGCACCGAAAGATACGAGTCGCGTTTGCAGCAACGGGGGCCGCCGTGCTCGGCCACCGAGGCAAGCGCCTGGGAGGTCATCAGGTTGGAGAGCCTCCATGTGTCGGTAGAGAGGGGCGTGTTGCGGGTGATGATGGAGACGAACATGCCAGTGCTGATGGCGGCACCACAGGCACCCCAATAGCCACAGGCGCCTCCTGGCACCTGACGCCCACGGCTGAGCATCTCGGGCAGGGCGGTGCTGAGGTCTACATCGCCGCCAGCATTTTTATAGGCAGTGAGCAATGCCGCACCCACAAGGACGTGGTGCTCGGGACCGTGCATGTGGCAGAACGACATAGACATTTCTTTCTCAAGAATCGCAACAGGGTCTTTGGAAGTCTCGCCGAGACAGAGCATGACCACGGAGTCCATGCCGCTGGTGTGGCATTCGTTGCAAATGTAATGGCCATTGGTGCAACGGGTTTTGCTGAGTTCTTGTTTGTGGCAGAGCACGCATTCCATCATAGTGTCGTTGTCGAGATACTCCAACGGGGCTCCGCAGATAAGGCATTCTTCGTTCTGCATGGTTTGGGTGGTTTGGTTTTCCTGTCGATGACCGCAGGCGGTGAGCATCGCCAGAGTGATGATAATAATTATTTTTTTCATGATATATATTAACGCAAAAATACCAAATATAGTATGTAAGATTGAATATCATCCATCATCTCTCCTCCTCACGAGCCAAAAAGGTGTGAGGATTCCCCCCTACCCCATTGTCGAGGATTCCCATTCCAGGAGCCGCTGCTTCATGGCTGTACCGAATGCGTAGCCTGTCAAAGAGCCATCGGAGCCCACCACACGATGGCAGGGGATGATGATGGGCAAAGGGTTGCGGTGTACGGCTTGTCCCACAGCCTGTGCCGACATGGTGGGCGACAACTGTCTGGCCAGCTGGCCGTAGGTGCGGGTCTCGCCGTAGGGTATCTGCTCCAAGAGATGCCACACACGGAGTTGGAAAGGAGTTCCCTGCAACGTCATCTGGGGCAGCCACAGCGGCTTCTCTCCCGCAAAATAGGCTTCCAACCAACGGTGGATGCCGTCCCATTCATTGGAACGACATCGCAGCGGGATTTCCCCGTAGGGGGTTCTATAGTTTTTCTCGATTATCAATTCTGTATAATTAATCCGAGCCAATAGCCGAGGTACACCATGCCGAGGCCCAGCAACAAGCTTGCGCCCACATAGAGGGCCATGGGGCCGATGTCGCCCGCGGCAATCATCTTGAAGCCGTCGTTGACGAAGGTCGAGAAGGTGGTGAAGCCGCCACAGACTCCCACAGTGAGCATCAGCCGCATGTTTTCGCCGAGGTTGAAGCCGCCACTGACGGCCCCACTGATGAATCCCAACAGCAGGCAGCCCACCATGTTGACGGCAAAGGTGGCCCACACGGAGCTCCACCCCAACGCCTCGGTGCCGAGATACACCAGATACCGCAGCACTCCCCCCACAAAACTTCCCACACCAACAAATATTATCGTCTGAAACATTGTTTTTTGATTTATGAATAGTGACTTGTGAATAGTGACTTGTGATTAGTGACTTGTGATTAGTGACTTGTGAATAGTGACTTGTGACTAGTGACTTGTGACTAGGAGGCTGCCGCCCTAATAATTTTCAATTCTCAATTTTCAATTCTCAATTCAAAAGGGCTGCCGCCCTCCCAGTCACTAATTACTAATCACCAGTCACTAATTTCATTTCACCGTTCCCACGTTGGCTCCCACTCCGCCGCCGCCAGCACGGCTGGCTTCGTCGAGGGCTCCCACTTTGCGCTGCTTGAGAGGTTTCTGGGTGGCGCCGAAGTTCCACTGCAAGCCCACGGTGACTTTCTGCATCAGGTAGCGTTGCTTATAGGAGCTCTCCACTCCCTGTCCTGCTACGATGTCGAAATTGGCATTCATGGTGCGGAAGAGGTCGTTGATGTTGAGCGAGAGCAATAGACGACCGTCGAGGGCGGTTTTCTTGAGACCGAGGTTGCACATATAGTTCCAGTTGACGTGCATGTAGCCCGAAGTCACAGGCGATGATACAAATCCGTCCAACTGCACCTTCCACTGCTTGGGCAGGTTCCAGGTAAGGCAGCCATAGAAGGAGCCATAGAAGGAGTGCACATCGTAGGCATCGCCGCCTGCTTGACCCACCACGAGCGAGGGCATGGCGGGCGAATAGTTGTGATAATCGTAGGCGCCAGCATTGACAAGGAGGGTAAACTGTTTGCCTAAAGGCAGCTCGGCCAGGGTGAGGCCGCCACCGAGGAGGCGTGTGGTGCCGAAGTTGTCGGCACGGAGCTTCTGGTCGCCTGTGGCGAGGTCGATGAGGGGTGTATGACTGATTTGGTCGCTGATGTTCATGAAGCTGGCATAGACGGTAACATAGCGGCCAAAGCCTGCGGTAAGGTACACATTGTCGCTGTAGCAGGGTTTGAGGTCGGGGTTGCCCACGTTGGCGGTGTGGGCGTCGATATAGTTCTCAAATGGGTTAAGCTGCGAGAAGTGCGGGCGCTGGATGCGACGAGTGTAGCTGAGGTTGAAACGCTTGGAAAAGTCGGGCGTGTTGTAGCCAACAAAGGCTGTGGGGAACAGGTTGAAATAGTTCTGACGCACAGTGCCGAGACTGTTGTAGGCGTATGTGTATTCGCCTCGCAGCCCAATCTTCACCGTCCACTGGGGCGAGGGCTGTGTGGCCAGGGTGGCGTAGAGTGCCGCCACCTGCTCGCTGTAGTCAAAGGGATTGTCGGTGTTGGTCACATTGGTGGTGCTGGTGCCCGGGTAAGTGGTGCTCACCATGCGGTGCATATTGTTGTCGGTTTTCGACAGGGCCCACTTGGCTCCCGCCTCCATCATGAACATGTTCAACACCAGGCTCTGCCAATCCACTTTGGCGCTATACACGTCGATGACGTTGTCGGAATGCAGCGTCATGGCACCGATGCTGTCGATGGGGGTGTTCCACAACAGCGCTGGCGTGGGGGTGAGGAAATAGTTGCGGAGGTCGTTGTCGGATTCCTGCACGTTGTGCATATAGTCGATGTTGGCGGTGAGTTCGGCCATCTTGGCGGGATTGAAGGTGTGGGTGTAGTTGATGTTGCCCATATACTGCCGCATATCAAAAGCCGTGGCGGCATAGCTCATCACCTGCTGTGTGGGTATGCCCCCTATCGACTGGTACGAGCGGTTGGCATCGGTGTCGGCGCTCTGGTGCATAAAGTTCGAAGGCATGGTGAAGATGAAGCCGAGGGTGTTGTTCTTGTCGATAAACCAGTCGCTGCCCAATTTGAGGTTCATGCCGCCAGTTTGGGCATCATAAATCGAATTGGACTTTTGGAGGAAGTCCACGCCACCGAGGCTGCTACTCGTTGTGGACTGCACATCCACGCCTATCGGGTTGGTCTGCTCCGATATTTGGAAGAAAGTGTTGGTGTGCTCGGTGCGGTAGTTGAGGTTCACGTTCACGTCCTGGCTGAAGAAGTTGGAGGTGCGTGAAGGCAGCATATCCACCTCGCGCCCGAAGAACATGTCGCCCACATTGGCCGAGATGGTGCCGTTGAGTCCTTCGGCAAGGGTCTTCTTGCTCTTGATGTTGATGATGCCCGCCTGTCCTGCGGCATCGTATTTGGCCGAGGGGTTGGCAATAATCTCTATCTTGTCGATGCTGGAACCGTCGGTACCGCGCAGCATGGCCTCGAGGCTCTTGCCGTCGAGGTGCGAAGGACGACCGTCTATCCACACCGACACAGCCTGACCATTGAGCAACACATTGCCGTCTTTATCTACCGACACTCCTGGGGCTTTGCGCAACAGGTCGAGGGCCGTGTTGCCCTGGGCAAAGGCGCTCTGCGCCACATTCATCACCAGTTTGTCGGCCTGCTGCTCAATGACGGGTGCCTTGGCCGTAACCTGCACTGTCTGCAGGGTGGTGGCATCGGTATAGAGCAAAATCTTGCCGAGGTCTTTGCCCGCCTTGAGGTCGAGCGGCTGATAGTGGGTCTTATAGCCGATGAACGACACCGAGAGCATCAGCCCATCGTAAGTCGACGAAGCGGAAAACTGGATGTTGAAGCGGCCCGCCTCATCGGTCACGGCTCCCGTCACCACACTGCTGTCGGCTTTCAGCACAGCCACAGTGGCAAAAGGCAGAGGACTATTGTCGGCAGCATCAACCACCGACCCTTTGATATTGGCAGCGTTCTGCTGCGCCTGCAGCGGCATCACCGCCGCAATCATCATAACAACTAATGTAAATATTGTACGTTTCATATTAATATAGTTTTTTATCAATCATGAGATTTGAGCATCTTTATTATTTCGTCGCACGAATCGACTACTTTCTTGTGCATCTTGAGGCCGACGATACCACCGATGATGCCGCCCACAAGACCGCCTACAATGAACGTGACAGCCATGCCGGGGTTGTCGAAACAACTGATGGCTTCGTAACCCAACCAGGCAAACCACACTATCACCGAAGGTATGGCAAACTTGAGCCACGTCTGATAGTTGTGCTTCAACTTGCGCATCACCTCCGCCACCGTGAGCAGGTCGCCGTTCATGGTCTGACTGTTAATATTGCGGTGATAACGCCAAGTGTAGTATATGCACACTATCATATACACCGACGTGGCCACTCTGAACAGCAGCGAAAACTCCAACCCCGTCAAAGGGAAATACACCAGCATCATCACGATGACGAACACCGCCGACACCACGCTCCACGTCGCCTGGCGGTTGATTGTGGCCGCCTTGCTGTTCATCGACTCGCGCAGCAGCCTGTCGTTCACTATTTCCTCCTGATTGAGTTTGTCCTTCAGCAGCATCAACTGCCGCCGCATCTCTTCCAGTTCGATATTCGTATTGTCCATTTTTTGTAGTATTGTAGAAGGTTCTAATTTATTTCATCGTCTCCATCAACTTTTGCTTAATCCTCACCAGTTTCACCGACACATTCTTGGGCGAAATACCCACGATGGCGGCAATGTCGTCGTAGCTCATATTCTCCAGCCATAGCAGAATCAGCGCCCTGTCCATCACCTCCAATTTGTTGATGCGGTTATACAGCTGTCTTATCTGTTTGCTGTCGTCGTCGGTGTCGGCAAAGAGGTTCCCCGCCATCTCCAGCGGCACCCGCTCACCCCTGCGTTTCTTCTTCCGCTCTGCCGAGAGACAGGTGTTCAGCGCCACACGCCACACCCACGTCTCCACCTTCGCCTCACCGCGAAAATCGTCAAAACCGCACCACAGATTGATTAGCGTGTCCTGAAACAGGTCCTGCACCTCATCGTGGTCCTTCGAAAACATATAGCACACCGTGTATATGGTGCCCCTATGTTCCCTGACGATTCGCTCGAAATCTTTTTCCTTTGTATCCACTTTATATCTGTTTTTTACTGTGAAAAGTGATATGTGATATGTGAAAAGAACGCACTCATTTCACTATTCACATTTCACAACTCACACATATTAGACGCAGCAATGGACAAAAAACTACAAAAAATTATAAAAAATTATACATTTCTATCTTTCCTTATCTTCACCTCGGTGGCAACGAGGCACACTAACATCACCGGCAGCAGCAGGCTTATGGCCTTCGGTGCGCCCTCTTCGCCCTTCAGGGCGATAAATATCTCCATCAGCACAAAGAACACCGCCAGCAGTAGCACCACCAAGCCATAGCCAATATAGCGGTAGCCTCGGGGGTCGGGCTGCAACTTCTTCGATTTCTTCATAAAACGCACCTTCCCGTCCTCTCTACCCAGCGTGTAACCTCGGTTCAACTGGGGAAACATCACCGCCAAGGCCATCAGCACCACCACCAGCAATCCGCACACACCCAACCACACCAAATCCGCATCGCCCCTGTGGGTAATCAAAATCCATATCAGCGTCCCTACCATCATCATCGTCGCCAACGCGGACATAATAATAAATATCGTCTTTCTCTGTTCCATTGTAATAATTTTTTTTTGTGACTTGTGATTAGTGACTTGTGATTAGGTGGCTGCCGCCCTCCCTAGTCACCAATCACCAGTCACTAGTCACCAGTTCACCTTTTTTTCGACAATTTTACCTCAGTCACAATAGCCGTAGCCGCAGCGGCCACAGCCGACAACAACGTCAGCACCCCCAAAAGCCCCGCCCACACATCGCCCATCTCCTCTGTCCACATCATAATGTTCAACAACACTACGAAAAGGGCGAAAGCCAAAGTCGAAATGCCGTAGCCCTTATAACGCAAGCCGCTATCGTCCTGGGGCAGTTTCTCCGTGCACAACTTCTTCATCTTTTTCGAGAAGAACTCCCTGTCGCTCGTGGGGCCCATCGCAATACCCACATAACCTACCCACGCCGACAGCATCGTCCAAACCGCGTCGAACGTGAACCCCTGGGTGACAAACACCCAAGCCGTCACCCCCACCATCATCACCGCCCCCACCGTCACGAGTATCCTGAATATAGTCATGTTCTGTTCCATACCATTATTCGTTGTTTGTTCTTTTCGGGGTACGCTTTGCCTTCTTGAGCGCCTCGGCAAGAATCCACTCAATCTGGCCATTGGTGCTGCGGAACTCATCCGCCGCCCACTTCTCTATGGCAGCAAACACCTCCTCGTCGATTCTCAAAGCAAAACTCTTTTTCATGATAGTTCTATTTTTGTGAAATGTGATAAGTGAAATGTGAAATGAAGGCGACAGCCCACTTTTCACTATTCACATTTCACATATCACACCATTAATACAGCGTTCCCGCGTTGATTACAGGGCTGGCGCTCTCGTCGGCGCAGAGCACCACCAAGAGGTTGCTCACCATCTGAGCCTTCTTCTCCTCGTCCAGCTCCACGATATTGTCAGCCGAAAGCTTCTTCAGCGCAAGATCCACCATGCTCACAGCACCCTCCACAATCTTCTCGCGAGCCGAGATGATGGCATCGGCCTGCTGGCGACGCAGCATCACGCTGGCAATCTCGGCAGCGTAAGCCAGATAGTTGATGCGGGCCTCTACCACCTCGATGCCGGCAATGCTCAGGCGGCTGCGCAGCTCCTCCTCCAGGCGCTCGTTAATCTCCTCGCCACCGCTGCGGAGGGTCACCTCCTCAGTCTTATGGTCGATATTGTCGTAGGCATACAGCCCCGCCACCTTGCGCAACGCGGCATCGCTCTGCACATTCACAAAACTGTCGTAACCCTTCAGCGAACGCACAGCCGCATCCTGGTTCTGCTGCTGCACCGTGGTCAGCGCATTCACCTCGATGTCGAAACAAGCCTTATACGTATCCTTAATCTTCCACACCAGCACCAAGCCAATCATAATCGGGTTGCCGTTCTTATCGTTCACCTTGATGGGAGCCACATCCATATTGCGGGCACGCAGCGACAGCCTCGTCTTGCCGTAGAACGGGTTCACCCAGAAAAAGCCATTGTCGCGCACCGTGCCGCGATACTTGCCGAAAAACGTCAGCACACGCGACTGGTTGGGCTGGATAATCATAAAGCCGACAATGTCCAGGATATAGATAAAAGTGAACAGACACCCCAGCATAATCGGCAGCACCACCCAAGCCGTGCCGTCGGGCTCAGCCTCGCTGGTCATACAGTCCCAATTCGCAATCCAAACAATGCAGATTACGAAAGCGGCAAGCATCAAAATGTTGATCAATAAGTGCAAAAAACCATTATTTTTTGCATACATCTTTTTTGTAAATTCGTTGGTTTCCATAGTTTTATATTTAATTTGTTGATATTATTTTGATATCATTTTGATTGCAAATATACAACTTTTTTCGAACATACAAAAAAAATAATAGTGAATTGTGATTAGTGATTAGTGATTAGTGACTTGTGACTTGTGATTAGTGACTGGTGATTAGGTGGCTGCCGCCCTAATAATTCTCAATTCTCAATTCCCAATTCAAAAGGGCGGCAGCCACTAATTCACTAGTCACTAGTCACTATTCACTATTTTAACATTTCTTCGCCATTTTTGCGTTTTTTGTGCGTTCTATGCTGCTTCACATCCGGTAAAGCAATAAAGAACCCATATTAAAGCCATATTAAAGCCATATTGAGACCATATTGAATACTACAAATTAACTATACTTAACATATTTGTTAAAACGCTCGGAGCGAAAATTAGGTGCTTTTTCGACACAAAGAAGTGAATTTTGAAACACTTTTGCACCATTTTTTGCGAGGTAAGTGCGTGTTTTTGATACACTGAGGGGGGTGTTTTACGCCAGCTCTCTCCCAGCTCAAAAAATGGGAGCATCATTTTGGGTGTTTTTGAGTGAAAAAATGTCGGTTTTTGATTCATTTTTGATGGTTTGTGTTGGATTTTGAAGAGTATCTTGCTTGATTTTTGGCTATTTTTTGGCTTGTTTGAGGTGACTTTGGTCTTTTTTGAGATACTTCGAGATACCTTTTCGATGCAAAGATACGAATAAAAAACGACATAGTAAAATAATGAAACACAAATATTTAAATTTGCAATATATATATTAAACATATAATAAGTTAGTGCGGTAACTGGTAACAGGTAACATTGCAATGT
>JAZUIX010000044.1:0-8432 GCA_045642445.1 Bacteroidales bacterium | reverse complement strand
CCGAAATCCCAAGAAATCAATTTATAGAACCCACCTTAAATTTCTCAATGTTTTAAACCTCAGTTTGAAACTCTCTTCTTGTCCTTTTTTCAAAAAAGAACACGAAAAAATATTTATTACAAATAAAATTTGTATCTTTGCACCCTCAATTTGGAAACTATGGAACTGAAAGAATCATTGAAAAACCTCGTTTTCGACAAAAGCGACCTCAAGCAGGAGGTATATCGCGCCACTAAGGACACTTTTGAGCTGTTCCGCAGCACCACCCGCGAACTCATCAGCCTTTTCCAGGCTCAAACCGAGAAGGAGGGCCGCGTGGTACGCTTCGAATTCACCGACCGAGGCGACTTCGAGTTCGAAGTCAAGTTTGCCGGCGATGTGCTCGTCTTCGTCATGCACACCAACGTCTTCGAATTCCCCCGTGACCACCAGGTCATGAAATCGCCCTACATCCGCGAGGATGCCCGCCGATCCTATTGCGGCGTGATACGCATATACAACTTCCTGGCCGACTCGTTCCTCTATCAACGCGACCAAGACCTTGGCTATATGATTGGGCGTGTGTTTATTAACCACGAAAAACACTACTTCATCGAGGGCAAACGCGAGTTGGGTATGCTCTACAATAATTTCAATACTTCGCTGATTACCAGCGAGTCAGTGCAAAGTATCATAGAGTCGGCTATCGAGTACACCACCAATTTTGACCTTTTGACCCCTCCTTACGACGATGTCAAACTGGTTTCTGTAGGTGAAATGCGCACCGATATGGATAAAAAATCACTGGTCACAGGAAAGCGTTTAGGCTTTAGATTTCAAGCAGATACGGAGTGATTGGCGAAGTTGTCCACAGAAAAAAATGAAAAAATATTTTGCTAATTCAAAAAAAGTTGGTAATTTTGCACCCGCTTTTGAGAGACATATCAGGCAAAAATGCTCCGATCGTCTAGCTGGCCCAGGACGTGAGATTTTCATTCTCAAAATCGCGGGTTCGAATCCCGCTCGGAGTACAACTTAAAGTAAAGTAATAATTATGGCACATCACAAGTCTGCAAAAAAAAGAATTCGTTCCAACGAAAAAAGAAGAGTCGAGAATCGTTACTACGCCAAGACCATGCGCAATGCATTGCGTGATTTCCGCGCCCTTGAGGACAAGAACACTGCTGCCGAGAGACTGCCCAAGATGATTTCCATCATCGACAAACTGGCCAAGCGTTCCATCATCCACAAGAACAAAGCCTCCAATCTGAAATCCAAACTGATGAAGAAGGTCAACGCTATGTAATCTACGCGATTCCACAGAATAGAAAAAGCCGACGATATACGCCGGCTTTTTTGTTGTATCCTCGCCTTGTGATTTCAAAATGAATTGAAAATGGCAGAAAGGTATTATTGCACCCCTCTGCCACAAAAAGTACGTGATAGAAATAAACACTAATCCTCGGCAGGTTCTTCGTCGTTCAAAAAACCGAAGGCTTCACCTTTGACCAACCAAGCTATGCCGAAAAAGCTCAGCAGGAGTATTTCGAGTATCATCACCGTATAGCCAGGGGCACCGAAGAGACGCACCGTGAGGAACGCCACTTCGAGTATCAGCATCCCGTAGCCGCACACACGGTAGATGACGTTGCGGACCTTCTTTTGGCGGGTCATCTCGCCCCCCGATTTGGTGAAAAGGAAGATGCTGTTGAGGGCGATAAGGAGGAAGAACAGGGCGGCACAAACCGTGTGGATAATGTGCGAAATTTCCATAGGCATCTGGAAAAAGCCCACAGGGGTACCCTCTGCTATCCAACTCACCTTGCACGGGAAGAGCACGATGCCCAAGCCGAACACACCGCTGAGCGAAGTCACCCAATTGTCCACCGAGTTGTAGCCGATATACGAAATCAGCACAATGCAGGCAGGCACGAGCACCCCAACCAATGCGGGACTTTGGTAATAGGTGGCCGAAATGCTCCACCACCATTCGCTACAGGGATGGGGTGCAATACCCGCCGAAAAAAGTGCCAGCCAGGGCAGAATCATACCCAAAAGACCGCACACATTGCGTATACGCAGATACATCTTCTTCTCTTTAGTCTTAGTATTCATAGCTCAAAATGTATTAATGTTTTTTTCTTTAAAAAAAGCAGCACACCACTGTGGCACCCTTCCAAAAATCTTTGCAAATATACGAAAAAAATATGAATGATTAGAATCAAGGAAAAAAATCGTATCTTTGCAAATCAAAAAAACACCACACCATGACAACGTTCAACAGTATCCGAGGCATCTTTTTCAGCCCCACAGGCTCCACCCGCGTAATAACCGAATTTGCCACCCGACAACTGGCCTCACGCTGGAATTTGCCCTATTCGCTGACCTCCTACACCCTCCCCGCCGAGAGGGAGCAATGGGTGCCACTTAGGAGCGATGAACTCGTGGTGTGGGGCACACCCGTCTATGCGGGCAGGATCCCCAACAAAACCTTAGATTTCGTAAAAGAACATCTGCAATGCCCTGGGGCAAAATTCGTCGCCATAGCGGTATATGGTGGGCGCAACTACGACGACACCCTGGCCGAACTGTGCCAAATAGCCACCGATGGAGGTCTCACCCCCATAGGAGCCACAGCCGTAGAGGCACGTCACACCTTCTCCCCCACCCTCAACGCAGGCCATCCCAACACCGAGGATTATGAAGCCCTGGCACAATTCTGCCAAAGAATCGACCCCAACCGCACTTCTCCCATCATCGCCCCTGGCAATCCTCGACCCGAAAAATACTACACCCCTTTGAAACAAGACGGGTCGCCAGCCAAATTCCTCAAAGCCAAGCCCGAAGTAAACGAGCAACTATGCAACGGTTGTGGCACATGCGTGGCTGTATGCCCCATGGGAAGCATGGCACTCGAAGGCGGCAAAGCTTCCACACCAGGCCTCTGCATCAAATGCCAAGCCTGCATCCAACAATGCCCCCAGCAAGCCCTCCAATTCACCGACGAAGAATTCCTGTCGCATATACAATACCTCGCCGAACATATCTGAGGTATTCTGACCAAGATGGAGAAAAAAAGAGAATTATTATTTGGAAAATCTTAACAAACCTTAACAAAAAAAATTTGGTCTCTCTGAAAAAAACATATACCTTTGCATTTGAAAATAATAAATACAATCAGTTATGAAAAATACAACAACAAGGGATGAACAATTGGTTTATCGTCTACAGCATGATGCTGCAATTATGTTGAAAGAGAATACCTTATTTTTAAATGGTATCACCATTATTCCGAAAGAAATTGAAATATACTATTATGAAAATGGGGTCTTTGAAGACGGATCCGTCCACCAAAATGAACTGCAGCAGAACAACCAAAACCACTTCTATATTCATCGGTGGGGAACTAAGAAAACTGATTCTTATAAAGGTGGCAATTATCCAGGAATTGACTTTGTAGTGAGCGGAACAAAAGATGTGTACTATACATATTTGATTCGGAGTGCCATAATAAACGAAAAACTTATTGTGGGACCCCATAAAGTTCTGATGGAAATAATGGCAAAAGGTCGATTCAAAGAATTCGAAGACATCGAAAACAATCTTGTCCAAATACAATCTTCTCCTGTTCAAGGGGACGTGTTGTTCTCGGAAAGAATTAATTTAGGTAAAGATGCCGAGGGATTTGCTTCAATGGAACTTAGAGCGGTAATGTGTGACCATTATTTCAGAGATGCTAAATATCCTCAGAAAGAAAAACTTGTTACAAATTATATCTTATTGTCAACGATGACCAAGGAAGATGCTTACGCTTTTTCTAAAAACCATCTGGGATACGTCCCGGCCACAGTAAAAAAGCGCTATGAGTAGCAAGACAAGCAGTCCTATCCCCACTTGTCACTTTGGCAATATTATGACAGACAGTTTCACAAATATAGTATATTTCTCAGAACTATTGCCTCAGCGGTGTCCGACATTGTATCAACATCTGGCACAAGAGCTGACCACCAACAATATTTGCCATTTTTTGTTGAAGGATACAAACGACATCTGGTGTCGTGATTATATGCCGATACAGATTGATGAAAAACAATTTGTATGCTACAAATACAATCCCGACTACTTACAAACAAAGTATTACCTTCGCACTATCACTGATGTCAGGAATATGGAGTACTTCATAAACCTGCAGCAGGAATGTGATATATTTTCATTAGACCTCGTTATCGATGGTGGTAATGTGGTAAAATGTGGTAACAAGATAGTGATGACCGATAAGGTATTTGAAGAGAACTCGGCCAAGTCTCACCTTGATATTCTGAATATGATCGAGAATGCTTTTCAGAGCGAAATCATTATATTACCGTGGGACCATGACGAATATCTCGGTCATAGTGATGGAATCGTCCATTATGTTGGAGACAATCGAATATTGATTACAAATTATTGGGATTTCAACCCTACATTAGCCAAGAAATATCTAAAAATCTTAGAACAGCATTTTGAGGTAATTCCTTTGTCATACAATGTAAAGAGAAACCATCAGCGCAGTTGGGCATACGTCAATTATCTTCAGATAGGAAGTTTCGTCTTTGTTCCACAATTGGGGATAGCCGAGGATGAACAAGCATTGCAGCAGATTGCAACAATATATCCAGATTGCAAAGTGATAGGAATCCCAGCAATAGAAGCAGTACGTAAAGGTGGAGCTTTGAACTGCATCTCTTGGAATATTGCTTCGAGAAAAATGGAATAATAGTGTTTGAGGACTAATCAAACAATGATAGAAACTAAAGGTGGGTTCTATAAATTGATTTCTTGGGATTTCGGAGTGGTTTTCGAGCAGATTGCTGTGCAGAACGAGGAAGCGTAGCGGGCTACATGACCGAGTGACAAACAGCAAGATGACCAAAAACGGCCAAAATCACAGAAAAGTATATTTTCAAAATATTTCATGTTTACGTTGAATTTATAGAACCCACCTCAAGTCACAGGTTTTATCTCACCGATGCCTTTATATCTCTCGGCTGGGCGGTTGTTTCGCCATCCTGCTTATACCAGGGGGCATACTTTCCTCCAGGAATGTCCGACAAAATGAAAGCGTTGCATTTACGGGCAGCCACAATATGGTCGGTGACGGCTGTCTTGATGAGCGAGGCTATCAGCATCGTCGTTTCCTGACCCGTGGCACTATTGCGGCTCTTCTCGCTCAAATCAAGATACAAATCGCAGCTACGCTCAAACAGCACCTCGTTAGTCTTGGTAGACTTGATCATATAGTGTATCTTGGTTTCAATACCAAAGCCCGATTTCTTCCATGTGTCGATCACCGTGAACACCACCGCGTCGGCACCGAACACTTTGCCGAACTGCGACACATTGCCATCCACGAACATCTCGGCATCGTAGGCACTCTCGGCTTTCAGCAGCTCCATCGTCACATGGGGCGATACCACATAATAGCCCGCCTCAATCAGCGGTGTGTTGATCGAGGTATACAGCAGTTCCTTTGCCTCCACATTGGTTGTGTTGTTGATGGGGGGCATCACCACCAGCACTACGGGGTCCTCGTTATACATTTTCGAATACAGTTCCGCACGAGTGTATTTGGTGCTTGAGCAGGAGCTCATCACTATTGCGCACACGGCCAAAGCCGCCAAAATCATGCTATTTCTTTTCATGCTACAGTCCTCCTATTTGCCTCCATTTTCCTTCAGTTTTTTCAACAGCGGAGCCACAAACACAGCCGACTCGGGATAGAGCTTTATCTCCATCTCCAGCATGGCTATTCCCTTTGTGCGGAAATCGCTGCCATACTCCGATTCCTCGAATTTGCGTTTTTGTCTGTGCGAGGCATTCTCGTAAAACACCGTGGCCGTCTGTGGCTGCAGCAGCAGATAGCCATACTCAGCACATATTCCCGGGGGCACCACGCCACGTGTGCCGCCAGGGTTGCTCACCATGTCTTCATACACACACAGCAACTCGCACAAGCTCTCGGGCGACTGTTTGTCATAATACTCATACGACGCTTTTTCGTAATCCGAGGTGCCCTTGTCGAAATTAGGGTTCGAGCCCCAGTAATACAGCCTCGAACTCCCGCACGACGCCATCAGCATCGCCGCACTCAAAATCAAAAAAAACTTTTTCACAACTGAATGATCTTTGTCTCGCCTGTTGTGACGAGTATTAATTTATTGAACACCTCCTGGCCTTCACGCTGCACTTTTACTTCATGTTTGCCCACAGGCACCACGATATGCGTTGTGGCTGTCTGTTTGATGTTGCGACGACGTTTGAAAGCCTTGTTCTCTATCGTTTGCGTGTTGTATGTGGTGCCATCTATTGTCACCACAATGTCGAACGATTCCGGTGCCACAAAGCACACATAGCTCTCATCCTCCACACCTCCCGACACCGAGTACGAACCCACACCGCAACCTGCCATAAGCAGCACTCCGAACACTATCCAAATCAGTTTTTTCATCTTATTGTTATTTTTCCATTAAATAATATTGTGACAAATTTTCCGCGTCGATGGCGTCACCTTCATACGAGCAGAACGAAATCTCGCTCTCGGGGGTGTCGCCCATCGTGGTCAGCACCGTCACCGTGCCCACCTTGGTGCCGGGCAGCTCAATCTTGATGCCCGTCTGGGGATTGGTGACCATCTTGCCTTTCTTATACACCACGAACTTCGAACCCTCGGCCATGCCTTGCGACTTGCCGCCCGAGATGATGTATGTGCCATCTTCCACCGACAACACATAGCCTCTCCACGGCTTGTCCATGCACTTGTTGATGATGTTCTCCACCAGCTGCGTCAGAGCCGCCGAGATGGCCTTGTCGCTCAACGTGGCATCATAGCCAGCCGAGCCGCCCAATCCCAGCGTCTGCTTCGACGTGGTCTCGGCGAAGCCCTTGGCCTCGTCGGAATAGATAATCAGGCCCGAAGCCACATCCACCAGGCGGATACTCACACCCGCCTCCACTGTCTGTGTCTTCGACTGCGAGAACAACCTGTCGTCGCCCTCCACCTTGCGGCCAAAGGAGGTTATCGAACCCAGAATGATATAGTCGGCGCCTATCTTCTGCATACCCTCGCCAGCCTCGTTCACCAGTTCCTCCAAACCGTCACGTTCCAGCAGGATGAACTTCTCCGTAGCCGCCAACTTGGCGGACAAGATGTCCAATGCCTGTTTTCTGATAGGGTCGTTCTCCCTGTCGTAGAAAAGACCTTTGGCATACTGGGTCTCATTCGTAAAACGCCCGATAGCGACCTTGCGCTTCATCGTCTTGTCCATCTGTGCATTTGCCGAGCCGCACAACGTCAGCACCGCCAAAGCAACAATCAAAAGCTTTTTCATCATATTTCAGTGTATTTTGAAAAAATCGTATTCTAATTATTTGAAAATGCAAAAATACATATTTTTCCCGAATCAACAAAATTTTTTTTTGGTTCAGGAGACAATGTTAAAAGTGCATTGGTGGACAATAAATGGGATATGGACACGTTATATATGGAAATCAACAAGACCACGCACGGAGCAAAGGGCTCACCTCTTTCGCAAGGCCTAGAATAAAAATGATTGAGCCCATTATTATAGTAAAATGAAAAAACTGATTATCATTATCACCTTAGTGTTTGGTATTTATTTTACCTCTTTTTCGCAGATAGTTCTTGATACCGAAACAACCGAGAAAACAAAGCAGGCTTCAAAGACAAGACAAGATTCACTTAATGCTGCTTTTCAACATCATATAGATTCGATAGAATCTGTAATGCAACAAGAATATTTTGACTATGTCAAATATATGCAAGCAGAAACAAAAAAACTTCCTCGTTACAAGATATATCAAACAGAAAACATTCATATCCTATTGAAAATTGACACACGAATAGGTAGAGTTTATATGATTCAATACGCATCGAAAGATCCTCTTGCCGTGGAGATACCAATAGGACCCTATCCTCATGGTAGAGAAAACTGGGGTTGGAACGGTCGGTTTGAACTATATCCGACTAAAGACATGTACAATTTCATTATGATAGACAGCTACGAGGGAGAAATCTACCGAGTACAATGGGGTCCTAAAGCGTCAGATAGGTTTGTTCAGTGTATTGCGAATTGACCATTCAATGGTCATGCGGGTGAGGCCGAATTGGATGAATTTTTCTTTGTTCAGCAACTCGGAGAATACTTTGCCTGTCAGAGATAGGGCTGGAGATCGACTTCCTTAGTCACTCCATCGCTGAAGGTAAGTCGCCAATATAATCAACATCAGTAACACGCAGCATGACATTCGAGTTTTTATAGGTGGGTTCTATAAATTGATTTCTTGGGATTTCGGAGTGGTTTTCGAGCAGATTGCTGTGCAGAACGAGGAAGCGTAGCGGGCTACGTGACCGAGTGATAAACAGCAAGATGCCGGAAAACGCCCGAAATCGCAGA
>JAZUIX010000043.1:0-30149 GCA_045642445.1 Bacteroidales bacterium | reverse complement strand
ATTACATATACTTTAAAACTGCATATACAATATTAGCGAAATAAGCCGATATATCTTTATCAATCATTTATATAATAATGCTCAAACTGCTGATTTTAATTTGTTTGCGATATATAGTATTGTGTATTTAATAATCATTTAACAATGTTACAAAATTTTCTGCGTTACAAATGTAATATATTACAAATGTTTCGTGATTTACAATTGTATTTACACTTGTAAAGTAGCGGTATTTTACAAAATTAAACACATTTTTTATGACTATTGGTGTGACGTGGAAAGATGTTTTTTGATATTTAGCATCGTTATTCAGCCGAGTTGCAAATAAGCGATTCTCGATGTTAAAGAAAATTAAGAACTGCCCTCCCCTGCTATCAACACAAAATAGTTGGAAAAAACGAAAGAAAAAGTTGATTATATGAAAAAAATGTAGTAATTTTGCAAATTGAAATTTTTAGGAAAAATAACAATCTAATACATCTTATCATGAAGAAATCTATTGTAGCAATCTGCATTGTCATGGTTTTCGCAATGGTGGCAGCCTCCTGCACACACCACACCTGCCCCGCCTATCGCGGTTCAATTGCCGAAGCTACCAAGTAGTAACCCAATTTGCGACATGAAAACAAAGAGTCCCCCGCATCGTCGGGAGACTCTTTTTGTGTTTCGGGGCTTGAAAAGTAGACATCCTTGAGGGCATTTTCGTACATGGGCGGGGGATGAATGATGCGGGGAGCGAGGGAAATGTGTACGGATTTCATGGGTGTTTGGACGGGAAAATGGGTGGCTGGGTGGCGTTTCGCCCTGTCAGGGCTGGGAGGCGATGTTTGGAAAGCGTAAATGAGGTTGCCAAAAGGGGGTTGCCGATGTATGGGCAAATGGCGGGTGTTTTTTTCATTTTTTGAGATTTTGAAAAGGGTTAATAAACAAAGGGTGGCGGAAAAGGTGCTTTTTGAACCGAAAACGGACGCGGAAATTCAGCCTTTCGGGGTGCCGAAAATCGAGATTGTCCCAATATTCTCCCAATCTTCTTCGCTTCATGCTTTATGCATGCTTTATATAATATGAGAGAATCAGCGAGTTACAAGAAAAGTTAAAGTTGAGGGTAAGCGAAATGTTAATTGTTAATTGTTAATTGCTATTAGTGTGAGAATGCAAGTTTGATTGTAAATATATATATTAAATATTAGTATTTATTTAATCTTATAAATGTATTCCATTTTTGATTGCGCATTGCAGACACAAAGCAATTAACAATTAACAATTAACAATTAACAAATTCATTAAGCAGCAGTTTTCATCTTACGATATACCCCCTTATCAACCTTTTCAATAAGCAATCCTTGTTGCCACTGAAAAGCCACTTGCCTTTCAGGGCTCTTGCATCCCAAAGAAATCAAAACCTCTCGTAGCTGTTTTCTGTCGAATTGGTCAGGCAGAGCGGCAAAAGCATCACCAAACTTGATCTTCCTTCCCTTGCTCTCAATCTGGTCGGCGTATGCGACCAAGGTGTTGAGCATGGAGGCGGCCACCCAGGTGGCGAAGCGGGTGACAGATTCCTTGGTGCGGGAGTCGCTCTTGCAGCCGTAGAGGAACCATGCCAGCATTCCGGCGCGGAAGCCCACCAATCCGGGTCGGAGGTAGAGCATGGCGTGCTTGGCGCTCTCGGCGTCCTTGGCCTTCTCGCGCACGGCCTCCTCCCAGCGCTCGATGCGTTTGTTCAGCCATTGCATGTCAAGCTCCAGCTCGGGTTGCGCCTCGTAGCATATCTCGTCGCCCTCCTTGCCGTGCACGGTGTAGGAGGCGACCGACATCTGGTTGAGCTCGGTCAGGGCCTCGTCCACCTTCTGCCGCTGCAGTGGGGTCATGCGGCCCCATTGTGGGGGACGCTGGTAGAGGTTGTCGGGCAGGTTGACGAGGATGAAGCGGCTGAGGAGGCCGTTGCGCTGGTTGTCGCGGTTGAAGAACATGCGCACAGCATCGGGGGTGCCGCTGTAGAGCACGTTGTAGAACACTTTCACGATTCCCGAGAAAGAATTTTCCGAGGCGTAATCCTGACCGTACTCGGCGTTGTCGAAGGCATTGCGGAGGAGGTCGGTGATGTTGCTGAAGGAACGGCCTTGCGCCTTGCGGACGGTGTCCACCTCCTCGGCGAGGGTGTAGCAATGGAGCCCCTGGGCGTTGTCGAGACGTTTCAACAGCTTGGTGATGGAGATGGTGGCGGGGAGGAGTCGCACCATGGGCTTTGGCTCGGGCGGGGTGTCGTCCTTCTTCTTGCCACCCGTGCGCGAGGAACGGCGGAGCTGCTCGTTGTAGGCCTCCTCTTTTGAGCGACCCAGGGCATCCACGGCGGCTATCTGCTTGAGGCAGTCGCGCGAGAGATTTCTAATGAAACTCTTGCCCGTACCTTGCTCGGCATCAAGGCATACCAAGAACGAAGGCGAGACCATGTTGCCGTCCAAATAGCGAGCGCGGAGGGTGCTGCCGAGGGTTCCCAGTATGGGCAGCAGGCACAGCACGGCCGCCGGGGCAAAGCCCTGCGGAGCGATGTCGGCATATTGCCGAAAGACGGGAGGCAGCGGAGGCATCACCGAGGTATCCAAGAAACTGGTGAGGGGGTTCTCGGGGTTATCCGGGTTATCCGGGTCTTCCGGGTCTTCCGGATTATCCGGAGATTCTGGATTTTCCAGATTATCCAAAAGGTCCTCCAAGTCGTGCGGAGTGGTGCCGGAACGCGGGGCAGAGCAGGCGCTGTGGACAATCTGGCGGATCTCCTCCTCCGAGAGGCCGTAGCGGGGCAGGGAGGCGACGAGGGCGTTCTCGCAAAAGTCGCAGATGTATCGCAGGCGATAGGCACAGCGGTAGAGTTTTTGATTTCGCTCGCCCTCCACAGGTTCGCCGCCATTGGCACGGAGCCATGCCACGGCAAGCTCGGTGAGCGTGTGGCCGCGATAATGGGTTTGGACGGTTTTTGCCGGATTTACCGCCTTTACCGGATTTTCCGGAATCTCCGGCTTTACCGGATTAGCCGGAATCTCCGGGGTCTCCGGAATCTCCGGAATCTCCGGAGTTTTCTGAGAGGCCGCCCCCACCTGATACACGCACTTGGGGCCTCGTCCGAAGATGCCCTTGTCCATGTAGTACACATAGTGCTCCGGCACCAGGTAGGAGGCTCGCGCCCAATCCTTGCAAGCCTCGTCGCAAGGCTGTCCGAGCTGGTTGCTGAGCCATCGCTGGCACTCGGCAATGGTCGAAAACTCGGGTCGGCACTCCGCCACAATCCTCACCCCTTTGCGCGAGATGGAGAAGGCGATATACACAATATCCAGCTCCTCACGGCGACTGTTGGCCTTGTTGATAAGCACCTGTGCGTCCTCAACATCGTCAAAGTCAACCATGTAGAGCCCGCTGGGCACAGCGTTGGCGTTCTTGCGCCCCTTGCCTCCGAACGAAGCCTGCCAGCACACGATGGGCAGATGGCGCTTGAGCAACTGTTTCTGCTCCTTGGTGCGAGCCACGGAAATGTCCTTGGCCAGGATCATGAAAGGGGCGTTGGAAATGGCCTCGTGATACTTCTCCATCGTGCAGATGCAGCCCTTCGAATCGGTTACAGAATTAAAAAAATCAAAATGCATACGCTTCATTCACCCCGACTCCACGGGCCTTAATCCGTGTGTTTTAGTGAGTCGGGCATTCTTTTCGAGAGCCGATAAACGGAGCCGTGCCTCCTGCTGCGCACCTCACTCGGCACACCCCATCCTCTCCCCGAAAAAAACGCTGCAAAGATATGCAAAAATTCTGAGTGGATGCCCAATTTTGCACGATAATGCACGATAATGAGCGATGGTGAGCGATAATGAGCGATAATGAGCGATATTTGCACCATTTTTGTGATATTTTTTCCACTTTTTGAGTAAAACGAGCCACTAATTTCCGAAAAATAACGTTTGTACAAAAGGCGTAATAGTTACCATAAAAAAACATTCCGACACACCTTCTTACTCCGAAAAATCAATGAAAATTCGGAGTGCTATTCCGAAAATTACTGAAATATTCGGAGTACGACTCCGAAATTTACGAAAAAAAATTTTCATTATACTATTGATATACAATAATAAAAATAAAACATTATCCAAACAATTCAAAAATTGATAAAAAATTTGTATCTTTGCACAGAAATTGTAATCAGCAAGCCTATGTATAGCCGTATAGTAGATTTATCAATTGTAGAAAGCGACAGTATCTTTGTTTTTGGAGCTCGCCAAACAGGCAAGACAACATTGTTGTTGGAGCTATACCCTGATGCGGTATGGTACGACTTATTGGATGGAAAAACGCTGGAGCGGCTTAGCCGCAATCCGGCAATCCTAGAACAAGAATTGTCCATGTTGCCCAACGACAGTTTGGTGGTGATAGACGAAATTCCTCTGTTGCCCGAACTTCTCAATGAGGTACATAGGTTGATTGTACGGAAAAACTTGCGCTTTATCCTCTGCGGAAGTAGTGCCCGGAAGCTGAAGCGTCAAGGTGTCAACACCTTGGGCGGCAGAGCCATCCCTATAAAGTTGCATCCATTAGTTAGTGCAGAGATTCCTGATTTCGATCTACTGAAAGCCATCAGCCAAGGCTTACTCCCCCGACACTATATGGCCACACCCGAAGTGGCTTGGCGAAGGATGCAGGCCTACATCGGAGTATATCTAAAAGAGGAGATAAAAGCCGAATCGTTGGTTCGCAACCTGCAAACATTCAACAGGTTTATGGAGATTGCCGCACTAACTGACGGCGAGATTGTCAATTATAGCAATATCGCCAATGATTGCGGAATAGATTCAAAAACGGTGAAAGAATATTTTGCCATACTAGAAGAAACACTTGTTGGCTACATGATTCCGGCATATCAAAAAACGGTCAAACGCAAATTACGCCATTCGCCAAAATTCTACTATTTTGATGTATGTATACCCAATTATCTCTTAGGTCGGAAATCATTACAGCTCGGTTCTGCCGAATTTGGACATGCTTTCGAGCACTTGATAATCCAAGAGTTAGTGGCCTATCTCAACTATCGAAATATAGAGAATGCCCTTAGTTATTGGCACACCTATTCCGAACATGAGGTAGACGCTGTCCTGGGTGACGCTCAAGTGGCCATAGAAATCAAATCGTCGACACAAGTACAATCACGCCATCTGTCTGGTCTCAAAGCTTTCAAAGAGGAACATCCAGAGGCCCGACTAATAGTGGTATCGTTAGATGCCCAGCCAAGACTACTGAATGACATAGAGATATACCCTGCCACCATCTTTCTACAAAAGTTGTGGCAAGACGATTTTATGAAATAGCTTTTACCAACAGTCTTGGTTAGAGCTGGCGGATGGTGAATTGGCCCCAGATGGTGGAGGCTTTGTAGGTGTCGAAGCCTTTGATTACGTAGAGGGCTACGATGTCGCGGTTGAAGGCGTCGCCACATTCGGGGTCGGGCGTGGGGGGAACGGCGCCAAAGAAGGTGATGCTGCGGAGGTTGGTGTTGCCCGCAAAGGCGTTGCAGCCGATGGTGGCTATACGGTCGGGGATGATGTAGTCGGTGGCCGAGGAGCAGCCGTTGAAGGTGTCTTCGGGGATGGCGGTAAGGCTGTGGGAGATAACGAAATGGCGCACATTGGAGCAGTTGCGGAAAACGCCTTCGCCCATCTCGGTAACGGAGTGGGGCATGACGAAGTCGACCAATGCCGTGCAACCTTCAAAGGCCTGCGAGCCGATGCTGGTGAGCGATTTTGGGAGGTAGACGATGCTGAGGTCGGTGCATTTGTAGAAGGCCATGTCGCCGATGTAGTAGACAGAGTTGGGCAGTTCGATGCCTTGTACGCGGATGCAGTTGGCCAGGGCGTTGTCGGCCACGCCGGTGACGATGTAGTTGCGGCCCTGATACTTGACGCTGCGGGGCACGCGGATGTAGCCGCCGAGCATGTCGGCATACTGGCTGTGGAACCAGAGGTTTACTTCGCCATCATCGACGATTTTGTAGTAAAGCACTTGTCCGGAGGAACACACATCGGAGAAGTCGGCTTTTTCGTTGAGCTGTGCGAAGGTTGCCGAGGTGGCAATGAGCGCGAGGACGAGGATGAGAATTTTTTTCATGGTATACGTTGCTTATTTTTTGTTATTCAAATAAATTAATGAGCCGTCAGCCAGTCGGGGCCCACGTCTATGCCCACCTCGATGGGTATGCTCAGCGGGAGGGCTTCGATCATGGCTTTCTGCACGATGTCGCGCAGCTGCTGCTCCTCGGGGCGGTAGCAGTCGAACACAAGTTCGTCGTGCACCTGGAGAATCATGCGCGATTTGAGGCCGAGACGTTGTATCTCGCTATGGATGTTTATCATGGCAATCTTTATCATATCGGCCGAGGTGCCCTGTATGGGCATATTGACGGCGTTGCGCTCGGCAAAACTGCGTGCCGAGGCGTTGCGCGAGTTGATGTCGGGCAGATAGCGACGTCGGCCGAGGAGTGTCTGGGCGTAGCCGTGCTGGCGGGCGAAGTTGATATTGTCGTCGATATAATTTTTGATGTCGGGGTATTGTGTGAAATACTCGTCGATGAGGGCTGCCGCCTCCTTGCGAGGTATGCCGAGCTGTTCGCTGAGGCCGAAGGCGCTGATGCCGTAGACGATGCCGAAGTTGACCGACTTGGCGTTGCGACGTAAGTCTTTGGAAACCTCCTCGATAGGCATCTTGTAGATTTTGGCAGCCGTGGCGGCATGGATGTCGTAGTGGTTGGAAAAGGCCTCAATCATGTGGCGGTCGTTGGCCAGGGAGGCGATGATGCGGAGCTCGATTTGGGAGTAGTCGGCAGCGAGGAGCAGATAGTCGTCGTTGCGTGCCACGAAGGCTCGGCGTATCTCCTTGCCGCGTTCGGAACGTATGGGGATGTTCTGCAGGTTGGGGTTGCTCGAAGAGAGGCGCCCTGTGGCTGTAACGGTTTGATTATATACGGTGTGGAGCCTGTGGGTCACAGGGTTGATGAGCTTGGGGAAAGAGTCGAGATAGGTGCCAATGAGCTTGTTGAGGGAGCGGTATTCGAGAATCTTCTCGATGATGGGGTTCTTGTCCTTGAGCTTGAGGAGCACATCCTCGGCGGTGGAGTACTGCTTGGTGGCTGTGCGGGGGGGCTTGTCGGTGATTTTGAGCTTGTCGTAGAGCACTTCGCCCAGCTGTTTCGGCGAGGAAATGTTGAAAGGTTCGCCCGCCATGCGGTAGATGTCCTGCTCGATGATGTCGCGCTCGGCGGAGAGTTTGGCGGAATAGTCTTTGAGGGCATCCACATCTATGCGCACCCCCTCCTCCTCCATGCCTATAAGCACGTCGACCAGAGGGAGTTCGACCTCGGTGTAGAGGCGGCTGAGCCCTTCGTCGGAGAGTTTGGCTGCCAAAAGCGGGTAGAGCTGCCACAGGACGGCAGCCGACTCGTTTTCGTTGGCGGGTTCGACACCGAGGATGTTGAGGCAGATGCTGTCGAGGGTGTGGCGTATCTCTGGGTCGGCGAGGTAGTGTGCCAGCTGCACATCGAAGATGTCGCCAGAGAGCTCGATGTCGAGTTCGCGGAGGATATATTTGATAGATTTGAGGTCGAAGCAGAGCTTGAGGGAGTCGGGCTGCTGAAGGAGGCTGCGGAGACGAGCAGTATCGATATTCCCCACGAGGGAGGTATATACCTCGTCGGCACTGAAAGCCAGCACGATGGTGGCTCCAGCCACGAAGATGGCCACATCGCCGCTTTCGGGCAGATGGTCGAGGATGCGGATCTCGGTGGAACGATGTTCGTCGACCACAGGTTGGTCGAACAACGTGGGTTGATCGAAGAGAGAGGTCTGTTCGGGAGCAGGGGCGGGAGCCGCGGGACGTGGTTTGGCGGCAGCAAAACGCTGGGCCTCATCGGGATTGGAGATGGAGAGGTCGGTAAAGATACGCTGCGAGAGTTTGCGGAATTCGAGTTCGGCAAAGAGCGCCTGCAGGGCGGCATAGTCGGGGGTGCGGCGAAGGAGGAGCTCCTGGGAGAGTTCCACGGGAGCGTCGAGGACGATGGTGGCCAGCTGCTTGCTGAAGATGGCCTGCTCGCCATGTTGCTGCACGAGGCCCCGAATCTTGTCGTTCTTGATTTCGTCGACATGTTCCACCATGGCTTCGATGGAGCCAAACTGCTCGATGAGTTTTTTGGCGGTCTTCTCCCCCACCCCGGGGATACCGGGGATATTGTCGGAAGCATCGCCCCAAAGGCCGAGGAGGTCGATGACCTGGGAACATTGGCTCACGCCGAATTTCTCCTTCACCTCGTCGACACCCATAAGCTGGTCGGGTTTGCCCATACGGCCGAAACGGTAGATGCGGACATGGTCGGTTACGAGTTGTCCGAAATCCTTGTCGGGGGTGACCATCACCACCTCGTCAAAACCCTGCTGTTCGGCCCAATGCGAGGCGGTTCCGATAACGTCGTCGGCCTCGTAGCCCTCGCAGGTGATGATGGGGATGTTGAAGGCGGAGATGATTTGGCGGATGTAGGGCAAAGCCTGCTGGATTGTTTCGGGCATAGCTTCGCGGTTGGCCTTGTATTCGGCATACATCTCGTGGCGGAAAGTGGGTTTTTGAAGGTCGAAAGCCACGGCAAGATGCGTAGGGTTGAGTTTCTTGACAAGGTCGTAGAGGGTGTTGGTAAAGCCGAGCACAGCCGAGGTGTTCATGCCTTTGGAGTTTGTGCGTCCTGAAGCATTGAGGGCGTAGTAGGCTCGGTAAACCATTGCCATTCCGTCAAAAAGAACCAGTTTCTTCATTGTTGTCGAAATCGTGGATGAGACTTATTGGAGGGGATTCTCGGTAAGTTCGTCATACTCCTGACGATGACGGAGGATGTTGCAGGCGAGATAGACAGCGCTGCGGAAAGACTGCTCGGAGGCTTTGTCCTTGCCGGCAATGTCGAAAGCGGTGCCGTGGGCAGGCGAGGTGCGGACGTAAGGAAGGCCCGCGGTGAAGTTGACACCCTCGGTGAACGACATCAGCTTGAAGGGGATGAGGCCCTGGTCGTGGTAGAGAGCCAGCACTCCGTCGAACTTGTTGAACTCGCTGCTACCGAAGAAACCGTCGGAGGGATAGGGGCCGTAGGCAAGGATGCCCTTGTTCTGAGCCTCATCGATGACGGGCTTGATGACGGTGTTGTCGAAATTGCCAATCACGCCGTTATCACCGGCATGGGGGTCGAGAGCCAGAACGGCAATCTTGGGCATGGGGACACCGAAATCGCGTTTGAGCGACTCGTTCATGAGCATGATTTTGTCGGAGAGGAGGTTGTGGGTGATGGCATTAGGCACATCTTTCAAAGCCAAGTGATTGGTAACGATACCGATACGAATACGGTCGCACACCATCATCATAAGGCTGCTGCAATCGAACTGGTGAGAGAGGAACTCGGTGTGGCCGGGAAAGTCGAAGTCGGGCGCCTGGATGTTCTTCTTGTTGATAGGGGCTGTTACGAGGACGTCGATAAGGCCGTTTTTGAGGTCGTTGCAAGCCATGTTGAGCGAGAGACGCGACTGGGCACCTGCCACCTCGGTGGATTTTCCGATGTCGATTTTCACCTCATCGTTGACGATATTGACGACATTAAACTTGCGACCACCCGCCTCGGAAGCATCGTGGATACCGTTGAAGACAAGGTCTTGGTGCATGACGAGGAGATTCTTGTGATAAGTGCCCACCTTGGTGGAACCGTAAAGAATGGGGGTGCAGATGTCGAACATACGGCTGTCGCTGAAAGTTTTGAGGATGACCTCATAGCCGACACCGTTGATGTCGCCTTGTGTGATGCCTACACGAATAGGGTTATGATTGGTTTTGTCGTTTTCCATGAATTGTTGAATTAAAAATGTTTATATATATTGTTATTTCTTGGTCACATCGTAAGTTTGGAGGAAAGCGTAGAGCAGACGCACACCAAAGCCCGAGCCACCCACGCAATAGTAATCCTGTTTCTGTGAGAAATAGGCCACACCGGCTATGTCGAGGTGGATATAGGGAGTGGTCTTGGCAAAATGAGCGAGGAACTTGCCCGCAGAGATGGTGCCTGCCTGTGCTATGCCGCAGTTTTTGATGTCGGCAATCTTCGACTTGATAAGCTCGTCGTATTCATGCCAGAAGGGGAACTCGGCAAGACGCTCATAGACTTGGTTGCCCATGATTTTGAGGAGGTTGAAATAATTGTCGGCATTTTGCTGCATGGCTGCGATACCGAAGGTGCCGATAGCACGAACAGCCGCACCTGTAAGAGTGGCAGCATCGATAACGAGCTCGGGTTGATAATTGGCCACAGCATAGGCGATAGCATCGGCAAGGATGAGACGGCCTTCGGCATCGGTGTTGACCACTTCGACGGTAGTGCCGTCATACATGGTGAGCACATCATCAGCAGCATAGGCGTTGAAACCCGGACGGCTGTCGGTGAGGGGAAGGAAAGCCACGATATGCACGGGCAGATGATTGTCGGCTGCTGCAAAAATCACAGAGGCCATGGTGGCAGCACCTGCCATGTCGGATTTCATCTCGCACATGTAGTCGCCAGTCTTGATATTGAGGCCGCCAGTGTCGTACATAATGCCTTTACCCACCAGGGCGAGGGGCTGTTTGTTGATAGCATCGGCGGGGTTGTATTCGAGCACAACGAAGCGAGGCTCGTCGACACTGCCCTTGTTTACAGCAATCAAACCGCCCATACGCAGAGACTCAATCTGCTTCTTGTCGAAAACGGTGCATTTGACATTCAGATCGTTGGCAATATCTTCCAACTCGGAGGCAAACTCCTCGGCGTTGAAGTCGGACACGGGCAGGTTGACCCATTCACGACACCAGAAGATACGGTTCCAGAGGCGTTCGTTGCGCACAAGTTCTTCATCAGAAAGGAATCGGCGGTCGATGGTGAGGGTGGCGATATGATTAGGCGTCACGCTCTTGTAGCGGTCGAAACTATAGTCGGACAGCACCATGCCCTCAACAAAAGCCACCAGCTCCTCGGGGATGACACCTTCGCCGGTGATAGCCACGGTGCTTTGCTTGTCGGCATTGAGGAGAGAGACGATTTTGTCGGCACTACGACGGAGAAGTTCCTGGCACTCGTTGGCAGGTTTCTCACTGTCGAAATTGACTATATACATGTGATAAGGCAGGCGGTCGAAAGCCACGATGCTTTGATTGTCGGCCTCACGACGAAGCTTGAGGTATTCGAGTTCTTTCTTTCCCAAGGGGATATTACGGTCGGCCACATCATTGCCATATAGAAAGATGAGGTTGCCCTCATACTCTTTCGGAGAAAAAGATTCGAGAATGAAATTCATAGTTATATATGTTTAATTAATATTATCACTTTATTGTCGGCTTTGAGTTTGTCGAGTGTTTGGTAAAATTTGTCACGCGAAGGTATGTCCATCCATGCGGTGGGTTCGTCGAACACCAGCACAGGGGCGTTGCTGTATAGTTGGCGGGCAAAGGCTATACGCTGCCACTGACCCATGCTGAGTTCGGCACCTTGGTCGAACATACGTCCGAGAGGCGTCTTGTAGCCTTGCGGGAGACGGTCGATGATGGTATCGGCGCCAGCATCCTCAGCAGCACGACGCACACGGTCAGCATCGAAGTTATCGATGTCGCCAAAGGCAATATTCTCTTCGGCAGTGCAATAGAAACGCACATAATCCTGAAAGATAGCACCAATGCCACGACGGAGTTGAGACACATCGTATTGCCTCACATCGACACCATTGACGAATATGGTGCCTTCGTTGGTATCGTAGAGTCGCAGAAGCAGTTTCAGCAATGTGGTCTTTCCAAAGCCGTTCTCACCCTCAATCATGGTTATCTCGCCGGCTCGAGCCGTAAGGTTGTAGTGGCTGAGGACATCGTGCTTCATATCGGGATATCGGAAAGTGATGTCGCGAAATTCCACGCTCTCGACTTTCTCGGGGAAAGGAACGGGGTTGTCGCAATTGAGGATATTGGGTTTGAGGTCGAGGAACTCGAAAAGATTGCCGATAAAGAGGCGGTTGTCGTAAAGTCCAGAGATGCTCGTCACAAGGTTGGTAAGATAGGTCTGACCACGACGGAAGGCCTCAAATAGCATCACGAAGGAACCTATGGTGATGGCCCCATTCTTGGTGCTGGCGATAAGGAAAAGTGTGACGAAGAAGAGAGCTGCGGTTTCGATGATGGCACAGATGGTGTCGTAAAGAGCCAAACGACGAGAGATATGCAACAGATTATCCACCAAACGACTGCGAATATCGACAAAGAGTTTGCGGAAATAAGGGGCAAGGCCGAAGGTGCGCATCTCTTTGGCAAAATCACGACCGCCAAGCAGAGAGGAATAATAGCCTGTGCGACGATAGTTCTGCGTGTTGTTGCGACGGAAGGCATACACTTGGCGCGACTTGATGATACGCACAACGAATGTGGGTATGACCGCTACCACCATCACCACGATGATTTGCCAAGAGGCAGCAGCCAGCATAACGATGACACCCGCAATGGATATTACGGCACTTATCAACCCCATGAAGCCGTTGAGCACCTGCAAAGGACGGAAAGAGGCCTCCTGTTGCGCACGATGGTAGGTGTCGTGGTAGGCGGGATTGTCGAAATACGCCATATCCAACTCGGTGGATTGGTGCTGCATACGGTCGCTGAGGTAGTCGATGAGACGTTGTGAGAGTATGTCGTTGTTGACACCATTGAGGATTGAGACAACCCTATTCAAAAGAAAGATGCCGCAGAAAATGCCGATGAGGTAATAGAAATTATCGCAACGAATACCCCAAAGGTAAATATCGCCACCTGTGGTAACACCATCGACAATCAGTTTGAGGACATACAGATTAATCAACGGCAGCACACTCTGCACAACGATATACACGATGCGGAGCCAGAACGACTTCGGGTCGCAGAGGCGGATCATATCGAGTGCTTTGAGCAGTGGCTTCATTATGAGTTTATAGTTTTAAAATTTTAATTGCAATTCACATTTCACATTTCACAATTCACATTTCACTTATCACATTTCACAAATCAGAAGAACATTATCTTTTTCACGGCGTTGCGACCTATGGTGTCGTTGATTTTTGCTTGGAGCGAATCTTTGCGGTAGGTCAGTTCCTGGCGCAAAGCTGCAGAAGCTACGGTAACGGTGAGGGTGCCTTCGGCAAAACGAACCGACCAGGTAAGACGGCTGATGAGGTCGCCAACAACCTTATTATAGGCATTCTTGACCTCTATCTCGCACACCGTGTCATCCATCTCCAAACGATGATAGGCACGTTTGAGGAGGTCTTGCAATGTATGTTCGTTGGCGTAACTCATCTCTATTGGTTTATTTTTTGAATAACTCCGTTGGTAACTTGGAATATGATATGCTCCACTTGGGGTATCTCGGCAAAGATGTTTTCGATGCGGCCAGGTTGGGTGTCGGTGAGGAACACCTGACCGAAACGGTCGCTACCCACAAGATGCACCAACTGGGTGACACGGGTCATATCCAATTTGTCAAAGATGTCGTCGAGGAGAAGTATGGGCTTCATTCCACAACGTTGGTAGATGTACTCGAATTGTGCCAGTTTGAGCGCCAGCACAAAAGTTTTCTGCTGTCCTTGCGATCCAAATTTCTTCACATTGAAATCGCCAATCATCAACTCGAGGTCGTCTTTGTGAGGCCCCACGGTGGTGTATTGGGCATATTTGTCGGCTTGCCGAGCTTCGAGCAGTTGCTGTGCGAGAGGCACTTCGGCACGAGTGATATAGTTCACCGAGGCATGTTCGGCACTATTGGATATCCAAGAGAAATACTCATCAAACAGGGGCAGAAAGTCTTTCAGAAAATCCATGCGACATTGGTAGAGCATCTCGCCATAACGCACCAGTTGCTCGTCCCATATCGAAATGGAGGCCTCGTCCCATTGGCGTTCTTCGTAGAACTGCTTGAGGAGGCGGTTGCGTTGATCTATGGCTTTCTGATACTGCAGGAGGTGGTTGAGGTAGTTTTTGTCGGCTTGCGAGATAACTCCGTCTATAAATTTGCGACGGCCATCGCTGCCTCCCTGTATGATGTTTTGGTCGTTGGGAGAGATGATTACGAGGGGCAGGCGTCCGATGTGTTCGCCCAAAGCCTTGTAGGCTTTTTTGCACCAGCGCATCTGTTTGGGTTGTCCTTTCTTTTGAATACACGACACCATGACGTTCTCGTTGTCAAAAGCATAGTTGCCGTGGATGGCAAAGAACTCTTCGCCCTGGCGGATATTCATACCGTCGATGGGGTTGAAAAAGCTCTTGCAGAAAGACAGATAGTATATGGCATCCAACAAATTGGTCTTCCCTACCCCATTGTTGCCAACCAAACAGTTGACATTGGAGCAGAAATCCACGTCGAGGTCGGCGTAGGTTTTGAAATTGCTCAGTTTGATATTTGTCAGATACATCTTTTTTTCGTGTTGTGATTTATGAATAAAACTGTCTCCAAGCACTCATAAATCATAATTCATTAATCAAAAATTTAATCTTGTTCACCACCGATTCCATGAGCCACCTCGGGGTGCTTGTGGCACCTGTGATGCCCACGTTCTTCACATCGGCAAACCACGAAGCATCGAGTTCGTCGACATCCGAAATCAGCTGGGTGTTGGGTTGGACATGTTTGCAGTATTCGTAAAGGTAATGGCCGTTGGAGCTCCCTTTTCCGCTCACAAAAAGCACTATGTCCATATTTCTTGCAAATTCCTCCAACTGTACCGCACGGTTGGCCACACGGTTGCAGATGGTGTCGTAAGCCACAAAGTTTCGAGCCTTTGAAGTATTTTCAACCTCGCTGATTTTGCTCTCCAAATTGCGGATGAGGAGCTGGTATTCCTCCTTGCTCTTTGTGGTTTGAGAGTAGAGGCGTATGGGTCGTGAGCAATCTATGCCGTCCAAATCGTCGGGATGGCTCACCACGATGGCGGTGTTGTCGGTTTGGCCGCAAAGCCCTATCACCTCGGCGTGACCGGGTTTGCCGAATATCACCACCTGCCCTGCGGGCGAAAGTTTCCGCATCTCTTCATATCCCTTGCGGATTTTCTGCTGCAGGGCAAGAACTATGGGGCAAGTGGCGTCGATGAGCTCTATGCCCAACTTCGAGGCCTGCTGATAGGTCGAAGGTGGCTCACCGTGGGCACGTATCAGCACCTTCTCGCCTTGCAACGAAGCCAGTTGCTCGTGGTCGATGACCTGGAGCCCCTTCTGGTTGAGGCGGTGAACCTCGGCATTGTTGTGAACTATGTCGCCAAGACAATACAGGTTGCCCGAGCGCGACAGTTCTTCCTCTGCCGTGCCTATGGCCTTCACCACTCCGAAACAGAATCCTGCATTTTCGTCTATTGTGATATTCATAACCTGTAATGTTTTAATCTGTCATCTTTCATCTCTCATCTCTCAACTAACTCAAGCACTGGTTCTCCTGGTTGGCTGCTTCGAGCACCGACTCATACTCTTGTGGCGAGAGGTCGTTGAAGAGGAAGTAAATGGGGTTCACCTTGGCATCGTTGTGAATCACCTCGTAATGGAGGTGGTTGCCTTGTGCCAGACCTGTGCGCCCAACATAACCTATCACCTCGCCACGTTTCACCTTTTGTCCTTGAGCCACTTTTGTGGAGGAGAGGTGGCCGTAGAGGGTCTTGTAGCCAAAGCCGTGGTCGATGATCACACAAATGCCGTATCCCCCTGTCTGCTCGCCACGACCCGAGATGGCCACGGTGCCGTTTGCAGTAGCATATATCGGTGTTCCCGCCTTGGCGGTGAGGTCGATGCCTGTGTGCATACGGCGGTAGTGCAGTATGGGGTGGAAACGCATACCGAAACCCGAAACCAGCTGGCATTGGTCTTTCGGTATGGGCAAGATGGCGGGCATGGCAAGCATACGTTGCTGCTTGGAGCCCGCCATTTTGTGTACTTCATCAATCGACAACGACTGGGCATACAGCCGATGCGTCAGGGTGTCCAAACGGCGAGAGGTGCGGATGATTTCCTTGCCGCATTGGTAGGCCTTCAGCGACTCGTAATCCTTGTCGTTGGGCTTGCGGACATCGTCGCGCAGGGGCGAGGCGCCAAAGATGGTGCGATACACCGAACTGTCGCGGCTTTCAAGGTCGGAGAGCACCTCGTCGTCGAGGTCGATACGGGCGTTCAGCGTCTTCAGCTGGTACTCGTATTGCTTTATCTCGCGTTTGAGGGCCTTCTCCCTGGGTGAAGGAAACAACCTGAACACAACCATCGATATCACTACGCCAAACACCAACCCCAAAAGCAGGGTGGTGGAAATACGTTTCAACCTGCTGCCCAAAGTGAGCGACTCCTTCTCATACGAGAGGGTTTGCGGGTTGAAATGGTATACGTATTTCTGTCGTTTGAACATAGTTATCAGAGTGTGTTTTTATAATCTCTCATCACGTTGACAAAGGTGTGCATCGAGGAGTTGTCCTGCGAATAGTAGTGGAGGTTGATTTCGGGAATATGGAGTTCGCCCACCACACGCACTTTCTCGTGTCTCTCCTCTTTGTCCAAATCCTCGATAGCCACCTCGTGCTCGGGCACCAGAAGTCCGCTGCCGAAAGTGTCGTAGTCGGGATGTGACCCCTTGCGGCGTCTCTTGCTCTTCTTCTTGTGCGAGGAGGTTTGGTGGGTGATCATGCCCGACACCATATCGTAGGGCTGCTCGCGATAGATGAAGTTCACCTCCTTCAGCGGGATGATGTCGAAATCGGTAGTTTTGCGGGCACGGAGGATGAAATCGGGATAGAGGTAGTAGGTCTCGCCCGTGGTGGTGCGCATCATGGGTGTCGACATGGGTGTCTGGAAGAAATCGAAGATGCCCAGGTCGAAATACACCAGCTCGTGGCGCATATTGGCTTTGAGGTCATTGTCCTGCACATGCCAGATGCGGTGGCTCGAAGCGGCATTGGAGAAGGCCTTGATCACATCGCAGAAGCGGTTGTACTTCTCCTCGGGGCATATCTGGCTGATATGTAGCTGAATCTTGCGCACATCGTGTCCCAGTTTTGCCACACGCGACTTGTACGAGGTCAGCACCCCCGTCTGATACGAGTTGAGGTGGTGGTGATGACGGTGCGAGCGGTCCTTGATGCCGCGGATGATGCGTTCGCCCAACTCGACCTCTTTGGCGTAAGGCAGGGTGTTGACGTAGCCTTCCAGGATGAGGTTCTTCACCCCGTCCCCGGCCTGTCTGAGGGCCTCCGAAGCGGCAGCAATTTCGTCGTCGAACGAGAACTCCTTGCCCAGCAGCATCTTCCAGTACGACTGTCTGTTTTCCCTGACAATGCTCTTCACGAAATCCCTGTAGGTGTGGCTCGAGCTGTTGCGGACAAAGAACCCCGTGCCGGGACCGTCGGTTTCGATAAACTGCCCCGACTTGTAGGCGATGTCGTACTTGCCTCGGATGGCGAACCCCGTGGGCTTATAGTGGTTCGACACCAGCACCCGCATGTCGGTGGACACCTTCATTATTTTTTTTGGCAATATCTTCATTTTTCTCTTCTAAAAAATTAAACCCGAAATCTCAAAACCTCGAAACCTCTAAAAAACGAAATTTCGAAATCCCGAAAAAATCAACCATGAATTGCGCAACCGTAGGCGGCCTCGATGGCCTCCATGACGGCCTCGCTCATCGTGGGGTGAGGATGAATGGCACCTGCCACCTGCTTGGCCGTGAGGCCGTTCTCGCGGGCGGTAACGATGCCGGCAATCATCTCCGTGACATTATCGCCGCACATGTGGCAACCCAAAATCTCGTCGGTGTTCTTGTCGATAACCATCTTGATGAAACCGTCGTTGTTGCCTGCCGCTGTGGCTTTTCCGCTGGCCTTGAAGAAGAATTTGCCCACGAGGATTTCCTTGCCTGCCTCCAAGGCTTTCTTCTCGGTGAGGCCCACGCTGGCCACCTCGGGAGTGGTATAGGTGCAGCCGGGGATATTGGCATAGTTCACCAGCTTGGGTTGATGACCCGCAATATGCTCCACGCAGCAGATGGCCTCGGCGCTTGCCACATGGGCCAAAGCTGGGCCGTGCACCACGTCGCCAATTGCATAATAGCCAGGCACATTGGTCTGATAATAATCGTCCACCACAATCTTGGTGCGCTCCACCTCGATGCCCGTCTCTTCCAAACCGAGGTTCTCCAAATTGGTGATAACGCCCACGGCGCTCAGCACCACGTCGCAATCCACCACCGTCTCGGTGTTCTTCTTCATATCCTTGATGGTGACATGGCACACATCGCCTTCTATGTCAACCTTTTCCACACTCGCACTTGCCATAACCTTCATGCCCATCTTGCGGAAACTGCGGCTGATCTGTGCGGCCGTGTCCTCATCCTCGTTGGGGAGGATCTGGGGCATGAACTCAACCAGCGTAACCTGCACGCCGATACTCTGATAGAAGAAGGCGAACTCGCTTCCGATGGCTCCGCTTCCGCAAACCACCATGCTCTTGGGCTTGAAGGGAAGGGTCATGGCCTCGCGGTAGCCGATGATGTGCTTGCCGTCCTGAGGCATGCTGGGCATAACGCGGCTGCGGGCGCCTGTGGCGATGATGATGTGCTGGGCCTCATAATCCACCGTGTTGCCCTCGGCGTCGGTAACGCTCACAATATGACCGGGTTTCACCTTGGCGGTACCCATAATCACCTCCACATTGTTCTTCTTCAGCAAAAACTGGACGCCCTTGCTCATGGTTTCGGACACACCACGGCTGCGTTGCACCATGGCGGTAATGTCGGCCTCAACAGGCTGGGCGGCAACACCATAGTTGGCGCTATGGCTGATATAGTTGAACACCTGGGCGCTCTTCAACAGCGCCTTGGTGGGAATGCAGCCCCAGTTGAGGCAGATGCCGCCCAAGTTCTCACGCTCGACGACTGCTGTTTTCATACCCAGTTGTGCGGCCTTTACTGCTGCAACGTAGCCTCCGGGGCCACTTCCGATAACGATGACATCGTAGTTCATAGTTGTTTGTTTTTGTATTATATATATTTATTTTCTTTAATTAATTTCGCAAATTACCAATTTGCAAAGATACGTTTTTTTTTGGAAATAGCGCCATTTTTTCGCCAAAAGTTATCAACAATATCTCTCTCGCCCCATTTCATCTTCCTCGATGCCTCCTCTTTCTTCCGACATGATTCCGCAATGCTTCCGATATAATTCCGATATGATTCCGATGTATATATCGGAGGCATATCGGAACCATATCGGAAGCATATCGGAATCATATCGGAATCACTTGGGAGAATATAGGAACCACCTACGGAGTTTCTTCTATCCCTCCTTCACCCAAGGGTCGGGGGGCAATTGTTCAAGGTTAGCTCAGGCACGGATGCTCCTCTTTTTCAGGCATCAAAAAAAACAGCTCAAAAACATCGAAAATATTTTTCTATATATCAATAATTATTCGTATCTTTGCAAATTACATAAATTTGAAAACCGCATGTTGAAAAAGTTGGTCATATTAGTGCTGCTCGTCACGCCCTTGTTGGTTGAGGCTCAGAGCATAAGGCTCACCAAATATGGTGCGCCCTCGGCGCTGTATTTCGATGCCGACCGCTTTTTCAACTTCAATCTTTACGAGCGCTCACGCTTCGAATTGGGCCTCACTTGGGTCTTCCCCAACGAATCCGCCGAGGTTCAGAGGCATTATTTGGGCCAATGGCGCCTCCAGGGATATGGGGCATATAGCACTTTCGACCGCGATTTCAAGTTTGGCGGATCGGTGCAGCTGCGCCTCCCCGGCAGGGGCGATGTGAAGCTCCGCCTCGAGGGCTTCAAGGACTTGGAGCAGGCCGCCTCACGCCGTCTGAGCCCTTATCAGATGCTCTCCACCGACTACAACACGGGGTATGTGGCTTCCCGCTACATGGGTGTGAAAGGTGCTGCTTTCAGCTTGACCTACAATCCGATACGTTCCCTCGGGCTCACCTTCAAACTGAGGCAGACGTGGGAGGATTGCCGCTTCTACAACTGGGGGCTCCTCTACCCCACCCTCGACCCCGCCGAGCAGGCTCCTGTGAATATGTTTACCGAGCTGAATGTCAGGGCCGACTGGCGCAAAAGCCTTATCCTCGACATTCGTGGCGGGCGCTTTTTCGACGAGGATTCCCGCTATTACCTCCGCTCGCTCCTCCAATATGATGCCCCCATAGGCAACTATGGCTTCAGCCTCTTCGGCCAGATAGGTTTAGCCACCACGGGCACCCCCTACAGCCGCATGTTCGACGTTTCGGGCACGGGTTCTACCCTCTATTTCTTCAAGAACACTTTCCTCACGGTTCGCCCAAACACCTTCACCACAAATCTTTTCGCACACCTCTGCCTCAACTATACTGCCCCCCTGCCTCTGTGGGATTTGAGCTGGTCAAAACCTAAACCTTTCCTTCAAATAAACGCACTATGGGGCATGTTGTTTGACAGTTATAGCGACGGCTACCGCATTTGGGACGGGCTTGAGATGCAGGCCCCCTACATGGGTGTGTTTGAGCCAGCCACAGGTTTCGACGGTCTTGTGCGGTGGGGTTTGCTCGACTTGGGCTTCGGTGTGGCTTACCAAATATGCCCCTTCTCGGCCCCCTATTTCAACGAGGACCCGTCGAAGAATATCAACGTGACTATCGTAGCAACACTCATTATTGACAAATATGACAAATAGCAACAATATGAAAAGAGTTTTTGTAACCGCAATCCTCGTGCTCGCACTCCTGCCCTTCGCCAAGGCACAGAAGTATGAGATTTCATTCCAAATCCCTGAGCAAAAAGACTCTATGATCTACCTCGGGCAGCACTACCGCGACCAATTTGTCACCCTCGACAGCGCCTTCAAGGACAGCAAGGGCACCTACACTTTCAAGGGCAGCCGCAAGTTTGAGACGGGCATCTATGTGCTTTTCCAAAAGGATGCCAAGAAGGGGCTAATTGATTTCACCATAGACGGTTCGCAGAAATTCTCCTTCGTGCTCAATGCCAACAAAGAGGTGGCCGACCCCGCCCACGACATCAAGGGCTCGCCCGCCAATGTGGCCATGTTCTCCTACATGAAGCGCTTCAACGAGGCCCGCGCTCAGGCCCGCGATGTCGAGAAGCGTAAAAAATCGACCGATGAGAAGGAAAAAGCTGCAGCCGAGGCCGAAATGGAGGCCCTCTCCAAGACGATGATCGACTTCGAGAACAACTTTATAAAAGACAATATAAAGTATCGTTTTTTCCAACTGTTAGATATGTTCAAAGGCAGCGAGGTTCCCGAATCTGTGCCCGAAGAAGCAAAGGCCTCCTACTCGCGTGAGCATTATTGGGACGGGGTTGATTTTAAAGACCACAGTTTGGTTTACACTCCCGATTTGTTCAACAAAATGAACTATTATTTCTTCGGCGTTCTTTATCATGCCGATACCGACACTATCACCAAGTATGCCGACAATGTGCTCCACAAAATAGAGAACGACACCCTCATGCTGCGCTATTTCATGGACTTCATCATGCCGCGTTACTATCGCTCTACCAAGAACATAGGTTGGGATGCGGCTTGGTGCTACCTCGTGCGTCAGTATTATCTCACGGGCAAATGCAGCTGGGCAACACAAAGCGATATTTCCAACAAACGCCAAACTGTGGAGTTCCTGGAGCAGTCGCTCATAGGTGCCTACGGCAAGGAACTTTTCATGGCCGACACCAACCAGTCGCCCAATCCCGCAGATTGGATTTCCTCGCACCGTTTCCCCCAGAAGTATGTCATCCTCTGGTTCTGGGACCCCGACTGCCATCATTGCCAGGAACAAACGGCCACTTTGAAGACCCTCTACGACTCGCTCTCGGCTGCAGGAAACAAGATTTTCGAGGTTTATGCGGTTGGTTATGAAGCCGATGTGAACAAATGGAAGAAATATGTTAGAGACCATCAGCTCCCCTTTGTGAATGTGGGCGGACCCAATGTCAACATCGATTATCAGGATGCCTACAACATCCACGGCGCTCCCACGATGATCATCCTCGACGAAACCCGCCACATCATCATGAACAAGGTGCTCCCCACCAACGCGATTATTCCGTTCTTGGAGCGCCACGAGAAAGCAAAAAATAAGAAATAAAAGTATAACAATTTAAATTACAACGACTATGAGAAAACACATTGTAGCAGGAAACTGGAAAATGAACAAGTCTTTCAGCGAGGCCGATGACCTTATCAGCGGCATCATGGACAAACTGGAAGAAGTCACCCTCGACGCTAACACACAGATGATTATCTGCCCCCCGTTCCCTTATTTGGAAATGGCTTCGGATTATAGCGACGAGTCTTATTTCGCTGTGGGCGCACAAAACGTCAGCGATCAGGAGAGTGGTGCTTACACCGGCGAGGTTTCTGCCTCCATGCTCGAATCTATGGAATTGGATTACTGCATCGTAGGACACTCCGAGCGTCGTGCCTATTACCACGAAACCGACGAAATCGTTGCCCGCAAAGTCGACCAGTTGCTCAAACACAACATCCGTCCTATCGTCTGCTGTGGCGAGGTGCTTGATGAACGTGAGGCCAACAAACAGTTCGACGTGGTGAAGAAGCAGATCACCGACGGTCTCTTCCACCTCACCGCCGAGCAGTTCTCCGACATCATCATCGCCTACGAACCCGTCTGGGCAATCGGTACAGGCAAAACCGCCACTCCCGAGCAGGCTCAGGAGATGCACGCTTTCATCCGCAGCCTCATCGCTGAAAAATACGGCAAAGAGGTGGCCGACGAAACAAGCATCCTCTACGGCGGAAGCTGCAAGCCCGGCAACGCTAAAGAACTCTTCGCCAACCCCGACGTTGACGGTGGCCTCATCGGCGGCGCTTCGCTCAAAGCCGAAGACTTCATTGGCATCGCAACCGCTTTTTAATGGTGGTTTCAATAGATTATAATGTCATTTGAACAATTCATAGCACGGCGTTTCTTACCAAAGGACCGGAACTCCTACTCCGGCCCTTTGGTGACTATCGCCACGTGCAGCATCGCCTTGGGAGTGCTGGTGATGGTGATGTCGGTGTGCATCCTCCGCGGTTTTCAGGGCGAGATACGGCAGAAAGTGGTCGGTTTCGGGTCACACATCATCGTCCAGGGCTATGCTATGGGCAACACCTACGAGGAACAACCCATCAGCAACCAACGTCCTGAGGTGCAACGTATTCTCAACACCCCAGGGGTAAAGCATCTCCAATTCTTTGCCGACAAAGGGGGTATGATCAAGACCGAGGACCAGATTCACGGCATCATCTTCAAAGGGGTGGACAGCGGTTTCGACACCACGTTCTTCGCCGGCAATCTTGTGGAGGGCAGCCTCTTCTCTTTCCCCGAAGACAAACCTTCCAACGAAGTTGTCGTTTCTCAAACCGTGGCCAACAAACTGCACCTCTCAATAGGCGACAAGGTGCGCACTTATTTCTGGCAAGGAACGACTTATCGTGCTCGAGCCTTCGAGGTGTGCGGCATCTACAACACCGACCTCGCCGATTTCGACGAACACTATATTGTGGGTGATTTGCGACAGGTGCAGCGTCTCAACGAATGGGACAGCACCATGGTGGCAGGATACGAGGTTTTGGTGGATGATTTCGCCCATCTGGACAACATCTCACAACTCATCCTTAAGCAACTCGCCTACGACCTCACCCTCACCACCATTGTCGAACAAAACCCTGCCTTGTTCTCTTGGCTCGACCTTCTCGACAGCAACATCTTCCTCATTATCACCATCATGATGCTCGTGTGTATTGTTTCAATTGTCTCTGCGCTCCTCATCATGATATTTGAAAAGACCTCCACCATAGGCATCTTGAAGGCCTTGGGAACCGACAATAAAGGCATCCGCAACATCTTCCTCATCAAGTCGGCCTCCATCATCGCCAAGGGCATCATCCTGGGCGACATCGTGGCTTTGGTGCTTTGTTTGGTACAAAAACATTTCCACCTCATTCGTCTCGATAGCGCCAGCTATTCAATGGATTACGTTCCCATATCCCTCAACGGCTGGATATTTGTGGCCATCAGTTTGGGCACCATCGCCGTATGTCTTTTGGCCCTTCTTGTCCCCACCGCCTACATCTCACGTATCGACCCCGCCAAGAGTATCAAATTCGACTAACATGAAGAAAGCGAAATGGATAATACTCGCCGTCACGGTGTTCATGGCCGCTTTTGCGCTCTTCGAGATTAACAACATCTCAACGCAGATACGCAAATCCGAGCAAGAAAAAGTGAAACTTTGGGCCAATGCCATCAGCCAGAAGGCCCAGTTGGTCAACTATTCTGAAGAGTTCTTCGCCCAAGTGGCTCTCGACGAACATCGCAAAATGGAGATGTATACCAACATCTTGCGTTCTTTCGACCAGATGGATATGGGTGAGGCCGATTTTAGTCTCGACTATGTACGCTACATTGTCGACAGCAGCGAGACAGCCATCATCATCACCGACCGCGATTCCGTCATTACCGTGCCTCAAGAATTGGCAGGACAGAAGTTGCGAGGCGAACTGCTGGAGGAGTTTTCCCACAACCAGCCTTTCCACTACCGCATTTGGGGTATGCCTATGACGCTGTATTACAAAGAGTCGCGCATCTACACCGATTTGCGTCACGTGCTCGACGGCTTCAGCGAGTCTTTCCTCTCCGAAATCACCAACAACTCGGTGTTTGTCCCCGTGCTCATCGTCGACAGCTTGCAAGGATGTGTCTTGGGTAGCGGCAACATCAACGAACGTGAATTTGCCACAGCCGAGCGCCTCTCCGAAAAACTCTGCGAGATGGAGGAGGAAAACGCCCCCATCGAAATACGCCTCCCTTCGGGCCAGCGGGCTTATCTTTTCTACGAAAACACCCCCCTGCTGAAATCGCTCAAATGGGTCCCAATACTCTATCTTTTCATTCTTTTTGTACTTATCATCATCAGTTACAATCTCTTCCGTACCGCCCACACTATGGAGCAGAACCGTATCTGGGTGGGTATGGCCAAAGAAACTGCACACCAGTTGGGCACACCCATATCCTCTCTGATGGCATGGTCGCAATATCTTGAGGGAAAGACCTACGACGAAAAATATGCCGCCGAAATCAACAAGGATCTCCAACGTTTGGAGACGGTTACCCACCGTTTCTCAAAGATTGGCTCCGTGCCCGAGTTGAAGGAGGAGAATGTCTGCGTGGTCATTCAAAATGCCATCAATTATCTGCAGACACGCAGTTCGCGCAAAATCAAGTTCGTAACCAATTTCCCCGAGGAGGAACTCTGCGTCCCTATCAACAGCTATCTCTTTGAGTGGGTGATTGAAAACATCTGCAAGAACGCCATCGATGCCATGAACGGCGTGGGCACCTTCACCGTAGTGGCCTCCTCCGACTCGCACCACATCTACATCGACCTTTCCGACACCGGCAAGGGAATGTCCTCCTCCGTACAGAAAAAGATTTTCGATTCCGGCTTCACCACCAAACAACGTGGCTGGGGCCTCGGACTTTCGTTGGCGAAACGCATCATCGAAGACTATCACCGAGGACGCATCTTTGTCAAATACTCCGTCGAAGGCGAGGGTACCGTCTTCCGCATTATATTGAACAGATGATTATTAGCGACTAATTCACACGCCTATCCAACCTCGTCCCTTCATTCACAACCCATCCTTTCACTCACAACCCATTCCTTCACACAACCCGTCACCTCACTAAAGCAGTCGTTTCAATGCGGCCACGAAATTGTTGATGTCCTCTTCGGTAGTATCAAACGAGCACATCCAGCGCACCACATCGTTGGCCTCGTCCCAATCGTAGAAGAAATAGTCGTCCAACAGTCGGGTCCACACCTCGTGCGGCAGCTGGGCGAATACGCTGTTCACCTGCACGGGGTACATCACCTTCACCTCCGATATGCCCTGCAACGACTCATACAGCAGTTGCGCCATACGGTTGCTGTGCTCGGCATTTCTACGCCACAAATCGGTGGTGAGGTATGTCTCAAACTGCACAGCAATAAAACGCATCTTACTGCACAACTGCGACATCTGCTTGCGTCTGTATTTCATATCCACATCCAGAGCGGGATTGAGCAGCACACAGCTCTCCCCCATCAGCAGGCCGTTCTTAGTGCCGCCAAACGAGAGGCAGTCAACGCCGCAATCGGTGGTCATCTCTTTAAAAGTGCACCCCAACGCCACAGCCGCATTGGCCAGTCGGGCTCCGTCCATGTGCAGATACATATCATACGAGTGTGCCAGATCGGCCAGGGCGCGGATCTCGTCGAGGGTATACAGCGTGCCTAACTCCGTAGATTGGGCTATACTGATGGCCCTGGGTTGCGAGTGGTGTTCGAAACCGAAACCGTGCAGCTGTGTCTTCACCAGCTCGGGAGTCAGCTTGCCGTCGGGGGTGGGCACGGTGAGCAGTTTGCATCCCACAATACGTTGTGGGGCACCACATTCGTCCACGTTGATATGGGCTGTATCGGCACACACCACCGCGTGGTGCGAACGGCACATGGCATCGATATTGAGCACATTGGCTCCCGTTCCGTTGAAAACGAAATACACCCGTGCCTGTTCGCCAAAGGTCTTACGGAACACTTCCTCAGCCCTGTGGCAGTATTCATCGTCGCCGTATGCCAAAGCATGATCCACATTGGCCTGTGCTATGGCCTCCAATATCTCGGGACTAATGCCCGAATGGTTGTCGCTACCAAATCCGCGTTTCATAAAGATCAATTTTTTTTGTGAAATGTGATAAGTGAAATGTGATAAGTGTATAGTGAAACGACCGCGATCTTTTCACTATTCACTTTTCACCTTTCACATCCACTATTTATCCATCGTAAACAGAAATTCCTCATTGTCGCGCGTGTTGCGCATATTTTTCTGCAAGAACTCCATGGCCTCGATGGGGGTCATATCGGTGAGTTGGTTGCGGAGTACGAGTATTCTGTTCAGAATATTCTTAGGCAGCAGCAGGTCGTCGCGACGAGTGCTCGAAGCGGCGAGGTCCACAGCCGGATAGAGGCGTTTGTTCGACATCTTGCGGTCCAACTGAAGCTCCATGTTGCCCGTGCCCTTGAACTCCTCAAAAATCACATCGTCCATCTTGCTGCCCGTCTCGGTGAGGGCTGTGGCTATGATGGTCAGCGATCCGCCGTTCTCAATGTTTCGTGCCGCGCCGAAGAAACGCTTGGGTTTCTGCAAAGCGTTGGCCTCCACACCGCCCGAGAGCACCTTGCCCGAGGCGGGTTGCACCGTGTTGTAGGCTCGTGCCAAACGGGTTATGGAATCGAGCACAATCACCACGTCGTGTCCGCACTCGGTCATTCGTTTGGCCTTTTCAAGCACTATGTTGGCTATGCGAACATGGCGGTCGGCGGGCTCGTCAAAGGTCGAGGCTATCACCTCGGCATTCACACTACGCTGCATGTCGGTCACCTCTTCGGGGCGCTCGTCTATCAGCAGCACCATCAGGTACACGTCAGGATGGTTGTAAGCTATGGCGTTTGCCACCTCTTTCAGCAGCGTGGTCTTACCCGTCTTGGGTTGTGCCACGATGAGGCCGCGCTGGCCTTTTCCGATGGGGGTGAACATATCGATGATGCGTGTCGAAAGGGTCTGATTGGGGTGACCCGTGAGTTTGAATTTCTCATCGGGAAACAGCGGCGTGAGCGATTCAAAGGGTATTCTGTCGCGTATGCGGTCGGGTGTCAGTCCGTTGATGTCCAACACCTTGGTCATAACGAAGTAGCGGTCGTTCTCTCTCGGGGGACGAACCATGCCGCGCACCGTGTCGCCAGTCTTCAAACCATAGCTGCGAACCATCTGCAGCGAAATGTATATATCGTCGGGCGAGGCCAGATAGTTGTAATCCGACGAACGCAGGAATCCGAAACCGTCGGGGGCCTGTTCCAGCACTCCTTCCGATTCAATCACACCCTCCATGTCGAAGGGGTAAACCTTCACAGGCTTGGGCTCCCACTCTTTGTTCTCTCCGTTGTTGTTGCGACGGTCCTTCCATTTGAATCTGCGCTCAAAATGTTCGTTGCGGACTTCCCCACCCTCTTCGGCGTGCTTCTCGGCGGCTTCGGGTGCCTTGACCTCGGCCGAATCATCCTTGGCCACATCCTCGCGCATCACCTCGTAGGCCTCTCTGCGGGCTTTCGATTCAAACGACTCCTCCGGTTCGGCTGCCTTTTCCTCTTTCTGAGGGGCAGAAGCCTCGACGGGCTTTGCTGCCGTTTCGGCAACAGGGGCTGCGGGCACATCGCTGTTCTTCTTGGGTCTTCCGCGTTTGCGTTTCACAGCAGGCTCCTCGGGCTTGGTCTCGGGCTTTGCCTCCGGTTTTGCCTCCGGCTTGGCCTCAACCTTGACTTCGGACTTTGTCTCGGACTTGGGAGCCACGTTCTCCGCCTTGTTGGCCGAAACCTCCGTGTCGGCAGCCTTGCGGCGGATCAGTCGGCCCGACGGGTTCACTATCTCGGGCACTTCCGGCACCTCGGGGGTGGACACCACCGTGTTGATGTCGAAATCCAGCGGATTGTTCTCCGCCTGCGCGGGAGCCTTGTTGGGGGCCTTGGCCTTCTTGGGCGCACCCTTGCCGTTGCCCACGCTGTCTCTGCGACCCGGGTTCACGCTGTTCGACTCGGCCACCAGCACCGGCTTGATGCGGGCACGCTTCTTCTTTGCGCCTGCCTCGGCACCGCCTTTCTGTGCCGCCTGCTTCGACTCCTGGTCCTTGGTCACCGCCGAAGGATTTTCCGACTGCACGGTAAGTATTTTGTATATCAAATCCTGCGCCTCCATACGTGTGGCACGGGCAATACCCAACTCTTTGGCAATGTTCATCAGTTCGATGTGTGCCTTAGCCTCTAATTCTGCTTTGCTGTACATATAAAGTTAAAAAAGATAGATACAATTTTTTAAAAAAACACCTCAAAATAGTTCGTTCACGACAACGTACAAAACATTTTTTACAACAAAATCAAACACGATACGACGAAATCAATAATGGAACTTTTTTTGTGAAACCATTGTGAATAAGTGCACAACACGCATGTCATACTCATATTCCCTCTCTGTTTTGTAACGCAAAAATAAAAAAAATAATTCATATCTTCAAAAAAAATTTTTCCAAACGGACAAAAATGTGTAACTTTGCAACTCGAAATCAAATAAAAAAGAAACAAAAAAAATAACATCTAAAACGATAACAAAATGAACATTCCCCAGAACTTAAAGTACACCCAGGACGATGAATGGGTAAGAATTGAAGGCGAATTTGCATACGTTGGCATCACCGACTACGCTCAGCACGAGCTCGGCGACATTGTCTTTGTCGACGTCACCTGCGAAGGCGAAACCATCGAAGCCGGCGAGGCTTTCGGCAGTGTTGAAGCTGTCAAGACCGTGGCCGACCTCCTGATGCCCGTCACCGGCGAAGTTGTTGAATTCAACGCCGCCCTCGAGGACGCATCCGCCATCAACAACGATCCTTACGGCGAAGGCTGGATCCTGAAGATCAAACCCGCCAACATGGCCGACATCGACGCCCTCATGGACGCTGCCGCCTATACCGCCAAGATCGGTGCATAAGAAACCACTAAAAGGTATTTTTTTTTCATGTTCAGGGCTGTCCGCAAAAGACAGCCCTACTTTTATCCCCTAATATCATCGACAAGATTTGTCTGCCTGGAAGGCAGTACTTTGAGTAACCGGGTACGAAGTGTCCGGAATATCTGCGATATAATATGTCTGCCTGAAGGCAGTACCTTATACGCTTATGAGGTAGTGACTTCCAGCCACAACTTATCCTATCATCATAACCCCGCACTTCGTGCGGGGTTACTCAAATACTGGCTTCCAGCCAGAACATGCGGCACCGCCCCAATTCTCAATTCTCAATTCTCAATTCTCAATTCCCCCGTCAGGGGGTGCCGATGCCCTTGACAATTGCTTCCACCTGTGCGGGGGTGAACATTCTGTTGCCTTTGTGGTAGCCTAAGGTTTGGAGGGTTTCTATTAGGCCGGTGCGGCAGGCG
>JAZUIX010000042.1:0-36849 GCA_045642445.1 Bacteroidales bacterium | reverse complement strand
AGAGCGTCCCATCGGGACGCGTCCCTCTCTCCACTACATACCCCACACTGCGAGTGTGGGGTTAAAGCACCTGACGGTGTGTATGTCCCGCTGGGACATGCCGCATCACCATGCTATAAGTGACGGTTAAAAAACAACATGATACAATCTTATCATACAAATGAGGCAGTTTTGTTCCATCGAAAACATCAACATTGTCCCAACTTATTTTTTAAACATTACTTAGTTGATACAAAAATAGAGGTTCGTTTCTTTTTATCGGCCTTTGATTGTGAGATTCACTACGGAGAAGCCGAGGGTTTTGTACATGGTTTGCAAGCGTTGGAGGCCTATGGTTTCGGCTCGTTTGAGGAGGCCTTTGGATTCGGCATCGGCTTTCAGTCGTTTTATTGCCGCTTGTTTGACTTGCGTTTCTTGTTTGTGCGACCATTTGCCTGTGCGGTCGAAGTATTCGAAATCGGACGGGTTGATCACGAGGTCGAAGTATTCGGGTTCGGGCAATACGATGTTCAGCGTGTCGCCCGATACTTTCACATCGGCTTCGGTGACTTTTTTCAGGTCGAAGCCGGCTCGGGCTTTGCCTTTGCAGATGAGCACCATCCTGTCTTTTGAAGCAACGGATGTGTTGAGGTTTTCCTGAAGGAATTTGTTCACGCTGCTCTTGGTTACGGCGTTGTCTTTGGTGTAATGGAGCACAAATTCGTCGATAAAACATGCGGTGGTCAATTCGGCTGTTGCCTGTATCTGCTCCACCACATTATCAGTTTTGTCGATGTTGACATCAAATTGGAACAATCGGCCAAAGAAACCGGTACGTTTTTCGATCATGGCAACCCCTATAGATATTGCCACAACAATTATGGCAATCGACACTATCCAAAACAGCGTCTTGGAGTTTAGGATTTTCTTTGCAGAGCCTTTTGTTTTCATATCGAGTGCCTCCTATTGTTGTTTGAAATTGATGGTGATTGTTTCATAGCCGCATTGGCGCAAGAATGTCTCAAAGTACTCTCTGCCGTAGGTTTTGGCATCCTCCATTATGCCCAGTTCTTCGACATGGTTGCGGATGTCTCTTTCGCCTTGCGCCAAGAGGGCGTTACGGATTTCGGGAGGGAAGTCGCGACGAAGACCTGTAGATTCGTGATAGAGCAGATGTATATCTTGCGGCTTCATGGTGAGGGAGAGGAGTTTGGGGGCAGGGAGGGTGAGGGTGATGCGACGTGTGATAGGATTGCATTTGATGTCGTCGTCGGTCATCTGGCTCAGGTCGAAACCCGCCTTGAGGGTGGACGTGGTGGTGTAGAGTATCTTCCGTGTGCCAAAGAGCGCCAGCACATTTTGGTCGTCCTTGGCTTTGATTACTTTCGAGACGGTGTATTCCACCGTACCCAACTCGGAGAGCTGCGTAAGCCTTTGCACATCGATGGGCTCAACACTTTGCCTACACGATGCCAGCAACATCAGCAAGGCTACAAACAACGGCATATTTTTCAAACGTATCTTCATTCTATGCAGGTTTTTGGTGTGCTCTTTGTGTATTTAGTATCCGAACTATGCTATTAATTGTACGCTTTGTTGATTCTAAGGCCTTGAAAAAGTCCCCCAAATTGACCAACCAACTTGAGGGACTTTTCTTATTTTCAAAACAATAGATTACTCGGTGGGGATGTCTTTGTTGACATTCTTGGAGCCCCAGATGGCGTAGAAGAGTATGTAGCCAAAGCCCAAGATAATCAGCCAGTAGCTGCCCGTATAACCGATAATGTCAGCCAAAAGGTTTTGGAAGAAGGGCAGGATGCCTCCACCGCAAACCAGGGTCATAAAGATGCCCGAGGCCATGGCGGTATATTTTCCCAATCCCTCGGCCGAGAGGTTGAAGATGGCGCCCCACATGACCGAAGTGCAAAGACCGCACAAAGTGACAAAAAGAATCTTGATGGGCACCTCGGCACTGCGGAAATTCATAGTGACGTTTTCGGGAATAAAGATAAAGCAGAGCACAAACGCTATGGCGACAATCGCAGCCGTGCTGAGCATCACCTTGCTTGAGACCTTGTTGCCTATAACGCCACCAATGAATCGACCGCAAAGCATCAGGAACCAGTAGGCTCCGATAAACCAGCCGGCAATTTGAGCATCGATGCCCAATCCGGGAAGCATGCTGCTATCAGCAGCACATTCTGCAGCCGAAGTCATATAGAGGTTGGCTGTATTGGGGATACCCACCTCGACACCCACATAGAAGAAGATGGCGATGGCACCCAACACGAAATGGCGGAACGAGAGGGGGCTGTGTGCATCACGCTGGGCCTTGCCCGATTTGCGTGCGGCCTTCTCTTCGGGAGTCTCCATATGAGGCTCGGGAATACGGGTGAGGACAATCACCACAAAGGCAACCACGAATATGGCCATAGCAATAATCATGGCAGGAGCCGCATCGCTCACATTAGCATTTGCCGCACTTCCGCCAATGAGATATCCCAGTAAGATAGGAGCCAACGTGCCGCCTGTGGAGTTGATGGTCCCACCCCATTGAATCAGCTGGTTGCCACGATTGCCACCACCGCCCAACGTATTGAGCATGGGATTCACCACAATGTTGAGCAGGCACATGGAAAAGCCTGCCACTAAGGCACCTGCCACATAGACACCGAATGACTGGGCATAACCCGAGAGGAACTGGATGCCCACACCGAGGAATCCGACAGCCACGGCCAGCATAGAGGTGAACTTGTAACCTTTGCGTTTGAGGATAAGTCCTGCAGGAATGCCCATGCATGCATAGGCAATAAAATTGGCCAATGTGCCCAACTGAGCCAGAGCGTTGCTCGTGCCAAACTGATTTTTGACAATCACACCCATCGAACCCGCAAAGTTCGTCACGAAAGCAATCATGAAGAAAAGCAGAAACATCACGATGATGGGGATGGTGTAGTTTTGTTTCTTTTCCATTGTACTTGTTGGTTTTCAAAAAAAGGACCTTTGCGACACGGGGTCATGAAGGTCCTTTTTTATTGTGTTATTAAATTTTATCAGCCTTTCAAAGCTTCCGAACCGCTGACAATTTCGATAATCTCGTTGGTAATAGCTGCCTGACGGGCCTTGTTGTAGCTCAGGCGCAATTCCTTGAGGAGTTCTGTGGCATTGTCGGTAGCCTTCTGCATGGCATTCATGCGGGCACCATGCTCAGCCGCCAACGAATCCAGCACCACCCGATAGAACTGCGAGCGCAAGGTCAGGGGTATCATCTCGCGAAGAACATCCTCCTTGGAGGGCTCGTAAATATAATCGTTGGCCACGGCCTTGCCAGCCTTGGGGTCAGCCGCCTTGGGCACCACGGGCAGAAACTGCTCGGTGGAAAGAATCTGCACAAGGGAGTTCTTGAATTGGTTATAGATCAGCTCCACACGGTCATATTTCTTTTCGCAGAACTGCTGCATGATGTTGTCGGCCAGGTTGGCCACGGCATCAAAGCTCGCACCGTCCAACAATTCGTCATAGCTTCCCACAATATTGTCAAAACGCTTGCCGAAAAACTCGGTGCAACGCTTGCCTATGGTAATCATGGCCAGCTTTGCGGGCTGATCGGCGGTAGCTCCGTCGCGATAAAAATCGATACGGGATTGTGCCTGCTTGATGACATTGCTGTTGAAAGCGCCACAAAGGCCCTTGTTGGAGGTCACCACAACGAGCAACACATTGTCCAACTTGCGGACTTCATGGTAGGGGGTCTGTATGCCGTCGCCCGTGTCGATGTCGGCCACTATCTCGCCCAGCTGTGCGGCGTAGGGCCGCATACCAATGATGGCATTCTGGGCACGGCGGAACTTGGCCGCCGAAACCATCTTCATGGCCGAGGTGATCTGCTGTGTCGAACTGACAGAGGCGATACGGGTTCTGACTTCTTTTAAATTTGCCATAACAGTTTATTTAGCGTATTTCTCCGCCATTTCAAGAGCCACTTTCTTGAGGGTGTCCAAATCTTCGTCCACCAGTTTGCCTTTGCGCAGGTTCTCCAAAATGGAGGCATGATTCTGATGCAGGAAGAAGAGGAACTCGGTCTCAAAGTTGTGGACCTTATTGGTGGGAACCTTTTGCAGCAGGCCCTTGGTGCCACAGAAAATGATGGCCACCTGGTCTTCCACAGGCATGGGGCTGTACTGCGGTTGTTTCAGGATTTCCACATTGCGGGCACCCTTGTCGAGCACTGCCTTGGTGGCAGCATCCAGGTCGGAGCCGAATTTGGAGAAAGCCTCCAACTCGCGATACTGAGCCTGGTCGAGTTTCAGCGTACCTGCAATCTTCTTCATCGACTTAATCTGGGCCTTACCACCCACACGCGACACCGAGATACCGACATTAATAGCGGGACGCACACCCGAGTTGAACAGGTTGGTCTCAAGGAAAATCTGACCGTCGGTGATGGAAATGACGTTGGTGGGGATATAAGCCGACACGTCGCCAGCTTGGGTCTCAATGATAGGCAGAGCCGTGAGTGAGCCACCACCCTTCACCTTGTCTTTCAAACAGACGGGAAGGTCGTTCATCTGACGGGCGATGTCGTCGTTCTGGATGATACGGGCGGCACGTTCCAACAGACGGCTGTGGAGGTAGAACACGTCACCAGGATAAGCCTCACGTCCCGGCGGACGACGGAGAAGCAGCGAGACTTCACGATAAGCCACGGCCTGTTTCGAGAGGTCGTCGTAGATGACCAAAGCATTGCGTCCCGTGTCACGGAAATATTCTCCGATAGCGGCACCTGCGAAAGGAGCGTAGAACTGCATGGCGGCAGGGTCGGAAGCGGTGGCTGCCACAACGATGGTGTAAGCCATAGCGCCCTTTTCCTCCAAGTTCTTCACCAAATTGGCAACAGTGGAGCCTTTCTGACCACAAGCCACATAGATGCAATACACAGGGTCGCCTGCGTCATAAAAATTCTTCTGATTGATGATGGTGTCAATAGCAATAGCGGTCTTACCTGTCTGGCGGTCACCAATGATAAGTTCGCGCTGTCCACGTCCGATAGGAATCATGGAGTCGATGGCCTTGATACCGGTTTGGAGAGGTTGTTCGACCGGTTGACGATAGATGACGCCGGGAGCCTTGCGCTCGATAGGCATCTCGTAAAGGTCGCCCGAAACAGGGCCTTTACCATCGATAGGTTCGCCAATAGTGTTGATGACACGACCCACAAGGCCTTCACCCACCTTGATGGAGGCAATGCGCTTGGTACGTTTCACCGTATCGCCCTCGTTGATGGTGCTGGCCTCAGCCAACATCACCACGCCCACATTGTCTTCCTCAAGGTTCTGAACGATGCCCTGCTCGCCTGTGGAGAACTCCACGAGCTCTCCCGACTGGGCGTTGTTGAGGCCATAGATACGTGCGATGCCGTCACCGACAGTGAGCACCGTACCCACCTCTTCCAGCGCCACGTCCAAATTGACGTCGGCCAGTTGCTTTTTCAGAATCGCCGATACTTCGGCAGGTTTGATCTCTGACATATTATTAATGTTTGATTTATATTATCAACTAAAAAAGTTAGAGTTTGCTCTCATACATATTTTCGCCAAACGTGCGACGAAGTTTTGCCAATTGTGTGCTCAAACGGGCGTCGTACATTGTGTTGTCGAAAGACATAGAGAAGCCGCCGATGATGCGTTCGTCGGTCTTGGTGACCAGCTCCACCTCCTTGTGGGTGTATTCGCCAATCACTTTGCACACCAACTCCTTGGTGGCTGTGTCGGCCTCCACGGCGGTGGTGAGTTTGGAAAGCACTATGCCACGGCTGTCGCGGTAAAGCTCCAAGAAGCTGTCGCTGATGCCCCGCAGGTTGACCGTGCGGTTCTTGCGTACCACGAAAGTCAGGAAGAGCATGGTCAGTTTGCTGACTTTCTCGCCAAAGAGATCGGTAACAATAGCCACCTTCTTGGCCACACGCACCACGGGATTGTTGAAAATCACGTTCAACTGGCGGTTTTCAGCACACACCTCGTTCACCAGCCGCATATCTTTGGCCACAGCATCCTGCTGTTCGGTTTCGCCGGCCAAAAGAAACAGAGCTTTCGCGTAGTTTATATTGATTCTATAGTCTTGCATTCTCTATTATTTTGTAATCTGTGAGGGGTGAAATTCAGGCATTATGCCATACGTTTTCACTTGTCACTTTTCACAATTTACTAATTCAAATGAGCATCTTCCAGTTCGTGCTGAATCAGACTTTCGGCCTTCTGACGGTCGCTCAATTCTGCCTTCATCAGTTTCTCTGCAATATCGATGGACAATCCGGCAATCTGGTTCTTCAGGTCGTGCATGGCACGGAGTTTCTCGTTGTTGATGCTCTCACGGGCGCTCTCCACGATGCGTTCGGCCTCCTCGGTGGCTTTGGCACGGGCCTTTTCGATAATTTCCTCACTCGTAAGACGGGCATTGCTGAGAATAACATCGCGCTCATTTTTGGCCTGACGCAGCAGCTCGTCGTTGTGCGACACCAGCTGTGCCATCTCCTCTCTTGCCTTCTCGGCAGCATTCAACGAATCTGCGATGGCTTGCTCACGCTTTTTCAGCGATTTCAGCAGCATCGGCCAGCCCCATTTGCAGAGGATAAACACCAAGATGCCGAACGACACCAGCATCCACACAAAAACTCCCAAACCCGGATTAATTAAAGGATTATTCATTTATTGATGATGTATTTTTATTTAAATAAACAAAATGTCAATCAAAGGAAAGAAGTTGGAGCCAATCGCGCCAACCTCTTTCCATTTGTCGGAACTACTTGATGACGGCCAAAAAGCAGACAACCACGGCGAAGAATGCAACACCTTCAACGAGGGCGGCTGCAATGATCATGGTAGAACGGATGTCGCCACCAGCTTCCGGCTGACGGGCCATACCTTCCATAGCACCCTGACCAATCTTACCGATACCCAGACCTGCTCCGATAGTGGCCAGACCTGCTCCGACGGCTGCACCGAAATAACCCCAGGCCATCTCGGCTGCTAATAAAATTAATGATGTCATAGTTGTGTTATTTATGTTAGTTAATAAATGTATTTTTCTATTTTACAATTCTTTGAATACTCCTATATGGTGAATAGGCATACTCCGAAATGAGTAGGCAAAATTAGACAAAATTATTGACATCTGCAACTTTTTAACATTTAAAAAACAAATATTTTTTACAACGTGTTAAATCATAGACATTTGACAATACGCTCCAACGCTTCTTGCAATATTGCCCTCGGACAACCCAAATTGATGCGGAAACAGCCTTGGAAAGCATTTCCTCCAAATGTGGTGCCATCGTTCAGCGCCACTTTGGCCTCATTGAGCAGACGTTCCTTCAAAACATCATGGCTCATACCCAGTTGCGAGAAATCAAGCCACGCCAGATACGAAGCCTCGGGCAGCACCGCTTTCACCCCCGGCATCCGCTCTGCCAAAAAGTCGCGCAGATAAGCCACATTGCCTTGCAAGTATTCCAACATCTGCCTCAGCCACTCCTCGCCCTCTCTAAAAGCCGCCTCGGCACCTACAAAGGCGAATACATTGCCGTTGGCCAGTTCGTAGGAATCCATGTAGCCGAAGAAACGCTCACGAATATCCTCATTGGGGCAATAGCACACCGAGCTTCCCAAACCTGCGATGTTGAAGGTCTTGCTCGGAGCCATGAAGGTGATGGAGATCTCTTTGGCTTGCGAACTCACCGTGCTGAAACTGGTGTGGGTGTGTCCCGGGAGGGTCATGTCGGCGTGAATTTCATCGGCTATCACCGACACATTGTTGCGATAGCATATCTCCGCCACCTTACGCAGCGTCTCTTTGTCCCACACCGTGCCGCCAGGGTTGTGAGGATTGGAAAGAATCATCCAGCGGCAATACTGCGCCCTTTGCTCCAAATCATCAAAATCGATGGCAAAACGGCCATCCTCCACCTTCAACCTGCTGCACTCCAACTGACGGTTGCCGCCCAAAGGGAGGTTCAGGAAAGGGGGATAGACAGGCGTGGTCACCAGAATCTTGTCGCCGGGATTGGTCATGGCTTGTATCACAAAGGCGATACCCGCCACAATGCCGGGGATGAAATGCAGCTCTTCGCGCGAACTCTCGATATGGTAATGCCGTTGCAGCCACGACTGCATGGTTTGCCAGTAGCTGCCTGTGGCCACAGCATAACCCAGCACCTCGTGGTCGCAGCGTTTCCGCAACGCCTCCATCACAAAATCGGGGGTACGGAAATCCATATCGGCCACCCACATAGGCAGCAGGTCGTCACGACCGAAGAATTTCTTCAACCCGTCGTGTTTCACGCATCCCGTACCCTTGCGGGGAATTATCTCGTCAAAATTATATTGTTTCATTTATGTAAAAGGTCTATCGAATAATGCAATCCAACGTTCTCTCTTCGAGCTCGTGCCATCTTGATAATCAGATAGGCGCAAGCTATCAGGTTGCGCAACTCGCTCAACTCCTCGGTGAGGACGCTTCGGTTGTAGAGGTCTTCCGTTTCGCGGAAAATGAGGTTCAGACGGTCGAAGGCACGTTGCAGACGCAGGTCGCTACGCACAATGCCCACATAGTTCCACATCAATTCCTGCAACTCGCGTTTGGTTTGGGTGATGAGCACCATCTCCTCGTTGAGCACCATTCCCTCGGCGTTCCAATCAGGCACCTCGGCACAGAAGCCGCGTGTCTTCACACGCTCCACCGCACTCTGGGCGGCATTGTGGGCATACACCACAGCTTCCAACAACGAGTTGCTGGCCAAGCGGTTTCCACCGTGCAGACCTGTGCAGGCACACTCACCGGCAGCATACAGGTGGTGTATCGACGACTCGCCATTGCGATCCACCTTGATACCGCCACACTGGTAGTGGGCGGCGGGACGGATGGGAATCATATCCTTGGTGATGTTGATGCCCAACTCCAGGCATTTGGCATAGATGGTGGGGAAACCGTTGATGAGTTCCTCTTTGCCTATGCCTCGGGCGTCGAGATAGAGGTGATCCACACCTGCAATCTTCATCTCATTATCGATAGCTCTGGCCACGATGTCGCGCGGAGCCAACGAGAGGCGCTCGTCATACTTGTGCATAAACTCGTTGCCCTTGTGGTCTTTCAATATGGCGCCTGCACCACGCATTGCCTCGGTGATGAGGAAGGCGGGCTTCTCGGCGGGATTGTACAGCGATGTGGGGTGGAACTGCATAAACTCCAGGTCGCTGAGCACGCCTCGAGCCCTGTGCACCATAGCCACACCATCGCCTGTCGAGATGATAGGTGTCGTGGTGGTGGCATACACATTGCCCATACCTCCCGTGGCCAGCATGGTCACCTTGGCCAGATAGGTGTCAATCTGGTTGGTCTTGCAGTCGAGGGCATACACGCCGTAACATTCGATATCGGGGGTGTGCTTCGTCACCCGCTGTCCCAGATGGTGCTGGGTGATGATGTCGATGGCAAACTGGTGCTCCTTGAGTTCGATGTTGGGGTGGTTCTTCACCTCCTCCAGCAATCCGCGCTCAATCTCGGCACCCGTGTTGTCCTTGTGGTGGAGGATGCGGAACTCCGAGTGACCGCCCTCGCGGTGTAGGTCGAAACGGTCGCCGCCCGTGTTCTTGTCAAAGTTCACACCATAGCGCACCAGCTCCCTGATGCGGTCGGGGGCCTCGCGGATGGTCATCTCCACCACCTCGCGGTCGCAGATACCGTCGCCGGCCACCAGCGTGTCCTGGATATGTTTGTCAAAACTGTCGCTGTCGTACATCACGGCGGCGATACCGCCCTGTGCATAACGGGTAGATCCTTCGGCGGCCTCGCCTTTGCAAAGGATGCACACCTTGCCGTACTCCGCCACCTTCAGGGCGAAACTCAAGCCTGCTATGCCCGAGCCTATAACCAGAAAATCAACCTCATATCTCATATTTTTAAATATTTAGATGTTCAAATGTTTATATGTTCAGATGTTCAAAATCCGCCAATCTTTCAATCTCATTAAAAATGCAAAAATACGAAATTTTTCTATCTTTTCAAAAACTTTATATCCTTGGGGTCAATCAACCCGTACTGCAAAGCCTTGGCTATGCGGGCTCCCGACTTGTTCACGATGTCGAAACGCAGCGAGAGTTCCTTCTGTCGTTCCTGCACATTTTTGTCCGACTCATGCAGGTTGTCGGCTATCTCCGATGCCGTGCATCCCGCCGCTTCCAGCAGCAGCAAACGCCGCTCCGTGTCGCTGATTTCTATCACCCCCTGGGTCTCCCCCACCCTGTCCACATACAGCTCCGCAGCCTCTTTGAGGGTGAGCATCACGGGGTAGTTGAAATAGTACTGCTCGCCCCGTTCCAGGCACTCGATGGCCCTGATGACGTTCTCCACCGAGAAGCCTCCCGCGGCGTTCTTGCTCACAAAGGCCTGGGCACCGTGATGCAGCGACTCGAACACCACGCGGGCAATCTCCAGCATTCGCTCCTGCCTTTTTCCCTCGCCCGGCAGCGGGTTGTCAAAACGTCCCGAGAGAATGGCAATCTTGATGTCGGGGTATTTGCGGTGAACCCTGTCGGCAATGAAGATGCCCCCCGTGGGTTCGCCCTGAAACTCCATATCCACCAACAGATAGTCGGGCATGGCATGCTCTTGAGGACTGTCGAGGGCAGCCATCAGCTGAGCTCCATTGGCAAAGGTGTCCAGCACCTCCACATCGCGATAGCACACCTCGCCATCGTCGTTCATGCCACACGCCACCCGGTGCACCTGACTGTTGAGTTCGTACTTCAACGCCTTGCGTATTATCGGCTCGTCATCCACGAGCATAATCTTGATTGGCTCCATTTTATAATTGTTTTGTGATTAGTGACTTGTGACTTGTGATTAGTGACTTGTGACTTGTGATTAGTGACTTGTGACTGGGAGGGCGGCAGCCAATTTTCAATTTTCAATTCTCAATTCAAAAGGGCGGCAGCCTTCGTTTTCGTTTTCGTTCTTCGTTTTCGTAACCGTAGGTTTTCGTTTTCGTTCTTCGTTTTCGTGACATAGGTCATTCGTTTCATACCGGAATGTCGTTCTTAACTCTTAACTCTTAACTAATCAAGTGCGTCAGCCTTAGTTTTTCGTTTTCGTTTTTCGTTTTCGTTTCGTAACACAGGTAATTCGGTTCTTGCCCGTGTGTCGTTCTTAACTCTTAACTCTTAATTCTTAACTAATCAAGGGCTTCAGCCCTAATAATTCTCAATTTTCAATTTTCAATTTTCAACAAGCAATGAAATCTGCTGCCCTTGCCCACCTCGCTCTCCGCCCAGATGCGGCAACCTCGCAACGTATTGTCGTCGTGCCGTTTGATAATGTACTTGCACAATATCAAGCCGAAACCCGTGCCGTGAGGAGCCGAAGGGTCGGCCGTGTCCGACACCTTCTTGTCGGCCCTGAAAAGGTCGTCTATCGTCTCGGCATCCATACCGCAACCCGTATCTGCCACCGTGAGGCGCACAAAGCGTCCGTCTTCATCATACCTCTCCGCACTCACCTCCACACTACCCTCCTCGGTATGCTGCAAAGCATTATTCACCAAGTTGCGCAGCATAATCTCCACCAGCTGCCTGTCGCCGTTCACCATCAACCCCGAGGGGGCAAACGTCAGCCGCACCTTGTCGGAATGGATATTGGCGCAAGTCTCCTCCACACTGGCAAACACCTCGTCAATCCTGAACACCGAAGGCTGGAACTGCAACCCGCTGGGTATGGACAGATTTGTCCAATTCTTTATATTGCCAAACGTGCGCAACAGCTGCTCCAGCACCTCCTGGTGCATCTCGTCGCTCAGCTTCTTGTTCTGCAGATACGAGAGGAACGGATTGATGTCGTGGCGAAGCACCGAGAGGCACGTCTCCACATTGGCAATACGCTCCACATCCTGTCGTTTGGCCTCCTGCAAGGCCAGCGTCTCGGCGCGAAGCACCTTCGAACGCCGCCTCAGCAGCACCACCAGCACCACCAGCACCAGCAGAAACACCGCACCCACCGCGATGCCCGTAAGATAATACCTGTTGCGCCCCTCCGACTGCTCCAGCTGATCCTGCAACGCAAAATCGTCCTCCTCGTTCTGCTGAATGAACGACAGCAGCTCCATCTCGCGGGCATACCAGCGGCTATTATCCTCTGGCACATCGGAATAACCCAACCTTATCAGCCCGTCGTAGAGCATCGACTCGAACTTCGGCGCTATGCCGTCGTGCCAGCTGCTGTCGGCCAGAGCCAGCGAATAATAAAACGCCGCCTCCTCCACTTCTCCCACACGCTGACAATATTCGGCGGCAGCCACCACGGCACCCAAGTGCTGGTAAGGGTCGGGGGTGGCAAAAAACATCTCTGTCGACACACGGAACAGCCGCAGCACCTCCGCCGTGTCGCCCGCAAAAGCCGTATCGGCACCGATGAAAGCCCGCAGCTGGTACACATTTGCCTGATGATAGTCGCAATAACCCTGCGGCGTATTCAGAATATCCTGATTCTTGTCGATATAATCGTAAGCCTTACGCAAAAATCCCGCAGTATCGCCCCCCATCGCCGCCATGCGGTAGCAGGCGTGAGCCATGGCATAATTCAGCGAAAAATCCTCGGCATAGTCGCAACGCAGCTTCGGGCGCACCTCCTCCACCTCATCCAGCAACGCCCTCATCTTGTCCATCGTCGAAGCCGCGAGCTCGGTGCCCGACGACGAAGCCACAGCCCCATTGCGGTAGTGGTAATTCAGCGTCAGCGAAGTGATGAAATACTCCATCTGTGCGAAATCGTACAGCACCCTGTTGTCGTTCCTCCTGCCCTTGTGGCGGCGAAGCACCTTGCCGCGGTCGATATCGTACAGCAAACTGTACGAATCGGCAATACGGCAGCTCCTCTGCAGCAGGCGCACCTGCAGCAGCTGGGCGATCACCCGTTCCACCCCCACATTGTTGCGCACCGCCCGAGGCTGTCGTGCGGCATTGTCCGAAAGCAGCAGCACACTATCGACATACACCGCCGCGCTGTCGTGCTCGGCCAGCATATAATAGTCGTAAGCCAAATTGTTGTAAGCCCTCAGCCTTCCGTCGTGATACAGCGGCATAGAGTCGCGCAGCAGCTCCAGCGCATCGTAAGCCTCGCTGATGGCGCACAGCGGGTCGCGGTAGCGGTTCACAAAGGCAGCCTTGTTATAATTGTCCACCTTAGCGCGCAAAAGCATATCCCCCTTTGGCGCCCTCTCGCCGCAGCCCTCCAGCAGCACCATCAGCACCGCCCCAGCCAACCAAAAAAGTTTTTTCCCAATCATACAAAAATAACGATAATAATCAATAAATATTGCCCTCCGCACCCTCCTTCTTGCCCTAAAGACGTTGCAAAAATACACAAAAAAAATCCACAACCCCCAAAAAACGACCGATAAAGAACGATAAATATCATAACCCCTTGAATAACCAAGAATAACTTTTCAACGAAAATGACCGTGAATACCCGTAAATGACCATAAAAAATTTTTACGAAAATTCTCGGTCATTAACGGGCATTTGCGTTTAGCAAACCCGTTGGCTGAATTAATCCCGTTAGGGATTTGATATTGGTAGCCAGCCATTCCTATGGCTGGGATGGTATGCCGGTATGTATATTTCCGATGCCGTCAGGTATCGGACATTGGTTTTGTCGCGCCGAATCGATTCGCGGTTATCCCATACCTACGGCATGGGGATTTCTATCTCGTTCGCCATTCCCCAGCCATACGAATGGCTGGCTACCAATGTCTGACCCCTACGGGGTCGAAACAACCTAATTGATTCCATCAGGACATATTACAAAATTTTTTACGAAAATTCTCGGTCATTAACGGGTATTTGCGTTTAGCAAACCCGTTGTCTGAATTAATCCCGTTAGGGATTTGATATTGGCAACCAAGTACATAGCGCCTGGTTTTTACAGGTTCCATCATCCTCTCACGTTGAATTTATAGAACCCACCTTAACTCTTAACTCTTAATTCTTAACTAATCAGGGCTTCCTTCCAACGATAACCAATAACCGATAACCAATAACCTTTACCCCAATTCACAGATATAATTTTTGCTGATTCGGAAAAAAGTTGTATATTTGCAATTGCATATTTTATATAAGAAATCAATTAAAACAACATAGACAGAAGACAAAAAACATCAAAGACAACACAATTACAATACGTTAGGAATCAACCTTCTTTTGGAAGCCGTAAGGTGTTGCCTTTTTTGAAACGAGATAGTAGGCAGTACCGACAGATATAAATCGCAATTGAAGCAACAACATAAAATAGCAAAGAAATGAGAAATTACAAGTTGGGGTTTATCTCAGACAAGAACATTTTTAAGCATGTGAAAGAAACTGTACAACAGTATAGTGCAAGTATTAACTTGAAGGAATTTAACAAAAACATCATCGATCCCATCAAGTTGACTTTCGATGCAAAAGTATATGGCAGGACGATGGAAGAGGTCGTTGCATCTGAATGCATGCGACAAATGGATAAGTCGAACAATAATTATATCGGTTATTTTCATCAGAATTTGTTCCGTTATGCTGGTAATGGTTGGGAGGTTCCAACAGAAGGCTTCGATGTTGTCAACGAGGAAAGACATATTTTTGTTGAGATAAAGAATAAGCACAATACAATGAATTCAGCTTCATCGCAGAAAATTTACATGAAGATGCAGAATAAAATTGTCAGAGACAGCCGTGCTACTTGTATGTTGGTTGAAGTTATTGCCACGAAATCTCAGAATAAAACATGGATTGTGACGGTTGACAAGGAACAATTCAACAATGATCATATACGCCGCGTCTCGATTGATAAATTCTATGAGACTGTTTTTGGTGACCCATTGGCTTTTGCAAAACTATGCAAGGCTCTGCCATTGATACTGGATGATGTCATTAAAGAGCTTGGAAGTTCGACCAATCAAAATACAGTATTCTCTGAACTGGCTGCTATTTCTCCGAACATAATGAAGAGCCTCTATTTGCTCGCATTTAAGACTTACGAAGGATTTGATAATTTCTAAGGATGAGTACTTTTCTATCCACATCTAACTTAGCAGACATACTGGGTACGTCTATTGCCACCACACAAAGATGGGGAGAGACGGGGTTGTACCCATATCACTCTCATAATGGGAAACAGGGATTCTACATGGAAGACCTAACGGACATCCCCCAGATAAACCAAATGCTCAACAGCAAATGGGAGAAAGAAATGCATGTGACACCTCTACGCGATTTCACCTCGCTGGAGCTGTTTGCAGGAGCGGGAGGATTGGCGTTGGGTATGCACTTTGCCGGATTCCGTCATATTCTTCTGAATGAGATTGACCCGATGGCATCTGAATCATTGAGGTTGAACCGTCCCGATTGGAATGTGCTTGAGGGTGATGTACACAAAGTGGATTTCACTCCATTAAGAGGTCTTGTAGATTTTGTTTCGGGAGGCTTCCCCTGTCAGGCTTTTTCCTATGCCGGAAAGAAAGGCGGCTTGAACGATACCAGAGGAACGTTGTTCTTCGAACTTGCACGTGCCGTCAAAGAAATACAGCCAAAAGTCTTTATGGGAGAGAACGTGAAAGGCCTCCTTTCACATGATGACGGAAGAACTCTTGAAATCATACGCAATGCCATAGCCGAGTTGGGTTACACATTGGTCGAGCCCCGTGTGCTGAAGGCCGTAATGTATCAGGTTCCTCAAAAGAGGGAACGCCTGATTCTGATTGCCATTCGTAACGACATCGCCCCTTATGTAGAGTTTCATTGGCCATCTCCATACAAGCGGATTATGACCTTGCGTGATGCTTTCTTCAAGGGAAAATTGTACAAAAATGACGTACCCGCATCAGATGGTCAGACGTATCCGGAGAAGAAACGGCAAGTACTTTCCTTAGTGCCCGAAGGAGGTGACTGGCGCGACTTGCCAGATGCAGTTGCAAAAGAGTTTATGGGTGCCAGCTACTATCTCGGAGGAGGCAAGACGGGTATGGCTCGCCGCCTTTCGATGGACGAACCCTCGCTGACGCTGACCTGTGCTCCCGCACAGAAACAGACGGAGCGTTGTCATCCAACAGAAACTCGACCCCTCACCGTGCGCGAGTACGCCCGTATTCAGACCTTCCCCGACGAATGGATGTTTGCCGGGACAACCACCGACCAGTACAAACAAATCGGCAATGCCGTGCCAGTAAACCTATCATACGCTATCGGACGTTCGCTGATGCGACTTTTCAACGACATTGATGCAAGGGAACATGAGGAAAGCCACTTCGATGAAGCCTACAAGGTAGCAAAGAACATGATACCACCCCAACTGTTCCCCATCGATTTGTTCAGTTTACAACAAATCCATCCTGACGAGATTGTCCACAACAGGCTTCGTAAAGCAAAATCCACCCAAGACAAATATCTGGACACGTCGAAGAACGTTCTGGTGTCGTTGGTGAAAAATGAGAATGTCGCACCATACCTTGAACAGGATGCGCGTATATACTACACAGGCAAAGAATTTCCTTCAACAGTAAAGTTGAACCACCTATACTACTTCATGCCATACGTGAAGCAGAAAGGTATTCGCGACCTGTATTTCATCAAGGTCGCCCGTGTTGGCTCCAAACATGAGGTCCAGGTTAAAGCCGACCCCAATGACCTGCGACTGGTATTTGAGATCGAGTTTGTCAAACAGCTATTTGACGATTACCAACCCTTCAATTTGGAGATTTGGCACACGTTTACTGATACGACATTGGAAAAGATATTGGACCAATGAGCGAATAAGAATAGGAAAGACGGCGTATTGTTAATATGAATATTATAGAGAAAGTGTATATCGAACACACCGATAATCTGATGCAAAAGAGCGACCATACGGTATTCCTTATCACCGGAATCCGCTATGGCGACTATAAGGACGATGCAGACGCTTTCATACGGGAAGCTGCACAAAAGAAGCTGGAAGTGATTTTGATGCCGGATAATGCCAACCCAGTCGACCGCGAAGCTGTAATGTGTTATTGGGGAAACAAGAAGATTGGAGTTGTGGCATCTTACGACTTGGAGAAGTTCCATATCCTTACTCGGAAAAATGATAGCGAACACCTGACTGGCCATTTCTTTTACGGCGACACAAAAGATCACTTTTTAAAACTTTCGGTGACAGGAACAATCACGTCGGACGACATAAATGATTACCGAAAAGAGGTAGACAAACAGAAGGAAGAATTATATGGTACATGGGAGCATGGTGCCATCAAGTATAATTTGGTTAGTAACCGTCATGAGAATGATGCCAAAGCCTGCATAAGCCAAATGAAGGATTTTATCATTAAACTTTGTGATGGCTATGGTTCCTCAACTATGGAGGAACTGTCCCGCTTGATGAATAATTATAAGGAAAGCAGCCGATACGACTTATCACTCGAAGGCCAGCGAGACCGTTGGGACATTATGCTCAATCTTGACCATCTATGTGACGCTCACCACAAACCGAATGCCGTTGAGGCGAAAGACTTCGAGGGAATTTTGGCCAATGTCAGTTCGCAGATAGGGGGAGAGATGGGACGTATTGTCTCATACGAATCCTATATTGAACAACTTACGAAATTGGTCACCGAAAAGCTCCCGTCTTCAGATCCTGCACGGCTTCGTCTGAAAGCATTGACACCTCAAGCCATCAGCAACATTCGGCTACAGGTTAAAAACTTCCCCCACGACCTCTATCATTTGTTTTGCAACGACCCCAAGATGTTCGTGACAATCCTCTACTATGCCCGCATCCCCCGCCGATACCTCGACCCATTCCTGTCCGGCATCGCCTTGGTGCAGGCCTACGACAAACAACATCCATCCAGCGAAAACACGAATCAAAGCGATAATTCCAAACCTTTTAACAAAGACGTGACCGATGCCAAGTTAAAGATTATCTATGATGGCTTGATGGAACACAAGATGCTTTGCGACAAACCATCATTGGAAGACTATACCTATTGGATCACCGGAAGAGGCTCAAGGCCGCAAGTACCTCTGAAATGGGTCCAAAAGAACGTATGTCGCTACTTTGTACAGTTCTACCTCAATTCCGATTGGTCAACAGCAGAGCAATGTTTTTCATGCAACAGAGGGAGTATCAAAGGTTTGTCGCAAGCAACCAACATTACTGAGGATAACAAGAAAATAATTGACGAAATTTTGGAACAAGCAAAGCATAAAAACGATAAATAGCACGACTAAGGTCGACTAACAACCGACTAAATCGACTAAACATTTTTATTCCTTTATTCGGCTTACCCCACGCAAAAATGCCTAATTGCGTGGGGTAAGCCGTTTTTTTATCACTCCAATCCTCCCCTTACAGAAACAATTGACTAATAGTCTTTTTAGTCTTTGGCTGGTGTAAAAAAAAGTTGCACTTTTGCACCGTGTTTCAGACGTGAAACCGAAAGTTCATTAATTATCATTTTTAAAACCCCGCTGACAAGGCAGCGGTTGTCGAGTGAAGCGGAGAAGTCTCGCGAGATTACAAGGCGTAAAGAGATTTACAAAATGTAACGGTGGCCCCCTTCTGTACTTCCTCGCTAAACTTCGACAAAATGAATAATTCAAAAAAGAACCAGAAGGTCTTTAACAACAACGTCCGTATCGAAACCCAGACGGTTTACAATGAGAATGGCGGTATCAACATCTATCCTTGCGTGTTCGAGGAGAACCCCCACGTTGTGGCATACGGCGACCGCGCCAGCCAGCGAGGGCGCTTGGTGACCGAGGACGACGGCTCGTCGTGCTTCTATCCCTACGCCGTGAACAGCGGCAGCCGCTACAGCACCATCTTCCGCACCTCTCACGGTTCGGTGAAGGAGACGAAGAACGACGTGATTTTCGAGCTTCGCTTCCCCAAACATCTCGGCAAACGCCTCATAGTGAAGATGCTGCGCGAGGAGCAGGAGGAACTGCTGGCCTTCGTCAAATCCAGACGTTTCAAGACAAAATGGGACAAATAATGGTAAAGGTTATAGGTTTTAACAACTGAATGACAATCCTTTAGAAGAAATCAAACTAACAAATCCGACAAACGACAAACGACAATTAAAAAAATGGACGACACTCACCCTTCTATATAATATATAACTAATTAATATATAGATATATAGATAAGATATGAGAAAAATTGTACCCCTCAAAAAACAACTGTCGGAACTGTCGTTTGTCGGAAAATCAAATCTTTAATTCACCTAAAAAGCAGATTATCAATATGTATGACATCACCAAACACTCGGCACCCAAGATGCCGACCCTCGGAAAAGGGACAGAATGTATCAAACTTTTGCTCTCTCAGACCTCAAAAGACATGCACGAACCCCTCGTTCCGATGCTTTTCCCCGTGCTTGGAGCTCATGTGAGCGGTGCGGAATTTATGTACCCCGACCTTATTTGGAAGGAACTTTGTGGCCAAATGGCCAACTTAGTGGCCGAAAGTGGGGGTAACAAGGGCCAATTGTCCACTCTCGTAGAGGCCGTCTGTCGCGACTTTCCTCAGCACGACGTGGAGGAGCTCCGGAAACTCGTGGAGTGGCAAAAGCAAATTGAGAATTGAGAAAACCACTTGGTTTCTATGCCGTGTGTTTTAACAAATATGTTAATATAAGTTAAATCAAGGCGTGGGTGTGGCAAATATATTCTCCCAATATTCTCTCAATATCCTCTCAATATTGTTTTACCGATAGATTAGAAATAATAAAAGAACAAAAAGGCGGTATAGGGGTGGAAATGTTAAAATGAAAAAATCATCATTCAATAAAATGAGAGTTTCGCGTAACGAAAATTATCGCGAATTTGAAGATGCTTCCTGGGTGTCGTTGACGAGTTCTTCGAGCGCCTGGCGGAGTTGCACAGGACCTACGTTGTGGTGTATCTCGCCTTCGAGGGCGTAGGAGATGGCTCCGGTTTCTTCGGACACGATGACGCTGACCACATCGAGCTGCTCGGTGACTCCTATGGCGCTCCGGTGGCGAAGTCCGAGGTTGGGGTCGATGTCGGTGCGTGAGGTGACGGGGAGGATGCAACGGGCGGCCAGTATTTGGTTTCCTTTCACTATCACGGCTCCGTCGTGGAGGGGTGAGTTTTTGAAGAAGAGGGTCTCTAAGAGTGCCGAAGAGGCAATGGCGTTGATGCGTTCGCCGGTGTTGACAAGTTCCTCCACTTCGTTGGAGCGTTTGAAGATGATCAGGGCGCCCGTTTTGTTTTGCGACATGTGCATACAGGCCTGGATGTAGGGCTCGATGTTTACCCCGTTGCGTTTGCCCAAATCGCTGCGCCAGAATTTGAAACGCTTCATCACGGTGTCGCCGGTGAGCTGGGTTTTGGTGCCTATCATGAGGAGGAATTTTCGGATTTCGGGTTGGAAAACGATGACCAAAGCGATGACGCCAATGGAGATGATGCCTCCGAGAATTTCGCTACAAAAACGCATGTTGAGCATGTCGAAGAGGCGCCAAGCAAGGTATATGACGATGATTGCCCAGAAGATACGCATAACGTTGGTGCCTTTGAGCAGGCGGTACAATTCGTACACAAGCACGGCCACCAACAAGACATCAAGGATGTCGACGAAACGGATTTGGGGTAAAGGTATTGATAAAAACATAAGGCTATGAATTAAGAGTTATTGTCGCATTTTGGAAAAAAGCAGTTGAATGGTTTTGCGGGCGGGAAGAGGGTCGTGGACGCGAAGTATGCGGCTCCCACAACGGAGAGCGAGAGCATCGAGGACGATGGTGCCCAATTCGGAGTCGTCGATACGTTTGGAAATCATCGATTTGTTGGATAAAGCGGTGAGCAGCGGTTGCTGTGGAAAAAGCGATACGAGTTCGCCGAGGCGTTCAAGAAGTTCGTGGTTTTGATCGGGCGTTTTGGCAAATCCGAATCCGGGGTCAATCCATACATCTTTCACTCCGAGACGGTATAGCTGGTCGAGTTTTTCGGAGAAATAAAGTGCCAGGTCGTGAATGATGTCGCCGTAAAGGGTGTTTTCTGGTGACAGCATGGTGTCGGGGGTGCCACGAGTGTGCATGAGAATGTAGGGAACCTGAAGGTCGGCCACGGTGGCGAACATTTGTTTGTCGAATTGTCCGCCAGATATGTCGTTGATGATGTCGGCACCTGCTTCGATAGCTTTGCGGGCGGGAAGGGAGAAGCAAGTGTCGACAGAGATAAGGGTGTCGGCAGGAAGATTTTGCCGAAGTTTTTTCACAATATGCGACAATCGTGCTGCTTCGTCCTCGGGGTTGGCAAGGAAGGAACCGGGGCGTGAAGACACAACTCCGACATCAATAATGTCCGCACCAGCGTTGAGAAGCTCGCGGGCATGAGAAATGGCATCATCGTCGGCAATATACTGTCCTCCATCGTAAAACGAGTCAGGGGTGACATTGAGGATGCCCATGACGGCAGGTCGGTCAAAAGTGACCAACTTTTGGTGGGTGCTGATGGTGAAAGGCGAGAACTGCGGCATGGTTTATTTGGTATTATCGAAGGTTCGGATTGCGAATTATCGGTTACGGGTTATTATTAGTTTTATGGTTTTAAAAAAAAGTCGTATATTTGCATTTCTATAGTAAAAACGAATTTTACTATTTTTAATTGTGTGACAGCAAATAAAAATAATAATTTTTCGTTATTATATGATGTATACGTAATATTATGCCAAATACTGCAGAAGAATTCAAACAACAAATATCCCGTTGCAGGGAGATATATGAGAAGAAAGCACGCGATTATGGAACCGCGTGGCGCGTACTGCGATTGCCGTCGTTGACCGACCAGATCTATATCAAGGCCAACCGTATCCGCAGCATTCAGGAGAGCGGAGTGAGCAAGGTGGGCGATGGGGTGGAACCCGAGTTTGTGGCCATGGTCAACTATGCTGTGATGGCGATGATACAGTTGGAACTGGGCCTTGAGGGCGAAATGGAACTGCCTCTTCAAAAGGCTTTGAACCTTTACGACAAGCATATCACCCGAGCTACCACCCTGATGTTGGACAAGAACCACGATTATGGTGAAGCATGGCGCAATATGCGTGTGAGTTCGATGGTGGACCTTATTTTGATGAAACTGCTGCGCATCAAGCAGATAGAGGATAATGAAGGGAAAACCTTGATTTCGGAAGGTGTTGAAGGGGGATATATGGATATTGTAAATTATGCCTTGTTCTGCCTTATTCGTTTGGCAGAAGATGATGAAAAATAGTTTGTTGAATTTAATATGAATTTTTAGAAATGGAAATAAAAGACACTAAATTAAACTGGTCGCTCAATGTTGTCGCACGAGTGTTTGTGGGTGTGGTGTTTCTCTTTTCGAGCTTCGTGAAAGGCGTCGACCCATTAGGTACCTCGTTCAAGATTACCGAATATATGACCGCTTGGTCGGTGGGAGGACTTACGTTTGAATGGGCGGTACCGATGGCTCCATTCCTGTCAATGTGCCTGATTACCGCCGAATTTGTGGTGGGTGTGATGCTGATTTTTGGCAGTTTCCGTCGTCTGAGCGCATGGCTGCTTGTGCTGATGATGGCATTCTTTACGGGCACAACGTTGATTGATGCCATCACCAACGAGGTGACCGATTGTGGCTGTTTCGGCGATGCTGTGAAACTGACTAACTGGCAGACTTTTTGGAAGAACATCGTGTTGGATGTGCCCACCGTTTGGATTTTCCTCACCCAGAAACTGCGTTTGAAAAAACGCTTTGAGCGTGATATTCTGATTACCTTGTTCGCCATCTTGGCTATGGTGATCTTTGGCTTGTTCAACATCAACAACGAACCTTGTATTGATTTCCGCGCGTGGAAGGTTGGCAACCAAATGGTTGATATGGATGATTCCCTCGAGGTGAAGAGTTTTGTCACCTATCGCAACATTCAAACCAACGAGACGATGGAATTTGAATCGTCGGAGTTGGTGAAATATATGGAAGACCCCGCCTGGGAGCAGACTTGGGAGTGGGAGAGCAGTCGTGTTGAAGATCCCCATCAGATCAAGGCCGATGGTTTTTCCATGTTGGACATGGATATGAACGACCATGCGCAGGAACTGATAGCCAGCGACGAGATGCTGCTGATTGCCACCATCCATCATCTCAACAAGATTACTCCAGAAGGTATCGATGCCTTGCAGCAGGTGGCCGAATATGCAGAAAACGATGGCATACACATGGTGGTGCTCTGCTCGGCGTTGCCCGAGGATGTTGAGTCGTTCCTTTATGCCAATAGTTTGGACAACCTTGAGTTTTTCATGGCCGACAATACCGCCATCGAAACCATGCTGCGCTCCAACCCCGGATTCCTGATGATGAAGGACGGCAAGGTGCAGGGCAAGTGGCATTACAAAAACACAGATCAAGTTATTGACTACATTAACAACTTAAACAACGACTAATAATGATTCAGAGAAAACAAACCCTCTTTTTGCTTTTGGCAGCATGTGCCATGGCTATGTGCTTCATGTTCCCCATCGCCTCTTTTCAGGCTGTGGCCCCCTCGTTGGGTGACCGTCCTGTGAGTGGTGAATTGAACTTGGTTGCCAAAGATGTGCCCGATACTCAGATGCAGATTTTAAACGGCGACCCTATCGTAGTGGGACAAAAAGGTTACGGAGTCACGGTATGGCCTTTGCTGGCTTTGACGATATTGATTGAGGTAGTGGCTGTGGGTAGCATTTTCATGTTCCGCAAACGTCCGCAGCAGATGCGTGTGGTTTCGGGTGCTTTCTTGCTCTGCCTTGTCGACATATTCCTTATCTTTATTTGGATAGTGGATGAGTTTGTTTCAAAAACCACAGCGCCGCTCCAATGCTCGGATATTCATACTACGTATGGTCTTGGCACATGGATGCCCGTGGTGGCTTTGGTGTTTCTCTTTTTGGCTCAGCGCAGCATCAAACAGGATGAAGAAAAGGTTCGTGCTGCCGATAGACTTCGCTAAAGATGATACTTCAGTTTAATAACACGCAGATGTTGCCCGAGGTGGCAAAGCGACTCTTGGGCGAGTTTGCAACGGAGCGTTTCTTTGCCTTCTTTGGCAAGATGGGGGTGGGGAAGACCACACTCATCAAAGAAATTTGTTCGCAACTGGGGGTGGAAGATAACGTGTGCAGCCCTACGTTTGCCATTATTAATGTATATAATACGCGGGAGGGCGACCCTGTTTATCATTTCGACTTTTATCGGTTGAAGAATCAGGACGAGGCATACGACATCGGCTATGAGGAGTATTTCTATAGTGGCGAATACTGTTTTACCGAATGGACGGAAAAGATTGAGGACCTTCTGCCCGAACATTATGTGAGGGTGGAGATTGAAGAAAATAACGAATTAAGAACATTAACAGCAACAATAATAGATGACTGAATCGGAAATATTGGCCAAATTGGCGGCCCAAGCATTGGATGAGAAAAAAGGTTTGGATGTGCAGATACTTGATTTGCGCGGCATCACATCGGCTCCTGCGGAGTTCTTTGTTATTGCCTCGGGCAATGTGCCCTCGCATGTGAGCGCTCTGAGCGATTATGTGCACGAGGTGGTGAAAAAGGCTACAGGTATCAACCCTTCCAAGGTGGAGGGATATATGAATGCCGAGTGGATTTTGATGGATTACTTTGACGTGGTGATCCATATTTTCCAAAAGAGCAAACGTGATTTCTACCGTTTGGAGCAGTTGTGGGCAGACGGTGTGCAGGTGCAGATTGCAGAAAATAATTAAAAAAGATTATGACAGAAAATAAAAATACGAATCGACCCGACAAGCCGCAAGGCACTCCTAAGGGGTCGAAACCAAAGAAAGGCTGGGTGATGTATGTCGTTTACGGCGTCATCATACTTGCTTTGGGTGGTATGCTGATCAATCCGAGCAGCAATAGCGGCCCTCGAAAAATCGGGTGGAACAAACTCGAGCATATCCTGGAAAGACACGATTACTCAAAAATCGTGATTGTGAATCAGGAGTTCGCCGAAATATATATCAAGAAAGATGCATTGAAAGATAGCGCCTATTCCGACCTTTTTGGACGCAGTCGCTTGAATCAGGATTTGTCCGACCCGAGTTATTACAAATATGAGTTCGTTACCTTCGAGAGTTTTGAGAAGGATTTGGATCAGGTGGAAGAAAGAATAGGAGAACGTATCGACCTCGCCCCAGAGAAGCGTACTAATGCTTGGAAGGATATTTTGGTGATTTTCGGACCTTTCCTTGTGATCATCCTTTTCTTCATCGTTATGAACCGTGTCACTCAACGTCAGATGGGTGGCGGCAGTGGTGGAGGAGGAATCTTCGGTGTGGGTAAGAGCAAAGCCAAGGTATATGACGGCAAGACTCCCACCAATGTCACCTTCAAAGATGTGGCCGGTTTGGCTGGCGTCAAGGAGGAGGTGATGGAGGTGGTGGATTTCTTGAAGAATCCCAAACGCTACACCGACCTCGGCGGCAAGATACCTAAGGGCGTGTTGCTCGTGGGTCCTCCGGGTACGGGTAAGACCCTCTTGGCAAAGGCTGTGGCGGGTGAAGCTAATGTGCCATTTTTCTCCATGTCGGGTAGCGACTTTGTGGAGATGTTTGTCGGCGTGGGTGCTTCTCGTGTGCGCGACCTTTTTGAGGAAGCCAAGAAGAAAGCCCCTTGCATCATCTTCATCGACGAGATTGATGCCGTGGGTCGTGCTCGTGGCCATGCCGGCTTGAGCAATGCCAACGATGAGCGTGAGAACACCCTCAACCAGTTGCTCACCGAGATGGACGGTTTCAGTAGTGGCACCAACGTCATTGTGTTGGCGGCTACCAACCGTGCCGATGTGCTCGACAAGGCATTGTTGCGTGCAGGTCGTTTTGACCGTCAGATATATGTTGAGTTGCCCGACCTTGAAGAGCGCAAGGGCATCTTCGACGTCCACATGAAGAACCTCAAACTTGATAATGATAAGAAAAGTGAGGGTTTCGTTGACAGAGATTTCTTGGCCAAACAAACTCCTGGTTTTTCGGGAGCCGATATTGCCAACGTGTGCAACGAGGCGGCTTTGTGTGCTGCCCGCAAGAATAAGAAAAAGATTGAGAAACAGGATTTCCTCGATGCTATCGACCGTATTGTCGGAGGTTTGGAAAAACGCACCAAGGTGCTTACTGATTTGGAGAAACGCACTATTGCCTACCATGAGAGCGGCCATGCTTCGGTGAGTTGGCTGCTGCGGTGGGCCAATCCGCTTATCAAAGTCACCATCGTGCCACGCGGCAAAGCGCTGGGTGCGGCATGGTATCTCCCCGAGGAACGCCAGCTGACCACCTACGAGCAGATGTTTGATGAGATGATAAGCCTCATGGCGGGTCGAGCTTCCGAAGAAATCGTTTTCGGAAAAATCAGCACCGGAGCCTTGAACGACATCGAACGTGCCACCAAGATGGCGCAGTCGTTGGTGGTGTATTACGGCATGAGCCCCGAGGTGGGCAATGTAAGTTTCTACGACTCGACAGGTCAAAACGAATACGGCTTCACCAAGCCTTTCAGCGAAAAGACCGCCGAGGTAATCGACAAGGAGGTGCGTCGCATGGTGGAGGAGGCTTACGCCAAAGCCAAAGAAATCATCTTGGCTCACCGCGAGCAACTCGACCAACTGGCTGGTCAGCTTTACGACAAGGAGGTGCTCTTCCGCGAAGATTTGGAGCGCATCTACGGCCCTCGTGAAGCCGACAAAGAAAAAGAAATTGAAACATCTAACAATCAGGTGCCAGAATTGGATGCTGAAAACATCAACGCCAATTCCGCCAATGCTGAAAATACTGATACTTTGTCATAATGAAAACTTTTTGGATTCGTACGGCTTCGGCTACTGTTTATGCGGCACTATTTTTAGGGTGCATCTTCAGTGGTGAATTGTTGGGGAGTGAATTTTGGGGGAACATTATTCTTCTCTTGTTTGCTCTTTTTGTGGCTATGGGAGGCACATTTGAGTTCTTCCGTATGGTGGAGAAACAGGGTGCCCGACCCAACAAGGTGATGGGCTATTTCTACATCGCTATGATGTTTCTGGGCATGATGGCGTCGTGCTGGGGGGCTAATTCAGATGTGATGCTTGTAGCGGTTTTTGTGATGATTGCAGGACTGCTCCTGGTCGTTCCCTTCACCCTTATTCTGCAGCTGTGGAGTAATTCTGAACACCCATTTGCCGATGCACTCTACACAATCTTGCCTATATTCTATATTGCCATACCTCTGTTGCTGATGCCTGTGCTGAACGACAAACTCTTGTTGCTTTGTGTCCTTATGGTGTGGGTGAACGATTCGTTTGCTTACATGGGAGGCTCGCTGGTGGGCAAACACAAGATGTGGCCTCGCCACTCCCCAGGCAAGACTTGGGAGGGCACAGCCATCGGTGTGGCGGCATGTGTTGCTTTGGGCATATTCGTAGGGCCGTTGCTGACCCCCTATTTGCAGTGGTATGATGGCCTCTTTTTGGGTTTGATATGTGGCGTTGTCGGCACTTTGGGCGATTTGGTCGAATCCATGCTCAAACGCTCGACGGGTGTGAAAGACTCTGGCAATATCATGCCTGGTCATGGCGGTTTCCTCGACCGCTTCGACAGCTTGCTTGTCATCATCCCGTTCGTGCTTGTCTATAGTATGTTTTTTATTCATTAATACCGCTGAAACATGTATTTTCATAGAGAAGGTAGAAAATTGATATTCGGGCTCTTGGCCGTTGAAATGGTCATTTATGCCGCTATGATATTTTTTGTCCAGCATTGGACTTTCTTCCATTTCCTTTTCATCGCCATCTTGTTGGTGTTTTGGGTGCTTGTGGCCTTGTTCTTCCGCATCCCTCGAAGGGTGTTTACCGAAGACAAGACCCGGCTCATTTCCCCTGCCGATGGTATGATTGTCACCATTGAGGAGACTTTTGAGAAGGAGTATTTCAAAGAGGAGTGCCGCCAGATCAGCATCTTCATGAATGGCAATGATGTCCATGTCAACCGCTATCCTTGCGATGGCACGGTGGAGTATGTCAAGTTTCATCGTGGCAACTATTTTGTGGCCTCTTATCCCAAATCGAGTGTGTTGAACGAGCGTACCTCGGTGGGTATCCGTCTCCCCGATGGTCAGAAGATTCTCATCCGCCAGGTGGCTGGCACCATGGCTCGCCGCATCGTGTGTTATGCTCGTGAAGGCGAACAGGTGAAGCAAAATCAGGAAATGGGCTTCATCAAGTTCGGTTCGCGTGTGGATATTTTTGTACCGCTCAGTTTTGATGTCGAAGTCGATGTTGAAGACCGAGTGAAAAATGCTATCTCGCCGATTTGTGCGATAACGCCTGCGAAACAAGATTAATTATGCTTGCCGAACAAATTCTCTACGAGGACAACCATCTCTTGGCGCTGAACAAGCTGCCAGGGCAGATCGTGCAGGGTGACAAGACGGGCGATGTCTGTCTGGCCGAGGAGGTGAAGGTTTTCCTCAAAGAGCGCGACAACAAGCCTGGAAATGTCTTTTGCGGGGTGATACATCGGTTGGATCGCCCTGTGAGCGGCGTGGTGCTTTTTGCCAAAACCAGCAAGGCCCTCTCGCGCATGAACGAGATGGTCAAAAGTCGCGATTTCCACAAGACCTATCGTGCCGTGGTGAAAGATATGCCGCCTCAACCCGAAGGACATTTGGAGGATTACCTTGTACGCAACGAAAAACAAAACAAGAGTTTTGTCACCAAAGATGGCACGCAGCAAGGAGCAAAATTGGCAAAACTTGACTATCGTTTGGTGGCTTCTTCCAAAGGCGGCTACCATCTGCTCGAAGTCGACCTGCACACAGGGCGTCATCATCAGATACGTTGTCAGTTGGCTCATATCGGATGTCCTATCAAGGGCGACTTAAAATATGGCGCACCTCGCTCAAACCCCGACGGAAGCATAAGTCTTCACGCCTATCGTATAGAGTTTGAACACCCTGTTCGGCACGACCGTATCGTAATTACGGCTCCCGAACCATGGGATATTTTTGATTGTGGTGAATAGTGATTTGTGAAATGTGAATTGAAAATACATAATACTAATAATACATTTAATTATAACTGACTAAATGAAAATTAAGATTATTGCCCTGGTGATGGGCTTGGCAATGCTTGGACAGCTCTCGGTGAGAGCACAGTCAGTGACCGTTGTTGCTAACAGCAACACTGCTGCCACTTACAATTATTCTTCCTCCGAACTTTCCCAAAATGTGCGTAACATTCAAGGTTCGGCTTACACTGTTGTCTCGCTTGAAAATGCTTCTCCTTCTCATCAAATTGGCGCTCCCGATCTGCCTATTATCACCGAGATGATAGAGATCCCTTTGTGCGGCAATATTAATGTCAGCGTGAGCAATGTCCGTACTAAGACACTTGACAAGCTGACGTATCCGATGATGCCTGTGCAACCGGCTCCGAGCAAAGCCGACAAAGGCCCTCGTCCGTTTGTTATGGACAGCAGTCTTTATGCACACAATGCTTTCTATGGCCTTGAGACGGCTTGGGTGGAGGTGCTTGGCGTGGCTCGTGACCGTAATGTTGCCATGCTCCACATCTCTCCCTTAAGCTATAATCCCGTAACTGGCGAGATGAAAATCATTACCGAGATGACCATCAACGTCACCTACGAGGATGCCGATATTGCAGCCACTGAAGAATTGCACAGCCGCTACTATTCTCCCGATTTTGCTTTGGGGACAAATCTTCTGTCCTCTTTGCCTCTGTCGAAGAGTGTGCGTACCGGTGCCCCATTGCATTACCTTATTGTGGCACATAATAGTTTCCGTGGACAGCTGGATGATTTCGTTGCCTGGAAAAAACGCCAGGGATTTTTGGTGACCGTGAGCTATACTGGCGATGCTGGCGTGGGGACAAGTTCCACCTCCATTGCTTCTTACATCAAAAGTTTCTATACCAATGCTACCGAAGAACTCCCTGCCCCGACATATCTCTTGCTTGTAGGCGATAATCAGCAGATTCCAGCTTTCTCGTCACGTTGCACTTCCCCCGCTTCCGACCATGTCACCGACCTCTATTATGTCACCTGGACGCAGGGCGACAATATCCCCGACTGCTATCTGGGTCGTTTCTCTGCCCGCTCTGTGGCGGAATTGACTCCCCAAATCGAGAAGACGCTCTATTACGAAGGCTATAATTTCACCGACCCCTCCTATCTGGCCAAAGGCATTCTCATCGCCGGCGAAGACCAAGGCTACAGTTCCGACAATGCCTATAGGTACGCCGACCCTGCCATGGATTATATCGCCAAAACATATATCAACGCTTCCAATGGCTATACCACGGTCAAATACTATAAGAACAATACCGATTTCGCCCCCTCTGGTGTGACCGTTAACGGCTCCAGCCAAACTAATTCCACAGCCAGCACCTTGCGATCACTTTACAACGAGGGCTATGGCTGGATTAACTACAGCGCTCATGGCTATGATGACTGTTGGGGCACCCCCGAGTTCACTACCAGACATGTGGCCAATATGACCAACAACGGCAAACCCTCCGTCATGATTGGCAACTGCTGCCTCAGCGGCAAATTCAACACCACCTATTACGATGCCTGTCTCGGTGAAGCTTTGCTGCGCAAAGACAACAATGCTGGTGCTGTGGCTTATTTTGGTGGCACCAACTCTACCTATTGGCCCCACGATTTCTGCTGGTCAGTGGGTGTCCGCTCGGACATCAGCAATACGATGAATGCCAATTACAACGGCCAGCATTTGGGCATGTACGACCGTCTTTTCCATACCCACAACGAGGATTATACCGCTTGGCACACCACCGCTGGCTCTATGAACGTGGCCGGCAACATGGCTGTGGAAGATTACGGCTCTTACCAGCTCTACTATTGGGAGATTTACGAACTCTTTGGCGACCCCTCGCTGATGCCTTGGTTGGCTTTGCCTTCCGAAATGCCTTTTGCTGCCGACACCGTTGTGAGCCTCGGCCTTGCTGATTATATCGTTCAAACGGCTCCTCATGCCTATGTGGCTGTCACCACTCTCGATGATCACGACCTCCTCTGTGCCGCCTACGCCGATGCTTCTGGTCAAGCCGTGTTGCATCTCCCTTCCGACATAAATCCGGGTCAGTATGAGTTGGCTGTGTGGGCACAAAACTGCCGTCCTTTGTTCAAAAATTTGGTTGTCAAAGTGGCGGATGGCCCATACGTTATGGCTACTGAAATGGAAAATAATGGTGCCTTGAAACTTGGCGCCGTGGCTACTTTCAAACTCTCTCTCGCCAATATCGGCAACGCTTACGCTTATCGTACCGATGCCGTCTTTTCCTCCCTCACACCTGGCGTCACAGTTATCGACACCGCTGTTGCGATTTGGAATATCGATAGTGCCGATGCGCTTGTTTTCGACACCCTGTGCCCTGTTTTCATCTCCCCCAATATGAAGGATGGCGACGAGGTGCGTATCAAGGTCAGCCTCAATTGTGGAAGCAGCACCTCTGCCAAGACGTTTGTTTTCAACGTCTCTGCTCCCAATATCGTTCTCTCGGGCGATCCCCAACCCTTGTCATTGTTGAGTGGTGAAGCAGTCAGTATTTCCTTCGATGTCGTCAATAGCGGCAGCGATACCACTGGCGATGTCACCTTTACCCTGGTCAACGACTTTGGCATGGTTTCCATGGATGGCGAACCCGTTCATGCGGGCATAATGGTTCCTGGCAGCCATTATCCTCTTGCCTTCACGTTGGTGATGGCCGACAATCTGCCCAATACATTTATCCCGCTTCGTTTGGTGGCCGCCACCGCTAATGGCACATGGACGGTCGACACCCTCTATTTCCGCGTGGGAGCCAGTGAGATCGAGGATTTCGAATCGGGCACCCTGTCGCAATTCCCATGGAATGTGAACCGCTATCCTTGGACAATCACCACGAGTGGTGTGTACGAAGGCACCTATTGCGCCCGTAGCAAATCCGATTTGCCTAGCAGCTCCGAATCCCGCATGACCGTCACCCTCAAAGCCGCCACCGACGACAGCATCAGTTTCTACTACAAAGTCAGCAGCGAAGAGGGTTACGACAAGTTCCGTTTCTATATCGACGGTGCCGAAAAACTTAACGCCTCGGGTGAAGAGGGTTGGACCTATGCCGCCTTCCCTGTGAGTGCCGGTACGCATATCTTTGCTTTCTCCTATACCAAAGACTATTCCACCGTCCATGGTAGCGACATGGCCATGGTCGACCGCATCTCCTTCCCCTTCGGCGGCGACAATTGCCACTTCGTGCACGACAATGTCTGCCAAGGCGACATATATGTGTTTGCCGACGATACCGTTGCCACCGATCAGGTGGGCACCTTTGTCTATATCGACACCTGCGCTGCCGAACATGTATACCTTTCGCTTGAAGTGGTCGAAACGCCCCAGGTGACCATTGAGCAAATCGGTCATGCCGTTATGGGAGAAGGTTTGCTGCTCAAGGCCAATGGTGCCGACCGCTATGTGTGGAGCACTGGCGACACCACCGATTGCATTGCCGTCGATTTCAACGGAACCACCACTTACTCTGTTGTCGGATACCGTGCAAATTGCAGCAACGAGGCCTCCATCACCCTCGTGGGCATCAACGATGTGGCTTCCTCCGCAAAGGTTTCCGTCTACCCCAACCCCGCACACAACAGCGTCACAGTTGCCGCCGAACATATCCGTTCAATCGAACTGGTGAACATGATGGGTCAGAGCATCCTTCGTCAAAACTGCACGGGCGATGTTGCCGTAGTGGATGTCCAAAATCTCCCGGAAGGCGTCTATTTTATTAAAGTAGAGCTCCTGAATGCCTCGGTTGTGAAGAAACTTATTGTAAAATAAATTATTCATTAAATTATTGTTAATCAGCCAGGCGAAAGCTTGGCTGATTTATTTTTGCGTCAAAATGAAGAAAAATATGTGATATTAGTAAAAAAATATGTACCTTTGCCTCGTAATCCGGATGAGTCGGATTGGTAATTTTTTAACAAACTAATTAAGTCGGATGAAAAACAAATACTACGATTTGGTCGATCAGACCTTCGATTTTCCCCAGGATGAATTTCGCACCGAAGAAGGCGAACTTTATTTCCATGACATTCCTTTGATGGAAATCATCAAACAGTATGGGACGCCGTTGAAGATAACCTATCTGCCAAAAATATCGTCGCAGATTCAGCGCGCCAAACGTATGTTCAACGTGGCTATTGCCAAAACCGACTACAAAGGCACCTACAATTATTGCTATTGCACCAAGTCGAGCCATTTCAGTTTTGTGCTTGAAGAGGCGTTGAAAAACGATATCAATCTCGAAACCTCCTCCGCCTTCGACATCAACCTCATTCAGGAACTTTACGAACAAAAACTTGTCGACAAAGACAAATTCATCGTCTGCAACGGCTACAAACGTCAGCAATATATTGAAAATATTGTAGGCATCTATGCCGACGGCTTCCACAACGTGGTGCCGATTCTCGACAACAAAAACGAGTATTATATGCTCGACGAACTCCTCCAAAACCCCGAAGTGCCCATGAAGCTGGGCATCCGCATCGCCGCCGAAGAGGAACCAAAATTCGATTTCTACACCTCCCGCCTCGGCATGCGCTACAGCGACATCGTCAGTTTTTACGAAGAGCAGGTGAAGCCCAATAAAAAATTCACCTTCAAAATGCTCCACTTCTTCATCAACACCGGCATCCGCGACACCGCCTATTATTGGAACGAACTCTCCAAATGCGTCAACGTCTATTGCGACCTCAAACGTGTGTGCCCCGAACTCGATTCGCTCAACATCGGCGGAGGTTTCCCCTGCAAAACATCGCTGGCGGCCAACTACGACTATGAATACATGGCCGAAGAAGTGCTTGCACAGATAAAGAATATATGCACCATCCGTGGCGTCGAAGAGCCCAACATCTTCACCGAATTCGGCAGCTTCACCGTGGGCGAAAGTGGTGCCACCCTCTATAGCATACTCGACCAAAAGCAGCAAAACGACCGCGAGATGTGGTACATGATCGACAGCTCCTTCATCACCACCCTGCCCGACACCTGGGGCATCAACCAGCGTTTCATCATGCTCCCCATCAACCACTGGGATTGCGAATATCAGCGTGTGTTCCTCGGCGGCCTCACTTGCGACAGCGAGGATTACTACAATGCCGACTCCCATGCCAATGCTATCTTCCTCCCAAAACTTCAGAAGGACGACCCCCTCTACATCGGCTTCTTCCACACTGGCGCCTATCAGGAGAGCCTCGGCGGCTACGGCGGCATACAGCACTGCCTCATACCCGCACCCAAGCACATCATCATCGACAAAGACGAGGACGGCGAATACATCACCAAACTCTTCGCCAAAGAGCAGAGCCACAAATCAATGCTCAAAATTCTCGGCTATTGATAATTGAAAATTGATAATTGAAAATTGAGAATTAGGCGGGATCCGTTGAGGGCGGCAGCCAATTCTCAATTTTCAATTCACAACTCACCCCGTAGTGCCCTCGCCCTACCTTCGCTGTAGGGTCGCTCCATAGTCGCTCCTGTGTCGCTATCTCGTCGCTTATAGAAGTGACCATAGAGTCATCCAGTCATCATCCATGTATCACCCTACGGCGTTTCTCCGACGGGCGCACTACGGAGGCACCACTAAGTTGGTATTGTGTCTCAACGAAAATATCCGACAATATCCGCGAAAGCCCCAAAAATATAATTTACGAACAATGACGGGCATCGGTTATTTGCGTTTCTTATATAGCGTCCTTGACAAAACGGGTTTGTAGCGGCCACGTAGCGGGGACTTAACGGGGTAAACCCCGATAAAATCCCGTTTAGACCCCGTTAAGACCCCGATAAGAGAAGGAACAATCTACGGACTGATAGCTATATTTCTGACAAATTTGAAGACACAAAGACTATTCGTTTGTTTCTTCGCAACAAACATTTTCTCGCCTCGGCTGAACGCAAACTCATTCGTTTCGTTCGTTTCATTCGTTTCATTCGTTTCACACTATGTAACGCACTGATATGAAATCTACTACGGCACAAAAAACGAATGTAAAAACGAATGAAAAAAGTATACAAAAAATGCTCATAATAAAATGATTCTGCGATAGATACAGTATGCGAAACGAATGAAATGCGAATGGGCATGTCGTTTTGTCCCTCCAAATGTTCAAAAATTGGCCCCTTGTGGTATACAATTTCGTACAATATATAAAAAAATAAGTGCCATAATAAAAAAAATTCGTATTTTTGCACCGCAGTTCCGGAGAGTATTTGGAACGAAGAAGAGTGCATTAATGCCTTATTCCTAAACCGTGAAACTTCCACATTTCACCACTTTATTACAGGGATAAAGTATGATGAACGCTCACCGTGTATGTATTCATATTTGATATATGATACATCGAGGTGGAGCAATTCACCAACCTTATTTTGTAATAAACGGGAGTGGAAGCCCGACGGTTTGAAGTGAGGTCATAAAATGGATGGCTCCACTTTCTTTTATGTATCAATTTTAACCGCGACTTAGAGCCAAAGGAGCAAACAAAAATTATGAAAGAGATGAAAAAACTCTTATTTCTTTTCGCACTGAGCTTCTGCACTATCGGGGTTTTGGGATTCGAAGCCGTAGCACCTTCGGGGCAAGGACTGCATTATGACATCACTTCGAGCACCACGGTTGAAGTGGGTATGTTCAATAATGTATCAGGTTCGTTAATTATTCCAAGTACGGTTGTATATAATAATACAACCTATTCAGTAACAAGCATCGGGAATTCTGCTTTCAATGGTTGCGACGGCCTCACCAACGTTACCATCCCCAATTCTGTAGCCACAATCGGGGAGATGGCTTTCTATCATTGTGACAACCTCACAACCATCACCATCCCCAATTCGGTGACTGCAATCGGGGATGGTGCTTTCCATTTTTGCAGCGCTCTCACCAGCGTAAATTATACAGGCACGATTGCAGAATGGTGTGGAATTTCTTTTAGTAGTGACGGGAGTAATCCGACTTATTATGCACATACGCTGTCTTTCAACGGCACGCCTATGGGCACTACACTCACCATCCCCAATTCTGTTACCAGAATTAGGTCCTATGCTTTCGCTAATTGCAGCGGCCTCACAACCGTCACCATCCCCAATTCGGTGACCTACATCCTTTCTTCGGTTTTCTATGGTTGCAGCAATCTCTCTACCGTCACCATTCCCAATTCTGTGACCTACATCGGCTCTTCGGCTTTCTATGGTTGCAGCAATCTCTCTACCGTCACCATTCCCAATTCCGTGGGTACTATTGGGGATTGTGCTTTCGAATATTGCAGCGGCCTCACAACCCTTACCATTGGCAATTCGGTGGGTACGATCGGAGATTTTGCTTTCGGTGATTGCAGCGGCCTCACAACCGTCACCATCCCCAATTCGGTAACTGACATCGGGGAGGCCGCTTTCGCCTGTTGTAGCGGTCTTGCTACCATCACCATTGGCAATTCTGTGACCCATATTGGGCTGATGGCTTTCGGTACCTGTCAAAACTTAAAAACAGTTTATAATCTTTCCAATTTGAGTATTACAAGATACAATTATGGTTTAAATGCTAACAGAGTAGTAAATTGTACCGAATATTCCGGTTCGGGGGATAATATCATCTATAAGATACCTACTAATTATTCATTTGCGAATACAGAGGATAATGTCGAAACTTATATTCCCCGCTCCACCATTCCTACTAATTTTATCTATAAAGATGGCTCTGTTTGGAAGGCCAAGAA
>JAZUIX010000041.1:0-2300 GCA_045642445.1 Bacteroidales bacterium | reverse complement strand
CTCGTTGGTGCGGATTTGCAATCCGCACCTTGTTATTTTTAGGATTTCGAATCCGTCTTCACCAGCCTTTCATTCCACATCAGATGGAAATTGTTCGCAACGAAAATGTTGGCGGATTGCAAATCCTGATAGTATATCGTGTTGGATTGCAAATCCAACACAACGGGGGATATTTCTCCCTGACGCGCTGGCTCAGCCACCCCATCAGGAATGTCACGCTGTCATTGTAGGGTATGAGGTGGTCGTCTCGGAGGATTTCGGTGCGCTCCTCGGCGGTCATCGGGCCGCTGTAGAGATTATAGCCGAAGAAGTATTCATCGAATGGACCGCCATACATGTAGTGTATCTGCGTCTGGCGGCGGTCGAGGCTGACGCTGATGCCGATGCAGCCGATGGCCTTCAGCCGCTGGCAGATGGTGTCATGCTCGGCCGTGGTCAGCCCTACGGCTTGCAGCAGGGAGTCGCGGTCGTAGACACGGATGCCGAGGCGGAGTGTGTCGGCGGTTCCCCGGGCACGTACGTACAGGCCTTCGTCGCCATTGGGAAAGAGATGCAGCCACAGATAGGCGCTATCGTCCACGGCGCGGTTGGCGTAGTCTGCCAGCTGCTCCATCTCGCTATGGTGCTTTTTGTAGAAGCGATCCATCTTGCCGATGGAAACAGGGGTGTAGATATACCGCCATAGCAAGAACAGACATACCGCCCCTACCACAAACAGTGTAACTATTGTCCAGAGAAAGACTTTCTTGGTCTTCATTTATCGCTGAATGATGATGGCCGGCGGCTGGTTCTGCTGGCGCTCGCGGTCGCTGAAGCGGGTGCCATTGGAGGTGATGAACTGGCGCACGGCCTCGGGGTCCAGCCGGCGCTCTTTGATCAGTCGGTGACGGGCCACGAGCTTGGCGATGGACTCCTCCTTGGGCGAGAAGGGCGAGTCGACCTCCGCCACCTCGTCCCATCCGCGGAACGAGAAGACGAGGTAGGCCGTCGGGGCGCCGTCGGGGAACTCGCGGCTACGGTTCTCCTTGTCGGTAAAGCTCTCCTGCCGCACGGTGATGAGCAGGTCGTCGTTGGCGTCCACGATGGTAAAGACGCATTCCGAGCTGAGCAACTTGCAACCCTCCTTCTCGATATAGGCGACGGTGTCGCCGTTCACAATCATCTCGCCATCCTTGCCGACGGAGACTTTCTGGCGCTGCGCGAAGGCCGTCGTGCCGACGGCCAGCAGCAATGCGATAAGCAGTGCGCGTTTCATATCATTGATGTTTAAGGTTATAACGTGCAATTGTATTTTTCATTGTGCCAGGGTCTATTTTTTTCATGTCCGTGATATTTTTTTTGCCATTGGCGCACCTAATACATACAAAAAAAAGAAAACTCGGATATAAAACGTACACTCCAAGCCACCCTCATAGCCGGGCGGCACTCATCTCGGGGGTTACAATCTGCTCCTTGTGTCCTTTTATTCCAGTCTCTATCATACAAAAAAAAGTTTGCATCTTTAACGCAGGATGCAAACTTTTATTGCGTAATAATATGCGACAAATACGCCAAATAATCAGACCAGGCAGATCACTCGCAGCGTTTCATAATGTAGCGGAAGTCCCAGTCGGCTCCACTGGAGAACGGCGCCAGCACAAGTTCGTCGCTGGTGAGCTTTTCCACCACCAATACCCTACCCTTATAGCAACCGCCTTCAATTTCCAACAACTGCTTGCCGGATTCTTTTGAGAGGGTGTAGATGTGCCACTCTGCAAGACAGTCCGTCCGTGAGTCGGATACCAATACCTTGTCGTCTGTAAACTCCATGTAGATATAACCATCCGTGATGTTCTGCCGCCCATCGATGGTTATTTCATACGATTGAGCCGTGTTGGTCCATTTGCCGATAAGGACTTCATTGTCTTTGTTGTCTTTTCCGCAGCTGGTCAGCAGCAGCGCGCCCATAATAAGAGCGGAGAGGGATTTGATGATGTTGTGTTTCATATTGGAGGTGTTTTTGATGATTGAAAATTACCGTGAAAAGATGTCCGATTGCTTCAGCAGGCGGACGGTGTGCTGGCGGCCGTCGGAGGTGGTTAATGTCAACAGGTAGGTGGCTTGGGGGCGGGAGGTGAGGTCGAGGGTGTACTGGCCGGGGGCGTCGGGTGTGAGGCGGACCTCCTCGCGGCGGCCGGAGAGGTCGATGAGGATGGCGGTGACGGTGCCGTTGTGTTCTTTCAGCTGTCCGCCCTGCACCTTAATCCTTACGCTCTGCCGGAAGGGATTGGGATAGGCCACCAGCGCCAAGCCATCCTCCA
>JAZUIX010000040.1:0-2866 GCA_045642445.1 Bacteroidales bacterium | reverse complement strand
TTTGGCAGTTAATTGGCAGTTGTGGCAGTTAATTGGCAGTTGAAATCATTCTTGGTAATTGGATTATTGGTTATCTGCCATGGTTGTATTCTTCTCATAAATACCTTTGCGTAAGCATTTTGCAATTCCTAATTCACAATAAAAAACCAAGTATCTGGCAGTTGAACGAGAACTAATGCCAAGTTTTTTGGCAGTTTGTATGGCTTCTTGTGTGGTGAATTTTTTTGGCAGTTGGTGGAAAAATTCTCGCTGGAGGTCATTCATCAAATCGTCCGAATCCTCATTAATGGAAACATCTTCCTCCAGCGGGGGGACTATCCCGTTTGTCACCATCAGTTCGTCGTAGTGGATGTTATTATGATATTGGAAGACAGCGACCATCTCCATGATTCGGTCGAAATCATGCTGGTCGCAAATCACCTCGTCAGGCAGGTCGCCATCGCGTTCCATCAGTCGCGACACACTCAGCACCATCATCATACGGTAGCAACTGTTGCCCATACGCTTCATAATGCCTTCAGCGTGTTCGACAGACACCTCATTCTCGTAGGCCTTGCGGAAAAGTTGCTTGTAATCGTTGGCCGCCTGGCGGAAATAATCCATGAAAGCCTTATGCTGCTCCTCGGTGAGACGGAATGCCACTCCACCTTCTTTGGCACTCAGCCGAAAGTAGAAATCGCGTACCTCTTTGCCGAGATGCGTCATATAGTCGTTGACCATATCGCCCGTGACACCGCCGCGCACCTCACTATCGTCAACAAAACTCTCACGCTCGGTCATCAGACGGAAGAAGATGAAACGGCTGAAAAGACCGTTTTCGGGCGACTGCAACAGCAACGGCACCTGTCCGGGCGTGCCCGTGATCACCATCGATAGCACAGGATGCGGAATCACCACACGCTCGTTATTCTTGCGTCGCATATAAGTGATGGCCTCGTTGTGGAAAGCACGGCGCAAACCGTCGCTGAACTTGCCCGAGCCCTTTTTAAAAGCGGCAGTAAGGGTATCGGCCTCACTCTCAAAAATGATGCCGCGCCCGCCGTTCACCGACAGCTCCTCATACAGCGCCGTGTCGCTCGTGTTGGCTGGCAAGATATACTCGCTCTCTTCGAAAGCATCGTTGAGCGGTTCCAGCAGATGACGGCAGAGGCCTATCTTGCCCTTGCCCGAAGCCGGCGCACCAGTGATGAAAAAGAACAGGTTGGGCTGTATGTCTTCCAAAAACAGCGACCCATGCACCTTCGGCATACAGGCCGACAGAGCCCCCATCGTGCCGAGGAAGAGCAGCTCCATCGTCTCCAAATCGTCGGCCAGTATCATCACCTTGCGGAAAATCAACGGCAGCAGATCGCTGAAACTCGAAGCCAGCCGATAACGATAGTGTTTGGCCACTTCTCGCACATTTTCCACCTCGGCACTGACTGGAATCTTGTAATCGCCAAACTCAAGATAGTCCTCAGGATTCTCCCGTTCGTCAGGCAACTCAAACAAAAAATCACGACATTCAGCCGGGACATCATCCCAAATATCCTTCAACAAACAGTATTCGGCATCAAAAAGGCGATGCTCTTCGGCATCCGACCGATAAAACTTATTGAACAATTCCAAACGAGACATGGTATGATATTTTGATTATGCAAGAATTTTACTGACGGGGGCATTGACGGTGGAAGTGGAGAGGGAGGTGGCACCATCTGTTGTGGTGTGAGAGTTGGTTTGGCAATATATGGATATTAATTGAGTCATGGTGAAAAGATATGTATTTCTCAATTCATTTTCAGTTGCCCAATTTTGGAGAGTTATACTGTGCATCGCATTTTTCAATACCTTTCTTTATAATATTCCAATTTTTCTTGCATTCCGAATTACAACAGTGTGCGAAGCTTCCCAGAAGACCACCACCCATTTCCCCATATGGTATTTCCTCATAGACAAGCTTTTCTTTAAGTAATAACTCCATCATGACATAGTTCATATCATATCCAACCGATATGCTAGCAATGTACGATATGCCACTTGATAGACTTATCGTGTCTGGAACAAGAAGATACCTTATCTCATTAAAGAACCACTTGTCATCAATAAAACTATCAGCAACGTGGATTAAGACAACAGAATCTATACTTATAGATACAAAATATAAATAATCTTCATATCCCCCAATATTTTCCAAGGCAACTTGAGAACAAGGACAATCATCAATAATGTGAAATTTTATTACCGCATTATCTCTTGCTCTAAGATATATTGTGTCTTGAGCATTTGTCATTTGAGAAAATAATACAAAAAAGAATAAGAAACTAATGCATCTGAAAATCATGATAATGCCCTCCAATTTTATATTTGGGATAGGGGTTGTTATACCTATCTATTACTTCTACAAATATCCCGTTCTTCAAATATTCTTTAGCATAATTTGGATCATATGTATTAATGATATGCATTTCTGTGGGAATATAATAATAGCCATTTTTGAAATCGTCATAGGTTTTACTATATGATGTCGCGGATGTTTGTGCAGCAAATACTTTTGCGTCATACTCACTATCTATTGTATGAACGGCTGAAATGTTATAATTGGCATCTTTTATTTGACCAGCATGAAACAGCTCTTCAAAATATACGTGTTCATTAGAACCTCCATGCAATTCATTCGGATCTCCCCATTCCACATCAAAACAACCATTTTCATATTGACCCTCTTGTACATCAGAATAATCAACTATTCCGTTTGCTCCTTGACTTTTAGCGTAGAAATTGTCATTACACTCTTTGACGTTTATCAATATACTATGATCGTTGTTCAATTTATCATATAGTTCTGTGTACTTCTCATAACCTTTCTTCCCATAGTACTTTTCATGAA
>JAZUIX010000039.1:0-13374 GCA_045642445.1 Bacteroidales bacterium | reverse complement strand
CTCTAGTACGAGAGGACCGAGTTGGACCGACCTCTAGTGTACCGGTTGTAACGCCAGTGGCACCGCCGGGTAGCTATGTCGGGATGGGATAAGCGCTGAAAGCATCTAAGTGCGAAGCCCGCCCCAAGATGAGACTTCGTTATAGGGCGGTCGAAGACTACGACCTCGATAGGCTGCAGGTGTAAAGCCAGCGGTGGCAAAGCCGAGCAGTACTAATTGCCCGAAGACTTTCCGTAAGGCTCCTATATGTCTCCGCCAATAGTCAAAACCAACATTTTGGTGGCTATGGAGCGGGTGTCCACCTCTAACCATTCCGAACAGAGAAGTTAAGCCCCGCATCGCCGATGATACTGCGCATGTTCGTGGAAAAGTAGGTCGCCGCCAATCTTTTTTAGAAAGGGAGTTCCGATTCGGGACTCCTTTTTTTTGTGTGCGTCCGGGTGTGGCCCTAAGGACTTCGGCATCCTCAGCAAAAATTAATCTATATCATATTAATATGTTCGGCAGACAATATTTTTTGTCAATTTGCGTTATAAGGGCATAATACATTTATAATATGAAAACATTTAATTTAATCAAACGTTTGTTATGCCTTTGTGCTTTGACTTGTTTGACTGTGAGTGCGCTTTGGGCACAGAATAGAAATGACGATAAGGATTTGGATAAAACCTTGTCGCCTTATTTCGTTGTTATTAGTGATAATGGTGAAACCGACAACCTGCCTTTGAAAGAGACATCTGTGAAAACCAATATTGTGGGTTCTATAGCCGATGTTACTGTGCGGCAATTGTATGTGAATGCAGGAAAGAGCCCGATAGAGGCCATTTATACCTTCCCCATGTCGACCAAAGCGGCTGTGTACGGTATGCAGATGCGTATTGGTAATCGCATTGTGCGTGCCCAGATTGAGGAAAAGAAGAAGGCCCGTCAAGACTATGAGAAAGCCAAGTCGGAGGGCAAAAGAGCTTCGTTGCTTGAGCAGAGTCGCCCCAATGTGTTTACGATGAATGTGTCGAATGTTATGGCTGGTGATACGATTGAGGTTGAATTGAAATACACAGAGTTGCTTGTTCCGAATTCAGGAACCTATACTTTTGTTTATCCTACTGTTGTGGGTCCCCGCTACTCTAAGACTTCGCAAAGTCATGCCGGTCCTGATGATGATTTTGTCAGCACTCCTTACACCCACGAAGGTGTTATGCCTACCTATACTTTCGACTATGAACTGACTATCAATTCGGGCATTCCTATTCAAGACGTTGTCTGTTCCTCGCATAAGATGAAGATAGCTTACCCCGATACGAAACAATGTGTGGTACGTTTGGATGAAAGTGAGAAGAATGGTGGCAACCGCGACGTGAATGTCTCTTATTCGTTGCAAGGCAATGAGATAGCTTCGGGTGTGTTGCTTTACGAAGGAGCCGACGAAAACTTTTTCCTCATGATGGTTCAGCCTCCCAAGAAGGTGTTGAAAGAGAACATCCCTCCGCGCGAATATATTTTTATTGTAGACGTGTCGGGATCGATGTGGGGTTTCCCGATGGAGGTTTCGAAAAAACTGATGCGTAATCTTATCGTCAACCTCAAACCCACAGATTATTTCAATGTGGTGCTCTTTTCGAGCAACCTGAAAGTGTTCAGCCCCACCTCGGTGGCAGCAACTGAGGCCAATGTAAACGAAGCCCAAAACTTCATTGCAGGAGGCAACAACTGGGGTGGCACCGAGTTGATAGATGCTTTGAAGGAGGCCTACGCGTTGCCGCGCCTCGATGAAGATGTGTCGCGCACCTTTGTGGTGCTCACCGACGGCTATGTGGATGTGGAGAAAGAGGCCTTTGAGACGATACGCAAAAATTGTGGCAACACCAATCTCTTTGCCTTCGGCATAGGGAGCAGCGTAAACCATTACATCATCGAGGGCATGGCCTTTGCCGGTAACGGAGAGCCCTTTGTGGTAACCAAAGAGAACGAGGCAGCCAAACAGGCGGAGAATTTTCGCAACTATATCAACACCCCTGTCCTTACCCGTATCAAACTGAACACAGGGAGCCTCAATGCTTACGACATCGAACCCGAGGCGGTGCCCGACATGTTGGCGGAGCGTCCCATCATGATTTTTGGCAAATATAAAGGCAAGGCACAGGGAACACTCACCCTCACCGGCAAGGTGGGTCGCAAAAACTATAAGCAGACTTTCGACCTCTCGCAGGTGAAACCCGACACAACGAACTCCGCTTTGCGTTATCTTTGGGCACGTGAGCGCATCAAATATTTGGATTATCTCCTGGGGCAGTATTCCCGCGAGGACAATCCCGTGGCCAAGCAGATTTTGGAGTTGGGATTAAAATACAATCTGATGACCAATTACACCTCGTTCGTGGCCATAGACGAGGAGATAGTGAACAAAGATGGCAAACAGCAGACAGTGAAACAGGCCATTCCCCTACCCGAAGGTGTTTCCGACTATGCCGTGGGGTATGACGCAGGAACCGTTATTGCCAACAATTCTATTGCGCGAATGAGTAGCAAGATTATATCAATAGGTGTGGAAGAGGAGATAGAAGAGGAGGAAGAGGAAGTGTTTATAGTTATCGAAGACGACCCCGAATTTCCTGGAGGAATGGATTCGATGATTGCATTTCTGGCACGCAACATAGTGTATCCCAAGCAAGCCAAAAAAGCGGGTATTGAAGGTCGCGTGTATATTACCTTTGTGGTGGAAAAAGATGGCTCGGTGAGCAATGTAAAGTGTATACGCGACATTGGTGGAGGTTGTGGTGCCGAGGCTGTCCGAGTGGTGAAAATGATGCCGAAATGGAAACCTGGCCGTCAAAGAGGCGTGGCGGTGAGAACGCAGTTTACTCTGCCTGTACAATTTACTATACCCAAAGAATGAAACTGCGCTATGCCGTAGCAATGGCTCTGGTGTCGGTGCTCATTTTCTCGTGTCACGGGAAGAAGGGCACCGAGCCCATGCCTGTAAAAGACACCGTGGAGGAAGAACCCGCGATTTTGCCCCGATCCTCCATAACCTTCATCATGGGTGAAGACAATTCGGTTTACAACCAGTATTACACCCTGGCGAATTACTATTATCGCCTTTCGCCCGAGGAACGCACCGAGGTGGTTGTGGACAACCTTACAGCGCTGAGTCAGGTGCTGGAATACCTGCAAGAACACCCCGCCGAAGACGGTCGTCCCTACGGATTGATAAACGTGGTAAGTCATGGCAACGAGTTCATCGACCTACAGATGAAGGTAACGCCTCGCGGACAGCGTACCTCGGTGGCAGCACTCCGTGAGGCGTTGAAGAAAGGACGGCTCACACCTCCCGACAGCCTTGTGGTGGATAGTGCCACGGTGGTGTTCCTTCATGGTTGTGCCGTGGGCAACAATCAGGAACTGCTCGACCTTTTGGCAGAAGCCTTTGGTGGGGGAGTAACGGTGAAGGCTTCAAAACTGTTTGAATATTACGCATACCTGTCTCAGAACAAGAACCCGCAATCGGTGCGGCACTATTATGCTCAGACGTGGTACGCCTTCTACCATCCCGACTCAACGGTTGATGAAAACGACTTTGTGAGACAACTCTCGCGTCGCTATCCCAAAGCGGGAGTGAATTGGCGCGAAGGATTGCGTCGTCGCTTCCAAGACGACCCCTCGCAACTATATCATTTCAGTTTTATGGTGCCGTGCCTGTGGGAAGAGATGTATGGATCGCCGAGCGAATTGCCTTCGGTGAATAGTCGTCAGAAACGCAAAGAATGGGTCGATAACCATCCGCGGTTTCGCAAAATGCTGTCGCAAACCCATATTCCACAGGAATACTTCCAGGTTAAATTCTACAAACAGGCCTATCAGTTGGACAACGACAGTATCGCCATGGGTTTCCGTGTGAAAGCTCGTGCAGGGGTGGTGTGCCTGATACGTCCCCTTACAGTCACCGATACCACCGGTTGTCCCTATATGCCTTACCTCCCAGCCGACACCGACACCAGCATCTTCGCCTTCGCAAGAGCCGAGTGACTTACTCGCACAAACTCAAATGCCCCTTTTCGATCGATTGGGGATATAGGAATTTTCGATCCTTGTCGGCAAATTTCACGATGATATATCTCTCGTCAATCGACATCACAATACCCTCGCCGAAACTTTTGTGTAATACCCTGTCGCCAACCTCGATGCCTTCATCGCCACCTGCCTCTTCACTTTTTTCCTCCATAGAATTGTCTTCCACCTCGCTCACAATGCCTCTATCCTCAATGATTTTTGTATCTATGGCAGTATCCCAAAGACCGATGATTGTGCCTGTGTCTGCGTCAATACCCGTGTACGAAAGGCTTGCCATTTCGTAGCGTTTAAACTTGTATACGGCATCGTTCATCAATTCGTTGTTGAACACTCCGAGGCTCACCAGCAATTCAAAATCCTTTAGTGTCAAACCTGTCACCTTGCGGAAAAGATCTGGCTCCAACTGGTTGATGACGTCTTTCAGACAATATTCGCGATAGTCGGTCAGATACATAAACACCGGTATTCGGGTGGCAAACTTGATGAGCTTTTCCTGAATCTCTTTGCGTTTGCTTTTGTATTCCTTCTCCTCCTCGCTCAGTTCCTTCCGTTCTTTGGACGTAAGGTTATCTGCTTTCTCCCGCTTGGTCTTTTTCACATGCTCGCTCTTGTTGATGATGGTTTCGATGTCGGTGTTTAGCGATCTGAATCCTTCGATGCTCATCAATGCATTCATGGCTTCAGGGCTGCTCATCAGCCTTTGCAACGTGGCATTATCCACATTCACCAGCAGCGCACTTTCCCATCGTCGTGCCAACAATGTGGCCGTGGTGCCACTCATAGCCATATCGAGAATGCCTGCAGCGTCTATCTCCTTCATGCTGCTGCCGTCGTATGCCAGTATGGGCAGAAATTTGATAAACTCCTCCACCTTCTTCTCGGGATTGCTCTCGTTCACGTTCAGCTGGCAGCTGTATTCCTCCACCTGCCGCAAGGCCCTGTTGGGGGCGAAATCGAAAACATAGCATGTCGGCTTCAGCACCACCTCCTTGCCCTCCTCGTCTTTCGTCGTCCAGGGCGACTGCACACGGAAAGCTGTCTGAAAATAGGTCTCGGGACTTTTGGTGTTGCGCAACATCAGTATGCCCGACCAAGGCTTCACCGTCACCCCTGTCGACAGTTTGCCGCAACTCAGGGTGATGGTCTTTGTCTGTTGCGGATTGCCCATGGCGTTGTATACGGGTTCCACCGCCTTGGCGCCCATGCCTGCCGCATTGCCTGCCGCCACAACGATCCTATAGTCGTGAAAAAACCTGTTGCAGGGTTTCTTCAGCAGACGCTCCATTGCTTTACATGCCGCCACGCTGGGCAGAAACCAGAAAGTGTGTTGCAGATAACTCACCAGCCGTATGTCGCTAAAAGGCATCGGTGGCTTCTCCTTGCCCTGTTTCAACTCGCTCACGATGTTCTCTGTATAGCTGCCGCGTATCAGGTCGAGCCATTTCTGCACATATTCCTCGTGAATAAAATCCTCGCCTTCGGCCTTGAAAAACTCGTTCAGATCAAACTCGTCAAACTCCCCTTGTATGGCCACCTCGATGATGCTGTCCGGCATCTGATAGGTGAGCATCACCATCTTGGGCAACGACTGATAGGGGTTGTCCTCGCCCTGCCAAGCCTCTTTGGCGCGTTGCTCGTCGCTGTATGTCCAGTTGCAAATCTGCTCCTCAATAAACTCGCCGCTCGATATGGCGCGGAAAGGGGTGCCGCTGAGGTAAAGGTAAGCCTTCGTGTTCAAAGGCATCAGACCTTCGTCATACAGCTCTCTGATCTCCAACGACTTTTTATCGTCGTCTTCGGCCATCATCTCCTCCACCTCCAAGGCTCTGCCATACGCCAGGTCTTTCTTCTCATAAAACTCCTTGGCGTTCTTGCCCCAGGCACCATAGTGGTATTCGTCCAGCACTATGCAATCCCAATCCACCGTCTTCAGCCATTCGTTGGTGACTTTGATGCCTCCGGCGTCGTTCTTGCCCAGCACATCCTGAAACGAGGCGAAGCACACGAAAGGCTTTCGCTCATTGACGTAGTTGAACTCCCTGTCCTCTTGTTTTTCGCAAAACTGCCATCCTGCAAAATCCACATGTCCTGCCAGGTCGTCCTTCCAAGCCGTCTTCACGGCAGGTTTGAACGTCAGCACCAGCAGCCGCTTCCACCCCATCCGTTTTGCCAGCTGGTAGGTGGTAAACGTCTTGCCGAAACGCATCTTGGCATTCCAAAGAAAATGGGGCGTCAAACCGCGATTGGAAGGGTCTTCGGCAAAACGGCGGAAATATTCGGCTGTGGTGGACACAAAGCGTTCCTGCTCGGGCCTCATGCCGAAAGTTTGTGTGCGTTGCAGCAGGGTGTTGCTGCCCATCTGAGCCGAGCGCACGGCACTATCCACCTGTGCCAGCGTGCAGCGGAACCACTCGCCTTCGGGGTTGGCAATATGGGCGGAGCGGAGGATGGGGTGGACGGCGTTCTTGTCGGTGAAGGTTGTGCCGTCGTGGCGCATGGCGCTCCATCGGCCGAGGATGCGGTAGCGGGTGCGGGAGGTGAGGTTTTGTTCTTTCACGCGTTCCTCCACGCTGCGGGTGGTGTAACCCACCTTGATAAGGCCTTCGTGTCCGGCCACGCCGATGTGCTCGTATGCATAAATCATCGGCTGCTGCTCCACTTTCGAGAGCAAGAGTTCTTCTTTCGCCATAGTCGTTGTTCGTTATGGCGTTCGTGTGAAAATAAAGAAAAGATTACATTTGGGCAATAAACCGTTGCACTTGTTCTTTTAAAGGTTGGAGGTCGTTTTTGATGGTTTCCCATAGCACGGAAGGTACTATATCGGCATAGCCATGGACAAGTATATGCCTCATATTGATAATCACCTTCCATTCGACTTCTGGATGATTGTTTTTGAAATCAATAGTGAGTTGGTAGGCAGCCTCGCCTATAATTTCTATATTCTTCACCACAGCAAAATAAGTACGCTTATCGTGCGTAAAGTCTTCATACGACATCTGCCCCACAAAATCCGTGGCAAAATCAATTGCCTCGACGATGTTGGCCAACAGTTGTTTGTCTCGTTCAGGCTCTCTCATAAATCAAGATTTTATCTTTTTCGGCAGTTGCGGCAGCGTAGGGTTTCAGGGCTCCCTCTTGCACCAGGTCGACTTCTATACCCAGCAGCTCTTTCAACTCTGTGTACATTTTGGCATACTTCATCAAGCCTATATGTGCATCTTGGTCGAAAGCCACCATGATGTCGATATCGCTTTCCGAGGTCTGTTCTCCTCGAGCCACGGAGCCAAAAATCCATGCCTTCACCACAGGTTGGCTTGCAAAGTATTTTCGGATAATATCAATCAACGATTCATTCATCACCTATATAAACGAACAAAATGTCGATTTATTGCCTTAACAATGTAATATTTTCAATTATTTCAAAGAACGCTCAGGTTGTTTCAATTTTTTTATGGCGTTCGTGTGAAATAATTTGTAAATCGGCGGGGGTGGTTACTTGAACAAATCTGAATGTGTGCCAGTATTCAGCATCAACAGGATCAGTTTATTTGTCTGACATCAGAGCGTTGAACATCTCTTCTGCGCTATTCCAAGAGGATATGCGTCCGGCTGCCGCGTCATCCAAAGCCTCTTCGATGCCTGTTTTGTGGCTTCGGCAGGATTTGATAGTTACGCCTTCCATGCTGCTCAGTACTTTGCGTAAGCTGGGGAGCAGGGCAGGGTTGTCAATCGAAAGAGTCAGTTCAATCATAACTTATATTTTTTATGCTATAATGTGCAACTGATGTTATTTATTGTGTCGATTTACAAATATTATTTCAAAGAACGCTCAGGTTGTTTCGATTATTTTCTATTCCATGGGGCGGATCATGCTTTCGATGAAAGCTATTTCCTCCTCCGTCAAATTGTATTTCTTGTAAAGCATCTCGTCCGTCCAAGGGTGGGAGAAGTCTTGAAGGGGAACGAAAGTGTATGCTTTTTGCATGGTATTTTGCGTAATCTTCACAAGGGATACAAGCAGATGGAAAAATCTTGTTTGAGTATAAGCAATAGCATTGTTAGCTTCTTCTATAGTATCGAATGGCCCAACTACAAGATATGTTTCAGTACATACGGAATTAAGTTCCGGAATGAATGGTGTAAGCCAATCAGTTGAAGGATCTCCTACTCCCCATGCCTTAGGAATAAAAACCTTGACACAATCTTTCCATGACTGATTCTTTCGGATATATGCTCCGGATATATAACCTAAACCATTTTTGCGCCATCCATTATAATATAATAAAGATGCTCCTTCAAAATACTCTTTTCTAAAATCTGGCTTTATTCTCTTATAACTATTAGCTACACGAACGTCAAATCCAAAAGGATCATTCGCACTAACAATATTACTAAATGTTTTTTCGTGAAAACATTGAACCTTATGTAAGATGCTTATAGCTTCATTATTTCTAATAAAAATAGAAGAACCCTTTTCCAAAAGATAACGAGTGGATTCTCCAATTTCATTATTTTTGTGAGTATAGATATGACAAGCAGACTCTTTATCTCGCTCCCACAAAAAATAACATACTCCCCCTTTGATTTCCACACCTGGAAAACAATCTGATGCACTAATAAAATCATGAAGAATTGTTATATGCTTATCATTGAGCATCTTTTCCCTAAAAATATCCAACCCTCTTCCCCCCGTAAACCAGCGAGATGGAATTATCATTGTCAAATATCGAGGATTTAGCCTCATGGCTTGTTCAACAAACATTTGATAGATTGGCATTGCACTCGATCCTGTGCCACCTCCATCATCCAACTGATACGGTGGGTTTCCTATAATGACATCAAATTTCATATTAAAGATTCTTTCGGGGTTGTCGGTATGAATAAACTGATAGGCGTATTGCTCGGAGGCTTCGCCTCGGTCGTACACCTCTTGGCTGGCTCCGCAGTAGCGGCATTTGCCTCTCTCCCATGTGTGGTGCAGAGGGGTGTAGCGCAGGTTGCCCTCGGGGGTGTCGAAACGGCTCACGCTGTGTTCGCCGTCGGCGTGTTTGCTGCAATAGAGGCTTCGGCGGCTCAGGAGGCTTGTCAGCTCTGTGATGGCTATGCCGAACACCTGCTTGTGCATTATGTGGTCGATACGCTCGCGACGGTCGGGAATGACGTTTTGCAAACCTCTGTCCAAACGCTTCACTATCTCGCGCAGAAAGACGCCACTCTTGCAGAAGGGGTCGAGGAAAGTTGCCTTGGGGTCGGAGAACAACTCCTGTGGCAGAAGGTCGATCATCTGGTTGGCCAAAGTGGGAGGGGTGAACACCTCGTCGTTGCTCAAGTTGGCCAAGCAGTTGAGCACATCGGGATTGTAACTATTGTTCTCCATAACGCTCCTTGTTTAGTTCCAGAAAATATACGGGTGCAAAGGTGGCACAAGGCACGTCGCTGAACAGGTCGGCCTCGCTGCTGTCGCCCACCAGATAGCTGAACTCATAATCTCTGCGGTTCATCATGCCGCCCCCTATCATGCTCCATTCGCTCACCACAATCCACTCCTCGGGCTTGTCGGCTCGGTGATAACTGAGGGCATCGCCCTGGATGATGTTCTTGTCTAAAAGGAAACGCACACTCGCTATGCACTCCGCCTTGCAGCGGTCGTGGAAGAGTTGTTCGTACTGCTCCACAAAATAGCTCAGCAGCCGCTTGCGGCATGCTTCGGCATTGTCGGCCAAAAGCTCTATGCCGTAGATTGACGACACCGCCAGCACGGCATTCTGCTCGTACTGCAACTGCGTATATTGCTTGGCTTCGACCCTTTGGCGGCACACGGCCAGTTTCCGCCTGAGAATCTCTATCAGGAAATTCCCGTCGCCGCAGGCGGGTTCGAGAAAACGCGAGTCGATACGCTCGGTTTCCTGCTTCACCAGGTCGAGCATGGCGTTAACCTCGCGGGGATTGGTGAACACCTCGCCATGGTCGGCCACGCGCTTTTTTGATTTGATTTGGCTGCCCCTGTCGGGAGCAGACGTGTTTTCGTTCATCTGCGCCTTGTGTTAGTGCGAGTGCTTATCATTCAGGCTTACGGGCAGGTCGGGGCATCAAAAAAAGCGCGGAACTTGTGATTATCCACGCTCTGAGGCCCTGAGAACTGCCCGCAATCATCGATAAGTCACGTCCGCGCTATACGCAGGACGTTTGGCTGACTTATTCGTGATGATTGCGATTGAAATTTCTCAGGTTTCAGAGCTGTGCCGAATAAATAGCAAACGCTATGTTAATATGTTATTTTACAGTTGTTTTCTTTATTTGTTGTTGTTTTAGTTATTTTGATTTCACGTTGCAAATATACGCATTTTTTCTGACAAGTGGGCAAAAGTTTGGCCTTGTAGGGAAAAAAGACTCAAAGAAGTAAAGCAACCCTGTTGGTGCGGATTTGAAATCCGCACCAACTTGTTATAAGGATTTGAAATCCGCATAGCGTTTGCCTTTAGAAGAAATCAAAACTAACAAATCAGACAATAGACAGTTAGACAATTAAAAAAATGGACGACAACACCCCCTTTATTTATTCTATAACTAATTAATATATAGATATATAGATAAGATATAAGAAGAACTGTACCCCTCAAAAAAACAACTGTCTAACTGTCTATTGTCTGAAAAACAAACCCTCAATTTATCTAAAAAGCAATAAAACAATGAAATACGACATTACCAAACACTCGGCACCCAAGATGCCTACCCTTGGAAATGGGACAGAATGTATAAAACTCCTGCTCTCTCAGACCTCAAAAGACATGCACGAACCCCTTGTTTCGATGCTTTTCCCTGTACTTGGAGCACATATCATCGTCGCGGATTTTTAGCACCGACCCCATTGGGAAGGTACTTTGTGGCCAATTTGGTGACCTAAACGAGAATGTTCGCAAATGACCGCAAATTTTCGAAAAATCTTTTTATGGCCATTGTGCTTCGCATCCCTTCGGGACTCCCATTCGGTCGCGACCACGCTTCGCTAGTTCACGGATATTGCCGGACAAGGACGTTGATAATAGATTCTCCCAATATTCTCCCAATATTCTCCCACCAACGGTTGAGATATGATGGGAGGGCAAAGAGACGAAATAGGGGTGGAAATGTTAAAATAAAGAAATCATATATTACGAGTGTAGGGACGTGCCGTGCTGGCACAATTATATCACAAGTCGCGACAAATGTTGCCAAATGAAAATTTTGTCGTATCTTTGCAAAAGAAAAATTTTGAAGAAAATGATGAGGAAAATAGTCGTTTTGATAATGGCGGCGATGCTTGTGGCGGGGTGCTGCAATCCCGCCGAAACGGAGAAGGCGGAAGTGCCCGTGGTGGCATACGTTTGCTCGTGGACGCCCGAGATGCCGGATGGGAAATATGTGACTCAGATCAACTACGCTTTCGGCAATGTGAACGAGACTTTCGACGGTTTGATTATCCAGCATCCCGAACGCTTGCGCGCCATCTGCGCCTTGCGCCAGTCGCCCGAGGCCCACAAAGGGCTCAAGGTGCTGCTCTCCATCGGAGGGTGGACGGCGGGACGTTTCAGCGAGATGGCTGCCGACAGTTTGAAGCGCCTTGCGTTTGCCGCCGATTGCAAACGTGCTGTTGACGAATATGATTTGGACGGCATAGATATGGATTGGGAGTACCCCACCTCGTCCGAGGCGGGCATCTCCTCCTCGCCCGACGATACGAAGAACTACACCCTCCTCATGCGCGACATCAGGGCCGCCATAGGTCCCGACAAACTGCTCACACAGGCAACCATCTGCACGGCACAATACATCGATTTTGCTGCTGTCGACCCATACGTCGATTTCACCAACATCATGACCTACGACATGGGTCGCCCGCCCTACCACAACACCCCTTTGTATGATTCGCCGCTGGTGAAAGCCGTGACGGTGGACAGCGCCGTGCGGGCACATCTGGCGGCAGGCATTCCGCCCGAGAAGCTCTTTTTGGGGCTTGCCTTCTACGGCCACGGCGTGGCGGGGATACCCTCGGCGGCAGACCTCACGCAGGTGTGCAATTGGGAGGGCTACACCTACCACTGGGACGAGCAAGCCATGGTGCCCTATATGACCGACGACCGCGACGGCTCCTACGCCTTCGGCTATGAGGATCTGCGTTCGCTGACCCTCAAATGCCAGTACATACTCGAGAAAGGCTTGCACGGAGCCATGTATTGGTCGTGGGACGGCGATAACGAGGCGGGCGATCTTCGCCGCACGGTATACACCGTTTTGAACGGAGAATGAGGAAACGACAATGATGTTAAAACTTAAAACACGGGGAGGTTGCACGGTGTTGGTAGATGATGAAAACATCATTTACGATATTGATGACGTAAAGTCGAGGTCGATTCCGCATAAACCTTGTGGACCTAATTCATACTTAGGTGGCCTTTATCTGCCTGGTGTGGATTTCAACCATTTGGATATGAGATATTCCAATATGATAAATGCCACATTTACTTATGCGGATTTGCGAGGGACAAATCTTGAAGGAGCTAATCTTAGTGGAACCAATTTTGATTTTTGTCTCTTTGACGAAGACACCGTATTCCCACAAAATTATAAGATTCACTATAAGACCTGGGATGGCAAGATTTCGGAGAAAACTACCGAGGTGCGAGATTTGGATGGCAAGATTCTCGTTAAAGTCAATTGGAAGAATCTGGCTGGGTGTCACCTTTCGGATTTGGACTTGCGAAGAGCCGATTTCCGAGGACTGTGTTTGAGGGATACCTGTTTTACGGATAGTTTGTTAGATGGAGCTGATTTCTCGGGCACAGATTTGAGCGGTTCGGGAATATACTTTGGGGATTATCGTAAAGACAAATTCATCTACGACGATAAGACCACATTTGATAGACACCACCATCATAGGCCTTCCTACATGTGAAATTAGGGATTACCTTTACCCGTTGGCGGAATAGATATGACTCGTTGGATGAACTTTTTGACTTTTTTTATCCCGAATTTTCGAATTAAAGAATTATTGTCGCAGATGCGGCCAGAATTGTTAGAATTATACGAATATTTGTCTATCCCATTTGTTGCGTCAGCAAGCTTCTTGTAATTCTAACCATTCCAATCCAATCTGGATCTTATCATTCGAAAATTCGGGACAAAATATCATAATTAATTCCGCCAACACGTTACCTTTGTTTTTGAACGCAGGTACTCCGATCTGAACGCCCCTCTGTCACTTTTCCAATGAAATTTAGACGATTTTTGTCACTTTTCCAATGAAATTTAGACGATTTTTGTCAC
>JAZUIX010000038.1:0-3693 GCA_045642445.1 Bacteroidales bacterium | reverse complement strand
TGCCAGACTCAATATTGACTGTCCATTCTTCTTTTTCGCAGGCAGCAAAGGACAAGGCTGCGAGGGCGATGAGGATGAGTTTCTTCATGGTAATATCGTTTAAAAATACATTTTTCGTAGGTGTTCGACGGAGAGAGTTCAATAAGTTCCTTATTCTCCTTTACAGCGATTGTAGTCTTCCTCGGTGAGGGTGTAGGTCATCTGCCATTCATGTTCAGTCTTCAAGGTATTCTCATAGCTGGAGTCCATCAAGAGGTTGTGTTCGGCTGGGATGCAGTTCACCTCCCCGTGGTCCAGCTGTTCCAAGACGAAATGGGTGGCAAGGGTGTCGTCAAAGGTTACCTCTACCGACCAATACCTAAACGGTCCTCCTATGGCAGCCCCAGCATTCAGGCAGGGAGCAAAGTCTTCGAGAAGGCCAATCTGGGCGGTATGCCCGGGTTCTATAACCACATCTCCCAGAGTGGCCGACACGACGGCCACCTTGTGTTCCGTCTGGTTGTTGAGGTTGTATCTTGTGACTACATAAGCATTACGATCCGTGCAAGAGGCTATCATCGCCATGCCTGCTATAAATAGAATGATTCTGGCGATACTTGTAGGTAGAGCGCAGATTGAGAGTTTGAATTTTTTCATGATAAACTGATTTTATACCTTAATAACGTACAAGGGTGCAAAATCTCACAGCTGTTGGCTGAAAATGTTGCCGAAAGGCATCATTGCCCGAAGACTTCGCTATGCTTGAGGAGCCTTACGGTGTGGCGGTGGCCGTCTTGGGTCACGAGGGTGAGGAGGTAGGCGGCTTGGGGGCGGGCGGTGAGGTCGAGGGTGTAGCGGCCGTTGCCGTTGGCGGACAGCTCAACCTGCTCGGTGCGGCCCATGATGTCGGTGAGGTAGGCGGCGGTGATGGGCTGCTGGCCGGAGTATTCGATGTTCACGCGCTGGCGGAAGGGGTTGGGATAGGCCACAAAGGCGTTGCCGTCCTCGGCCATGACGATGCGCACATCGCCCGATTCCCCACTATAGCAGCTCATAAAGGCTGTATCAACATACTTTGCTACACATGAGAAATATCCTTGCTCAGATACGTGGATATTCCCGAAGGTGGCATTATCGTTGGATAACAGACTGCTCAAATACAGTGTACTGTCGGAGAACGAAATGGACTGAGGCTTTGAATTGGGAGAACTCGTGAAGTAATGTACTCCGTAAATAGGTTTTAAAGAGTAGTCGAAAATCAGCAGTCCTAAACTTTGGTCGTTCCAATTATTAAATTGAATGGTATTTTCTGGGAATCTAACGCCCCCGCGATATTTTGTCTGAAGAAACACACGATTGTTTCCACAGGCAAGATTACCAATACTATTTGTATTGCAGTCTGAAGAGCGGATAGATGGGACACTGCCATATGACAGGAGTTCAGGAGTATTTTCAGAAAGAGAGAATGCCATTATAATTGCATCATTTTTGACATTCAAAGGAATCCCTCTATACATTGGTACAGAATAGAAATTCACCGTATCTCCATTCAAACCACGGTTACATGTTGCACTCAAGAAGAATCGGTTGCTGTCGTAGTCAAATACAATGTCATGGAAAGGAACCATTGCTGGAATTGTCGGATTAATTACACTGTCGTCAAGAGAGATTAAATATTTTGCATTCAAATCCGAATCGAAATGCAGCAAGTAACCTTTGATGACGGTACGGTCTGGGTGATGAAGGATGATGTCCTGCGAGGAATCTATAACAATGTTGTTTGTGTGATAACCGGACATAATTAACTTTCCGATGAGAAAAACATGATTGTCCCGGTCTACTTTCAACGAAGTGAATGACTGATACTCCACGCTGTCGCATGACTGCACAACATTTCTGATTGTCAAAAGAGTATCGAAATGGGGAGAGTACTTTATTATTTGTGGGAACCATCCCATAGCATGGTTTTCTACAGAGGATGTTCCAATATGTCTTCCATCAACCCAAAACTTGATTCCGCTGATTGTCCCTTTTTGCACATCGTATAAATCGTCCAATTTGTCTTGGGCAATGCGGCATACAAACACATTGCCGTCATTGTCGATGTCGAAAGAAGGATCACGAAGCCATAAATTTCTCAGTATTGGAGTTGTGACATTGGGGTCGGGGTTGTCGTAAACAATATCATTACCATCAATGTCAACATAAGATGTATAAAGGAAATGGTCTTCGAGGATATTTCCATCGAAATCTAAAATGATCAGAGATGTACATATGCGAGAGCTAAGTTGTTCTGTACTGATGGGGTAATCCGAAGTCGACGGGATGAGGGTATCTAGATAGTAGCAGTAGGCATCGGTGGATGGGAGTCGAACCTGAACCAGACAGGCAACTGCAGTATCGCCCAACAACTTTATATCAATAGGAAGGTTGTTTTGCCCATTGTTGGAGTGGATGACCTTTTTCCATAGCATCTCGCCGCTGGGGGAGATTTTGGCGATGAGGGTATTGATGGAGTTCTGCCCAGGGCCGTAGGGGGCGATGGGGAGGATGCGTTGGCCGTCCCAGGTGGCATCCTTGGTGAACTGGCCGAGGATGTAGATGTTGCCGTCGCTGTCGGTGACGGTGCCTTTGATCAGGCAGCCTTCCTGCGAGGAGCCGTAGCCTTTTGCCCAGTCGAAGTGCTGGGCATGGAGAGCGGTGGTGAACATCGTGGCTGCCAGTAGCAGCAGTAATGATAGGATTCGTTTCATGATGGTATGATTTTTTTCCGGTTTTCTCACTAATGTCGGAGAACTTCAATTTTGGTTCGCTATTTAACACTATTTAACTTTCTCGAACTCGTCACGCATTTGTGTGATTCGAGAGATTCGTGTTCGGTTACAATGGCTCTAAAGCGTTGTTTGTGTGTGCTGAACACGAATTGTACAAATTGCACGAATATCTGCCGACTACAACGCATCATGCCCAAGGGCGGGGTTCGGGTTTTGTTGATAATTCAGATCCGGCAGGATTCGTTTCATTTGGTCGATTCGGTGTGAAATGAGAAAAACACCTAATGAACCTAATGGACCGAATGCGCGAAGCGATGATGAGGGCGTTTTCTTGCGCTGCGCTTAACGAGAATTATCGAAAATTGCACGTGAATTATCGTAAATGCTTTAGGGATTTTTGAACACGAATTACAAGAATACCTCGATCGACAGGCCACTATTCGTTTCATTCGGTCGATTCGGTGTGAAATGAGAAAACACCTAATGAACCGAATGGACCGAATGCGCGGAGCGATGATGCGGGTGTTTTTTGCGCTTCGCTTAACGAGAATTATCGAAAATTGCACGTGAATTATCGTAAATGCTTTAGGGATTTTTGAACACGGATTGGCTTTGTATGAACTGCCCAACTTGCCATTTCTACCTTTCGGAATTGGAATTGGAATTTGCATTTCATTATTTATCTACAGGCATAGAAATAAGGAAATTCGAAAAAAAAGAATAACGGAGTATCAAAAATACAAAAAAGAACATCCAACAAAATCAATGATTCGATTCCTCTTATTGATTATCATTCCTATTGTAGTATTTATTACCGATATTATTGTAGCAAACATCCGATAAAATATGCTGCAATGAGAAATAAATGTGCCGATAGAGCGTTATTGCATTGTAGCTAATCTCATGAATTATGACAGACTATATCATCAAACCTATTGAG
>JAZUIX010000037.1:0-5792 GCA_045642445.1 Bacteroidales bacterium | reverse complement strand
GTCCCGAGGGGACGCTCTATATTGTCCGCCACATTTTGGAGCGTCCCCTCGGGACGCAGATACACTTTGGCATCGTATAACCCACACTGCGAGTGTGGGGTTAAAGCACCGAAGTCGGTGGGATAGTGCCTTCGGCACTTTTCTATCCATTGACTCATTTGTACAATAGGATTGTATCATGTTATTTTTTTACCGTTACATAATAAATATCACGTGTAGGCGTTATTGTTTTAATGGCAAAATTCGACAAATATACTGTCCGACGCTTGATGGGTTTCCTGTTTTTGGGAATCTACCTGTTGGTGGCTATGCTCAATTTTTCATGGGTGCAGTCGTTTGTCGGCATAAAGGTAGGACAAAAAATGTCGGCAGAGTGGGGTGGCAAGGTGCGTATTGGAGCCATTCACTTCAGCCCTATAAGCCATGTGATTTTGGATGATGTTGAGTTGATTTCGCCTTCAAACGACACGATTTTCGAATGTGAGGAACTTACCTGCAGGTTCACCCATTTCCCATATAAGAACATGGCGTTGAAATTCGACAAAGTGGTGCTGCGTAACGCTTATTACCATTTTGAGTCGATAAGGCTGCCTTCGGGAAAACATAACACCAATCTGCAGTTTATTATTGACCACTATGCTTCGACCGAACCCGACACTTCCACCGGGCCTTCGAAACCTTTCCGTGTGGAAGTAAAGGAACTGCTGCTGCACAATGTGACCTATCGGCAGGATTTGCCTGAGCCGGAGGATATGGTGCATTACGAGCATGGGGTGGTGATACCCCACATGCAGTACAATAATGTGGAGAGCCGTATACAGAATGTGCGGGTGATAAAAGACAGCGTCCGTTGCCGCATGGTGTCGTTCTCCACCACAGAGGCGTCGGGTCTGCACATCGACAGCCTCTCGTTCGACTGCATCGTCTCGCCCCATATCATTCAGGCGGAGAATATGCATCTGGTTACCGACAGCAGTTGTCTGTATCTGGATTGCCGTCTGACGTATAACGGTTGGGACGCCATGTCGGATTATTGCAACAATGTGCATCACGATGTGATTTTCAAGCCGGGGTCTCACGCCAACTTGTGCGAGGCGGCATATTGGGCTCCTTCGCTTTGGGGGTTGGCCTGCAGGGTTACGCCGCAGGGACGTTGCCACGGCACCGTGAGCGAGATGCACGCCGTGGATTTCTTGGCCGGTTTTGGTGAAGAGAGCTATGCCCACCTCAATGGCTTTATCAAAGGGCTGCCCGATATTTCCGTAACCGAGATTCACGCCAATGTGCGCGACCTGCATGTCACCAATAAAGACCTGCTGGCTGTTCAACATCCTATGCCGGTACAGATTGTCATGCCCGACTTGCTGCGCGAGATGAACACCATCAACGGCAATGTTTCCTTCCATGGTGGTTTGAAGAGTTGTGCCGCCAAGATGAATCTGGCCACACATGTGGGCGACATCGAGGGACAGGTGGCTATTCAATACGACACGTTGCAGCACGACTATGTCTACGTGGGCGAGGTGGATTCCCGCACATTGGGTGTCCGCGCCCTGCTGCCCAACGAATGGGTGTCGCGCACGGGATTGCACCTGGTGCTGCAAGGCAGAGGCTTTAACCTCAAGACAATGTCGGCTTCGGTGGATGGCAGGTTGTTTGACACGCAGTTTCACGGCAGAAACATCAATCGCACCACTTTGTCGGCAGAAATTGAAAATCATAGGCTGTCGGCAGATATAAGTCTCGATGATTCGCTGGTGGGTTGCGATCTTACGGCTTCGGCCGACCTGGGACGCCACGCCTACGAACTTGATGCCGACATACGCCATGCCCGTCTCAAAGAACTGAGGCTGCTCCCGAATGCTGACTCGTCGGTGGTGGTCACCACACGCATCCGTGCCGATTTGCAAGGAACCGATTTTGACCACCTGTCGGGAACGGTGTCGGCCAGCGGCATCAATTGTCGCATAGGCAGCCGCGAGATTGCCGCCAACGACATCACCCTTACCGCCGATGAGAGCAACGACTACAAGAACCTCACCCTGCACACCGACTGGATGCTCGTGGCTATGAAAGGCTATTTTGACTATTCCGACCTCCCCTTGGCTGTGCATGATTTTTGCGACAAATATGTCCCTACCTATTACAATCCTTTTCGCGAGGCCGACTCTGTAGACGTGTTGCCTTTGGCCGATGCTTCGTTTGATGTCGACCTTTACTGGGATGACGATTTGGGCACATTCCGTCAGTTGATGCCCGAGGTGAAACTGGCCGCAGGCACCTCCTTGCACGGCAATTACAACCTGAACGAGTCGGCCCGACTGGTGTTCCGTTCTGATAACATCTCGGTGGGGAACATCACGTTGCATGATGTGGGTTTCAACACACGTTCGCAGAGTAGCAACTATCAACTGAATGTTAAAATCGGCGGCATGGCTTTGGGCGAGAGCAACAACCCGATAGTGGAAAATTTGAAAGTCAACGCCAACGTGGGACGCCGCACTTCTGTGCTGTCGCTCCGATGGGACGACGACGTCTCGACAATTGAAAACGAAGGCGATTTGGAATTTTTCCTCACCAGTACGCAGGAGGACAACAGACTGATAGTGACCAAGCCGACATTCTATTTCAAAGGCTATTGTTGGAACATTGTCAATGTTAAAGACATCGTTTTCAATAATCAGCGTGTGGAGGTGGAAAACCTGAAAATATACGGCATAAACCAGTCGGTTGCAGTCAGCGCTTTTGTCACAACGGGTCCACAACCCGCCAATCATCAATCGCAGAATACAGAACAAAAAGCCGACTACCTCAAAGTCTCGTTCGACGATTTCTCGCTCGATAGAATCAGCGAGATGTTCCTTGCCGACAAACATATCGACGTGAAGGGAAACATCGACGGCAATTTCATTATGCGAGGACTCTCGCAAACCCCGTATATTGAGTCGGAACTGACGGTGGACCATTGTACTGTTAATAATCAGGTGCTGGGACGTGTGGATGTGCGTTCCAACTGGGAAGCGGAAGAAAACAGGCTCTATCTCGACCTCCTGTCAAGCAAGGACAACAATGGAGACCGCCCTGTGGAGGCCCACGGAACAGCTTTGTTGACAGAGAAAGCGCCCACGTTGGATTTCTATGTCGATGTGAACAATATCGACCTGAAGACCATCGGACCCCTTTTGTCAGATTTCACTTCACGCATCGATGGCGTCGTGGGTGGCAGTTTCCACCTCGCCGGCACCACTCAAAAGCCCCAGCTCGACGGGTCGCTGGCTATCACCGACGGATTTTTGCAGGTTGATGCCACAGGGGTGACTTACGCTTTTGCCGACAAGTTTGTCATCAACAACGACACCCTGTCGTTCAAAGATTTCGCCATACACGACGCACAAGGAAATACCGCCAAAGTGAATGGCCAAATATCCTACAATCATCAGGATCTGCTCCTCGACCTGACGTTGCGCACCGACCGCATACTGGTGCTCGACAGTCGGCCCCACGACAATGCTTTGTATGGCCGCTTGTTTGTTTCGGCCAACGGCACGATGTCGGGCACGGCTTCCCATCCTGTGATATTGGTGAATGCTTCGACCCTCGACGGATGCGAACTGCATGTGCCTATCAGCAACAGGCTTCAGGCCGATGAACAGGATTTCATACACTTTGTTTCCAACCAGCCCGTCGCCAATAGGCAGCGAGCTCCTGAGCTTCAATCGGCAGGCGACATCAGGCTCGAACTCAACCTGGCTGTGACTCCTGGCTTACGTCTGCATCTGCCTATGGATTTCTCCGAACTTTCTGCCGATGTGACGGCCCAAGGCCGTGGCGACATCCGCTTCACTTTGAATGGCGCCGAAAGCAAACCTTCGGTATTGGGTGATTACGAGTTTGCCTCGGGCACATTCTCGCTTTCGCTCCTCTCCCTCCTGGAAAAGAACTTTACCATCGAACAGGGCAGCACGCTTAATTTCCCAGGCAGCATCGACAATGCCCGATTCGACATCAGCGCTGTATACAACCAGCGAGTCAACCTGGCATCGTTGTTGGGCAGCTCGGCCATCCAAACTGACAACTTTGTACAGGTGCAGGACGCCATCATGCTTTCGGGCACGATGCAAAACCCCTCCATCAAGTTCGATATCCGTCTACCCAATGCAGATCAGACAGTATCCGACCAAGTGTTCTCATATATCGACCGCAACAACGAGCGAGACATGCTCAACCAGTCGGTGTCGCTATTGATGTTGGGCCGTTTTGCCAGCACGGGCATTTCATCTGACAACAACTACAACGGATTGAGCAGCATCGATGTGCTCACCACCTCGATGAGCAGCGTGATGTCGAATATGATTAAGGTGGTTGATGTCAACGTGACCTATCAGACAGGTGCCACAGCCAACACGGGTCAATTGGATGTGGGCATCAGCAAGGAATGGGACAAATTCTATTTCGAATCCTCTTTCGGCTACGGCACGGGCACCAACGAGATGGATGCCACCACCGCCAACGTATTGGTGGGCGACGTTGTGGCAGGGTATAAAATCAACCCCTACCTGCATGTCTATGGCTTCCACCGCTCCAATACCAGCTACTATACTCGTACCGAACTGCCCTACAAACAGGGTGCCGGATTGAAATGGATCAAGGATTTCAACACCATATACGACCTCTTCCCATGGCTGCGAAAGAAGAAAATGATTAGTAATGAAAAATGAAGAATTAAGAAGTTGCAGTCAAATTTTAATTTTTAATTCTAAATTCTAAATTTTTAATTCGATAAAGATGCCAATATCCGAGAAATTCTACGAACTCAAACCCAACCTAATATTCAGTATAGCGACACCGCTGTTCGTATTGCTTTTCGTGGTGCTGTATCGTCCCACATTCGGTATGTCTGATGCGTGGATTTTTAGGTGGTACGACCGTTTGGAGTTTTATCAGCCAATAGTCTGTGCTATCGAACTGGTGGCATTGTTATGCAGCAGGGCAATTCTCTGTTTCACCCTTGTGCGGCACAATCTATCCAAGATAGAGTTTTTGGTGTGGCAGCTGGTGGAATTTATCATCATCTGCCTCTTTGTCGACTTGTTCGTGTCCCTGGTGCTGCAACTTAGCTATTTTGAACTTCTGCCTCGCATTATGCTGATAGCCTTTGCGTTCAATATCTTTCCCTACGCCATATATACCATTATCGTTGAAGCTTTTGACCTCGACTCCCGTCTCTCGGAGTCGGAAAAGACTGTGGACGATTTGCGAAAAGGATTGGCGAAAAACGAGACAGGCATGGTCCGCTTTGTCGACGATAAAGGCAATACCAAGATTATGATCGGAGCCGACCGCATCATCTCTATCGAATCAGCCGGCAATTATGTGACAATACTTTACGACGATGGGGGCAAACTGGTACGCTACAGTTTGCGCAACACCCTCAAAGGGGTCGAAGACGTGTGTGCCGCCAACGGGTTGGTGCGTTGTCACCGATCCTACTTTGTCAATCTGTCAAAAGTCAAGATAATCCGTCGCACACCCGATGGCGTTTTTGCCGAAATAGAGCATCAAGGAGTCGACAATATCCCCGTTTCAAAAAGCTACGCTTCCGAACTCATACGCCTCTTTTCCGAAGGATGAGTTAAAATTGAGAACGTATAAGAATTAAGGTGGGTTCTATAAATTCAACGTAAACATGAAATATTTTGAAAATATACTTTTCTGTGATTTTGGCCGTTTTTGGTCATCTTGCTGTTTGTCACTCGGTCATGTAGCCCGCTACACTCCCTCGTTCCGCTCAG
>JAZUIX010000036.1:0-7479 GCA_045642445.1 Bacteroidales bacterium | reverse complement strand
TGGTATCGTTATGGTATCGTTATCGTATCCTGGATACCATAAGGATACCATAACGATACCATAAGGATACGATAACGATACCATAACGATAAAAGAATCGAGGACGGAAATAATAATGATTGAGGGATTTTTTGATGTTTTACCGGGTGTCGAACCGATGCGAAATATGGAAAATCGGTTTCCACTTCGCTCTTTATTCGGCACATCTGAACAAAACTCTTTGCTATGTCGGAAAATATTAGTAATTTTGCATTTTCAAAAATTGAATAAAATGAAGAAAATTGTTGTTGCGGTGTTGTTGCTTCTCGTGATGGGGGGCGTGAGGGCGCAGGTTGCCGACCCGGATGCCCCAAAAGAGTATATCTCGGTTGTGATAACGCTTGCCAGCCGTGACGTCCCTCAGGATTCTCTCGACAAATACGGGGTGTTCGTGCAAAAACAAGAAGGTGTGATGGCTTACGCCTTGGTGCCTTCAAAACGCTACGAATCGTTGCTGAGGGCGCGATTTGTGACTCAGGTGACCCCCTCGACCCGAGTGTACCTTACCGATGCCCAGATTACGGCCACGGGTTCGCAACCCGAAACTAAGCCCGATACGGACGATTTGGCCGCAGGCCTGTATAAGAGCGAGAGGGGCTATCGCGCACATTCTGCCGAGGATAATCCAAATGTGAAACATTGCACCCCTTCGCCTGCAAACGACGATCAGGACAGCCTTGGTTTGGGACCTTTGATGGTGAATGGATGGTATGCCGGTATTTTGCTTGGCGGTTCTCGCAACAATTTGGAACTGACCAATTATCCTATAAACTCAATTGCAAGCGTTGGCAGAGGGCTGGATTTGGACGTTCGTGCGGGATATAAGTTCGGCAACGTGTTGGGCATCCGCACGGGAGTTCAGGTGATGTCGAAAAATTATTATCTGACGACAACTGTTACGGGTACTGAATACGAAACCCGTTGCAACAATATGTATCTGCAGGTTCCGTTGATGCTCGACATTTCCTTGGGCAACAAGGTGGTGCGTCTGCATGTGATGGGCGGCGTATATGGCGCCTATTGGTGCTCGCAATACCGCAATGGCTATATTTTCTCGGCCACGAGTGCTTCGGGCAATGGTTGGAAACGGGGTTTCGAACCCGAGTTCGACAGCCGTTGGGATGCGGGGTTGGCTGCAGCCGCAGAACTCACAATTCGCATCAATCCCAGCTGGCAGCTGCATTTCGGGGGCGACTACTACTATGGTTTGACAAGCACGATGAAGTCGCCTTACAAGGCTTCGAACCGTACTTTGACCTATCAAATGGGTTTGACCTATCATTTTTAAGAGTTTTCAACAAATATAAAATGGCGGAGTCGATGTCATCTGGCTCCGCTTTTTTTGACCAAAAAATAGACGTTATGAATATCATAGAAGTGACCGACCCCCAGCGTCCCGATTTTTTGAACAACCGTTCCCCTGAGAGCCACAAAGGCACTTACGGGCATGCGTTGCTTGTGGCGGGAAGCTATGGCAAGATGGGGGCGGCTGTGTTGGCTGCTCGTGCCTGTTTGCGTATGGGGGCAGGGTTGTTGACGGTACATGTGCCCAGGAAGGGGGTCGACATCATGCAGGTGGCCGTCCCCGAGGCAATGGTGTCGATAGATGAGGATGAGGAGCGCTGGAGCCATCTTTTCACGGTCGATGAGCTGGCAAAGTATGATGCCGTGGCTGTAGGGCCGGGATTGGGCACCAAAAGCTCCGAGGCTTTGCTTGCTTTGTTGAAGGCTTCGAGCGAAAAGCCTCTGGTGGTGGATGCCGATGGTTTGAATATGTTGGCGATGAATCGGGAGGCGATGTTTCCCCTTCTGTCGCAACGAAAGGCTGTCACGATACTCACACCCCATGCCAAGGAGTTTGAGCGTTTGTTTGGCCGCTTTGATGATGCCGAGCAGCGTATGGAGGCACAGCTGGAGATGGCAAAGCGTTTGAGGGCGGTGATTCTTTATAAAGGGCATCGCACGCAGATTGCCGGCACAAATGGCGCTATGTATGTGAATACCACGGGAAATGCGGGCATGTCCACGGCTGGGAGTGGAGATGTTTTGACGGGAATATTATTGGGAATTTTGTCGCAAAATAAAGATAATCAATTAAATGCAGAGAAGTGCGCTTGTTTGGGTGTGTGGCTACATGGCAAATCTGCCGATATTGCGGTACAAAAACAGTCACAATGCAGCCTTATGGCAAGCGATATAGTAAATTTTTTGCAGTTGGCAACATTATGATAGTTAGTTGTTTGAAGAAAATATTTCAAAAAAAATAAAAAAAAATTTTGCTGATTCAAAAAAAGAGTGTATCTTTGCACTCGCTTAAAAGGAAAAGAGCAACACTCCTCAATAGCTCAGTTGGTTAGAGCACCTGACTGTTAATCAGGGGGTCGCAGGTTCAAGTCCTGCTTGGGGAGCGAGAAAAAAAGAGCTGCAAGAAATTGTGGCTCTTTTGTTGTAATATGAAAACAGTTTTGATTACATTGGTGTGTGCATTTTCAGCTGTAGCGTTGCTGATGGTAGGACTTGGTGTGAAGATTCTTTTCAAGAAGCACGGCGAGTTCAAGCGGCATTGCAGCAGTATGGATCCCTATACGGGGGAGCGGGGTGGCTGCGTGTGCGGTAAAACCGCAAATGTAAAATGCAAGAAGAAGACTTACGACCCCTTGGAGGTGAACGAAGAACTTCGTTCCGAATTGTAATTCTCGTAACAAAATTTGAACGGCATTATTGAAATAAAAGAAGAGGCACCCGTGCGAGGTGCCTCTTCTTTTAGTATAAGCCATCAAAGTTATTCGGCGGCTTCGGGTTTCAGGAATACGGTCATGTAGTGTTTCATGTCGATGAATTTCTTGGCTGCATCCTGGATATCCTTTGCGGTAACGGATTTCACGATGGCATCGTAATCGTTGACGATGTAGTCGCGGCTTTCGTTGAAGCGGTAGCTGCCCATAATCTGGCTCATCCAGAAACCGTTGTTCTGTTTTGCGTTCTGGCGGTTGATGATCTGCTGCTCCTGAACTTTGGCGAGGGTTTCGGCGTCGGGACCTTCGTTGATGTATTTTTTGAGGATTTCGAGAGCGGCATTCTCGATGAGGTCGGAGCTGTCGGGGTTGCAGTTGATGTAGAACATCCAAGTCACCTCGCTTTCAGGCAGACGCTCGTAGCTGACGTTGACGCTGGGGCTGTAGGTGCCGCCCATCTTTTCGCGGATGATTTCGAGAGCGGTAATTTCCATGCAGGCGCTGAGCTGGTCGATGATTTCGGCGTTCTTGGTGCTGTGTTTGTAGCCCTTGGTGACACCGAGCATGAGCATGGTACCCTGGTTGTCGGTACCCTTGTAAGCGGTGGCGCGAGGAGTGCCGGTGAAGGTGTAATCCTTGAGTTTCTTCCAGCTTTCAGCTTTGGATTTGGTGGTGGGGAGGTTGCCGAGATATTTGGCAATCAAGTTGATGTCTGCATCGGAGATGTTACCGACGAAGAAGAAGGTCTGGTGGGCGGCATTGCTGAAACGCTCGCGGAAAATTTCATACATGCGGTCGAGGTTGAGCGACTGGATGTCTTCTTCGGAAGGAATGACGATGGCGCGGGGGTCGTTGGGACGCATGGTTTCGATATACTTCTTGATGAAAGCATACTGAGGATTGGCGCCGAGGAACTTGATCTGGTTGCGCAGCTGGTCGATGTTCTTGTCGAAAGAATCCTTGTCTTTGCGGGGGCTGTCGTAATAGAGGTAGAGAATCTGAAGCATGGTTTCGAGGTCCTTGGGCACGCAATAGCCGCTGAAACCCTGGGTGAGCTGTCCGATGCTGGGGCTGATGCTGATGTTCACGCCCTTGAGTTTTTTGGCCAGCTGGGTGCTGCTGAACTGTGCGATACCGGCATCGTCGATCATGCTGGCGGCAGTGGTGGCATTGTAGAATTCGGCGTCGCTGTAGAGCGAGGTGCCGCCCCAAGCGTAGGAGTTCATCTGGATTTCGTCATCCTTGAGTTCGGTTTGCTTCACAACGAATTTGACGCCGTTGGGGCAGGTGTATTCTTTAAAGTCGAGCACCTTGTTCTCCTTGGAGACCTTGGCGGTAACGTCGGCCAGCTGTTTGTCGAACAGAGGCTCATCCTTGAAGTTGTCGACCCAGGCGTCGTACTTGGCATTGCGGCATTTGTTGTAGATCTTCAGCACATCGGCCTCGGTGGGCACATTGTAGCCATCAACCTTGGGGGCGGTGAGGTTGTAAACAAAGTTCTCTTCGGTCACCCAGCCCTTGATCAAGTTGTTGCACTCTTCGAGGGTGATGATGTTCTCGCCTTCTTCGCCGAGGAATTCCTTGGCGTAGCTGTACTCCTTCATGATGCCGGGGATGACTTCGCCTTCGAGGTAGTTGTTGGTGTACTCCTGAGCGAAGTTGTTGCTGTTGGTCTTGTTGGCCTCTTTGGCCATCTTGCGGTAGTTTTCGAGCATTTCCTCTTTGGCGCGGTCAAACTCGCCTTTGGTGAAACCGTGCTGCACGGCGCGGAAGATTTCGGCGAGGACGGCCTCGGTGGCATCTTCAATCTTGTTCTCCTTGGGAGCGCAGCTGCCGATGAAGGCATCGCAGGTACGGCCTAAGAAACCGCCGTAACCGGCACCAGCATACATGAAGGGTGCGGTGGGCTTTTCAGCCAACTCGTTGTAGCGGTCGTCGAGCATTGAGCTGACAAGGTTGCGGGCGAGGCTTGCACGATAGTCGCCAATGGTGCCCTGAGGGGCTTTGGCGTGTTTCCAGAACAGCATCATGCTGGCGCCTGTGGCCTCTTTGTCGGTGGCGATGGCCACGAGGGGCTCCTTGTTGCCAGGAACGTCGAAAGTGGGACGAGGACGGGGATTTTCAACAGCCTTGCGGTTGCCGAAATATTCGATGATTTTGGCTTCCATAGCGTTCACGTCGATGTCGCCAACGATGACCACGGCCTGAAGGTCGGTGCGGTACCAATCGTTGTAGAAGCGGGTGATGACGGGACGCTGGAAGGTGCGGATGACCTCCTCAAGTCCGATAGGCAGACGCTCGGCGTATTTCGAGCCTTTCAGCATGATGGGCCAAGTGGCTTTGCGCAGACGCTCGTTGGCACCCAGGCCGCCACGCCATTCTTCGAGGATGACGCCGCGCTCGTGCTCGATTTCGTCGTTTTCAAAAAGCAGTTTCGAAGCCCAGCCGTCGAGGATTTTGAAACCCATCTCCACGAGGTCGGCATTATCGGTAGGCAGTTCAACATAGTACACGGTCTCGTCGAAGGAAGTCCAGGCGTTGATGCCACGGCCAAATTCGATACCGTTTTTCTGCAAGGTGGAGATCATCTCGTTGCCCTTGTAGTACTGGGTTCCGTTGAAAGCCATGTGCTCGCAGAAGTGGGCGAGACCCTGCTGGTCGTCGTCTTCAAGCACAGATCCTGCGTTGGTGACCAAGCGGAACTGGACACGGTTTTCGGGTTTCTTGTTGGCGCGGATGTAGTAGGTCATACCGTTGGCCAGCTTGCCGATTTTTACTTTCTTGTCGACGGGCACCTTGGCGGTGAGGTCGGTCTTTCTCTCGGTGGATTTGGTGCCAATCTGAGCGAAGGACATGCTGCCCAAAAGGGCGAAGAGCATGATGAGTGTGAAAAGTTTTTTCATTGATTTGAGGTTTATAATTAATGATTAATCTGTAAATTCGTCTGTTTCGTCGGGTCGATATTCGAGCAGGTCGGAGGGTTGGCAGTCGAGCACGCGGCAAAGGCGTTCCAGAGTGCTGAACCTCACGGCGCGGGCCTTGCCGGTCTTGAAGATGGAGAGGTTCGCGGGGGTCAGCTCCACCCGTTCAGCCAGCTCTGTCAGCGAAACCTTTCGCTTGGCCATCATTACATCGAGGTTGACGATTATCATATTGCTTGCGGGTTTTAGGTCAGATAGTTAACTCCTGTTCCTCTTGAAGGTCGCGGCCGATGCGGAAAATCTGCGCGAGGAAGATGAGCGTAAGGCCGAAGAAGATGCGGGTGAAGTTGATGGTGAAACTCACGCTCGGCTGCCAGTCGGAGCCTTTCAGCATGTCGAAAGCCAGCGAGTGTTGGATGAAGTTGCCCGTGTCGAGGCACAACGAGGCCACGATGAGCAGCACCCCTATCGCGGTAAGCATCGAAGTGCTACGGGGCGGGAAAATACGCCCACGCTTGGCATTACGATAGAGCGACACGAGTTCGATGGCCACGAGCACCACGATGGCGCCGAAGGAGAGTATGCTGGCAATTTGCAGAACCAACGCCCAAACGTTGCGTGGGTCGGAAACATACTGCCCGTCGGTTTGATAGAAGTCGACATCAAAGTGACGGATATGGGCGTGCGCTTTGATGTCGGGGTCGGGCGAGTTCACGGGTTGGAAGGCGACATAGGTGCTGTCGTTGGCATCCATGATGATGCTGCGGAACTCGCAGTTGGGTTCGAGCAGCTCGAACTGCTCGGCGTAGGTGAAAACGTTGCAGAAAAAGAGGGCGACACAAATCAAAAGAATGCCCCCAAACACGCTGTAGAGGATGCGGATGCTTTTTATGCTGTTGGTCTTCATTTTGTTATGTCGTTTTAGTTCTGTTTTTGTTCTTATTTTGATGATGCAAAGATACAACTATTTTTTGAATTACACAAAAAAAATATTGTTTTTTTGAAAAAAATTATCGTTTATCAATAAATGCGAGGTGTAAAATGTGAAGACACCCAAATCACGAGTCCCTTACAACGTTTGCCGAGAATGGCAGTATCAACATCTATCCTTGCACGTTCGAGGAGAACCCCCACCTCGTGGCTCATGGCGACCGCGCCAGCCAGAGAGGGCGCCTGGTGACAGAGGACGACGGCACTTCCTGCTTCCGCCCCTACGCCACCAACAGCGGCAGCCGCTACAACACCCTCTTCCGCACCTCTCACGGTTCGGTGAAGGAGACGAAGAACGACGTGATTTTCGAGCTTCGCTTCCGCAAACATCTCGGCAAACGCCTCATAGTGAAGATGCTGCGCGAGGAACAGGAGGAACTGCTGGCCTTCGTCAAATCCAGACGTTTCAAGACAAAATGGGACAAATAATGGTTGTAAGGTTATGGTTATAGGTTTTAACAACTGAATGACAAGCCTTTAGAAGAAATCAAACTAACAAATCTTACAGTCTTACAGTCTTACAGTTAAAAAAATGCGTTACACACCCCTCTTTATATATTCTATAACTAATTAATATATAGATATATAGATAAGAATAAGAAGAAAATGTACCCCTCAAAAATTCAATTGTAATCTGTAATTGTAATCCAAACGGCAAAAAAAAATCAGATTATCAATATGTACGACATCACCAAACACTTGGCACCCAAGATGCCGATACTCGGAAAAGGGACAGAATGTATCAAACTTCTGCTCTCTCAGAGCTCAAAATACATGCAAGAACCCCTTGTTTC
>JAZUIX010000035.1:0-6544 GCA_045642445.1 Bacteroidales bacterium | reverse complement strand
GCAGGAAGGCGAACTGGAGCCGATGCCGCAAGGCATGGTGAACGTCACAGGCGGTGCCGGTGCGGGCTACAGGCTGCTGCCGGGCGGAGAACACTTCAAGCCATACGCGGAACTTCGCATGCGCTATGATGAAACCAAACTGCCATTCGGCTACACCGCATCGGATGTGTACACCAGTTATTATGACGAATCTGCCAGGCAGTGGGTGCGCCTGAGCAGGAAAGAGGTGGACACGGCCAACAAAGAAATAGTAAGCCTCACCAGCCACTTTACAGACTTCGTGAACGAAGTGCTGAAGGCTCCGGAGATGCCCGAAACAGAGGCTTTCGTTCCGACCATGATGAGCAATTTGGAGGCCGCCAGCCCGATGGACGGAATGACGACAATACAACCGCCCACGGCCAACAACAACGGCACTGCCAATGTAAGCTACCCCATTGTCATCCCAGCTGGTCGTGGTGGTATGCAGCCCAACCTAGCATTGAATTACAGCAGCGGCGGCGGCAGCGGATGGCTTGGCGTAGGCTGGGACATCCCTGTGCCGAGCATCACGCTAGACACCCGATGGGGGGTACCCCGCTACAATGCCAGCAAGGAAACCGAGATCTACCTGCTTGACGGAGAGCAACTGATTACCAAAGATGCCGACGGCACGCCACGCGCGATGCCTCACCGAACCAACCAACAGACCAACCGCCTGCCTGACGGCACACAATTCTATGCCCGCACAGGCGATGCCCACGACAGCATTGTCCGACATGGTAACAGTCCGAAGGATTACTGGTGGGAGGTTGTGGACTGTAATGGCACGACACACTGCTACGGACAATATGTAGATTCTTCACGCAATACATTCCCCAAAAAACTATGTGACGACAATGGTAACATTGCCCGTTGGCCGCTATGTGAAAGCCGAGATTTGTATGGTAACAGTGTGCGTTACTACTATGACCTTGCCACCGTGCGAAACCATGGTGCAACAGGACGCCAACTATACCTTGACAGCATCTCATATACTGGATTTGAAGAGAATGACGGCTACTACACCGTTGTTTTCTGCCGAACCGCCAATTCAACCACGGATATCCCCGTTTCGTGCAACAACGGCTTCAAAGAAATCACTGACCAAGTGCTGAACAACATATTTATAGTACAGGAAGACAGTATATTGACGGTGTGGTTGTTTGATATGGAGAATGACTACAAGACGTGTTTCAAGAACCGACTAACCACCGTTGCCAAAATAGACAGTTCCGCCAATGGAATGCGCAATTTTCTTGCAGCCCGCTGCCATTGTATACAGCCAGACGAAGATGAAGACAGTGTGTTGTTGTTTGTTGTGAATTACACAGAGATTGAAGACACAACAACTAATCTTGACACTCTTGACACACTGAAAAATGACGATGCGAATTATCCTTCGGCGATAACAGGTACCGATACTGAACATAGGACGATATATATATATGACACGACATGGTATCCTATGAAGTCGATTTCGGAGATTGACGGGGGATATGCCGGAAGTACCTATCATTTCAACTACTATGATGCCCCCACACAGGATGAAATGTTCGGGTCGGAGGTAGAAAGCGACATATCAGCTTCAAACGACAATCTTCACGGTCATCTTCTGTCGGATCGACAAGGTATAACATCCGCCAGCCAAGCCACCGGACTGGGACTGTCTCACTCCTCCAGTTGGAATGTCGGCGGCACAGCCTCCGGCGGTTTTGGCCCTGTGATATGCCTGACATCGGCCAGTCTCGGAGGCAATTATACCCGCAGCGAGTCGGCAAGTGAAAGCCTTATGACTTTGGTAGACCTTGACGGTGATGGTTTGGCCGACAAGGTATATGTGAAGAATGGCATAATGTATTTCTGCCGTCATAAGCATAGCAGCGATGGCACAATAGAGTTTGTAAGTCCCGTTGAAGTGAATGGAGCCTCGCACTTCCTGCAAGAAAGCAGCTACAGCAACACTTTCGGTGGCCAGTTCGCAGTCGGTTTTTCCGGCAGTGCCAGTTGGACAAACTCGAAATCCACAACCTCGACTTATTTTGCCGACGTGAATGGTGACGGACTGGTCGATCTGGTTGACAATGGGCAGGTACTGTTCAACAGCTTGAATCGGAACGGTGATCCCGAATTTACTTTATACCGGACAGAAGGAGACGAGACTGAAGTGGCACCAGTGGTCATATCGGCTTCTGATTGCGGCGGCATTATCTTCGACGGCGAAGTGAACGACAGCATCACATGTGAGCGGATATGGGTCAGCGACACTTCCTTTCGATCCGACACATTGACTGCATTAAACTTTTACAATCATTATTTCCAAAACCCCGACACCATTGTAGGCATCGAGCCCTTTGGAAATGAGTCCTATTTTGTTAAAGTCAAACGATATCACCGAGAATGGGATTGCTCTTATCACGACGATTCGCCAAACACAGAGGCCGTGAGGGTGTGGATAGCACCGCGTGACGGACTAATACGGATGATTTCCAATGTCGGTCTAAAAGAGGACACTAGCGCCACACGCAGAGCGGCTCGCCACGCAGACGGCATCGTGTACACATTCCAACATTCAAAAGAAGTGACCACTAACGAAAACCATTTATATTCTACTGCCGGTGACATTCTGCGGACATTTGACATCTGCGATACATGCTATTATGATGAACACCATCCTGAATATCTGTACATTTATGATTCCATATTCAGTGTTAGCAAGGGTGATATGTTGTTCTTCCGGCTGCGTTCAAAAGTGAGCCGACAGTTTGACGAAGTCTATGACTGGCATCAAATCCAATATCAAGAGGGGAACATGGAGGGTTATGATTCGAGAAATGACTTTGCCCTTTCGGCAGACTATTGTTTCCAGGCTCCTGTGGACGGTTACTACATTATCGAGGGTGACTATACTGTTGATGATGACAGTTTAGAATTTGAGATTAATGCTGGAGGAAACATATCGACCTATGCTGGATATGGTCCACATACGCTGAGTGAAAATGGCTTCCTATATAAGGACAGCACCATCTGTTTCACTGTACGTTCGACCGGCAGTGACCCTAAGTGGGGTCGGGTGGAGTGCCGCCCCTACGTCAGATTCATCCCCGACACCACGCAGTTCAGGTATGACACCAACACATTCACCAACACAATAGACACTACCCGCTACACCGACACCATAGAGGGATGGGTACCGTACCACTCAGATATCGCACATGACGGCTACGACACGCTCTACGACCGTCCGCTATTCCGCCGACTGTTCGGCCCGCTATACAAAGGCTGGGGACAATTTGCCTACCATTCGCTTGACACAGGAGTACGGGCCGACTACATAAACGTGAACAAACTTGTGCCACCCGATATGTTGGTGGCAGGGACTTCCAATCCTTCAGATACCAATGGTCTTCGCAGTCAACTGCATAGTGGGGACGGACTTGACGCAAATGCTATGAGCAGTGATACTTCATACGATTTGTTCCAATCGAACCATAACAACCTGTACAATCCATTGTCGTACGAATCCTACTGGGTGGAGATGACCCCCGATGTGGAACACCAGGCATGGGTGTCGTTCGGCAGACAGAATTATATAGGACGCGACAGCATCAGCAACACTCTGCAAAAGCAATGGTATTCGGCATCTGACACCATTGCAGCCACTTCCGAAGTTGGCCTGCCAGAGACAACCACCTACGATGATCCCGTGCCTGCGGCCTCGATAAATGGCACACCCGCCAAGGCCGTACGCAAAGTGAATCGATCGAAATCACAAAGCTGGTCGGTTGGCGCCAAAGGATTAGGACTATCAGGCAGCAAGGGAACAAATACAGTTGTAATGGACTATATGGACTTGAACGGAGACCGTTATCCCGATAATGTGGGTCTTGACCGAGTGCAGTACAGCCAGCAATGGGGTGGACTCGGTATTATGCGTGATTTTCCGACCGCCTTTGCAGACAACAATAATTCCAAGACAACATCCTCCGGCATCAGTTACAGTGCATCACCCATTACACAAGAACGCATAATATGCAGTTCGCAAGGTGATGCTCTGTTTACCCTAAATAGCGAGAATGGTGGAAGTCTTTCAGGTAGTGGCAGTAACGGCTGCGACGAGGCTTCTGGCTCGTGGATTGATATTAACGGAGATGGCCTTGCAGACTTCATTATGAAAGGAGGCGAAGTCTATTTGAATATCGGTTACGGATTCGTGAATGACGGCAAGTGGGAGTGTAATACCGTCCGTTCAGGTGTCAGCGGTTCCGTCAGCGTGGGTGGCTCGTTGCCTGATGCCTTCCACAATGTCTGGCAAGGAAGCATTCAGGGCGGTGCAGGCGTCAGCGGTTCCTACAACCTGACCAAGAGAATGATGCTTGATATGAATGGAGATGGACTTCCTGATTTAGTAACAATGCCTATGCCAGATGGCATCGAAGAGATTGTGGATTCTATTGGAGATTCAAATATTGTAACAACTGTATCATTCAACAGGGGAAATGGAAAGTGGACTTCACCTATGAATCTTGATATAACCAGATTTCACGCTTCCACCAACTATAGCGAATCGCTTAACGGTGGTCTTACTTACGGATTCACGCTATGGGGATTATTCAAAGTGACCATTGGAGTTGATGGTAGTCCATACAGCGGAAGTGTGAACTGTGACTACATCCAGCTTGTGGATGTCGATGCCGATGGTCTGCCCGACTTGGTTAGTTCGAACAACGAGGATAGCCTGATTGTCCGATACAACAAAGGAGGTCGCACCAACTTGCTGCGCAGCGTGACCAATTTCAACAATGCCGACTTTCAGATTGAATACACCCTGTCCGAACCCGATTACAACCAGCCGTCTCGCACATGGCTTATGACCAAGCTGGCAACTCATGACCCGCTGAATGGCAATAATGGTGCCACAACCACTATGACGGAGTTTGCGTATGCTTCCCCTCGCTACGACCGCTACGAGCGCACCTCCTATGGGTTCGAGACCGTTACGACCACACAAATCGACCCCGCTACGGGGAATGCTTACCGCAAGACGGACCGCACCTATCACAATAACAACATGCTTCGCCGCGGAAAGTTGAAGAGAGAACTGATTTACGTAGACAGCAACACTCTTTTTATAGAGAAACTGTACGACAGCAAATATGTGGACTACACAAGTGGCGACACATTGAATTCAGACACGACCTGCCCGATGGTCAGCTATCCCGCAGTCGATGCCACCTTCACCACATTCTATGAAGGAGGCAACACCCCTCTGTTGGTTGTGGGCGAGCGCATGGAATACGACCGCTACCATAATGTGAAAAGGTATATCGACCTTGGCGACACCAGCGATGCAAACGACGGCCTTGTGGTAGACTTCCATTATTATACAGGACTGGCCAACAATCTTATTAGACTGCGGCGAGACTATGCCATTATGCCGACAGGATCAACAGCAACAATGCGCAGAGCAAAGTTTGAGTACGACTTGGCACATGGCAAATTAACTAGACAGGTATTGTTCAATGGTGCCGACTGTTCCGTGTATGATTTTGTTTTTGAATCAACGTATGGCAATCTGAAAACTGCGATTCTGCCGGAGAACATAAACGGAGAACGCATGACCTACAACTACACCTTCGACAACGTGGTACACACCTATCCCACAAAGATTGTCAACTCCCACGGCGAGACAATGAACACCACTTACGACTACCGTTTTGGCAAACCTTTGACAGTCACCGACCCCACTGGCAGTACGATGACCTATCGCTACGATTTTGCCGGTCGCCTTGTATCGGTCAACTCGCCGATGAATACTAGCGGCACACCGTCATTGGTGAATCAATACCACCCGATGAACTACTATCAGAACGGACTAAACCCGCAGGGATATACTTTCAGCACATCACCGACAGGACATCCCTACACAGTGAGCAAGCACTATGACGACAACGGCAATCTTGTCACCGAGACGGCAGTGCTAACCAATGGCTTCGGTCAGGCGATACAGACCAAGAAAGGTCTGCGTGTGGGAAATAGCAACAAGATGCTGGTGTCGGGGCGTGCCGTTGTGGATGCCTTTGGACGCAATGTTGAGCAATACGACCCTGTTGCGGAAAACGCTTCTACTCATAGAGGGCAGTACAACTCCAGTTATAGTGCCAACTCTCTGACCACTACTTCATACGACGTACTGGACCGTACAATCAACGTATCAATGCCCCTTGGAGTGACAACACAGACCGCATACAGTATTGGCAACGATATGGGCGGGCACCGCCGTTTCGTCACTACCACGACCGACCCCAACAGCAACGTCACCACACAATATGCAGACTATGACGGACATCAGGTGCAGGTGACCGATGCTAACGGAGGTATTACTCGGATGCATTATGACAACCTCGGCCAACTGGATTCCGTTTCCGACCCCGAAGGTTTTAAGACAAGATACTTCTACGATATGTTGGGCAGAATGACAAAGCGAATCCATCCCGATGCGGGAGAGACCCGCTACACCTACGAC
>JAZUIX010000034.1:0-7278 GCA_045642445.1 Bacteroidales bacterium | reverse complement strand
AAGAACGCGCCAAATACAACATCAGCCTCGACACCTACCTTTCCAATCTCGCAGTAATGAAAAACGAACGCCGTGAAGGACGAGAAGAAGGTCTGAAAGAAGGGCGAAAAGAAGGTCGGAAAGAAGAAAAAATCAGCAATGCACGCAATTTGAAAGCCGCTGGAGTTCCCGTAGATATTATTGCAACCAGCCTCGGAATGACTGTAGAGGAAGTTATGGGAATATAATCCTAATAACTAACATCGCAAATATGGAAAACATGACCGAATCGCTGCCTTTCCAACAGCAGCAACCCATCTTCAACAGGGTGGGCAACATCTCCGAACTCGTCAAAATGGACGAGGAAGAACGCGCCAAATACAACATCAGCCTCGACACCTACCTTTCCAATCTCGCAGTAATGAAAAACGAACGCCGTGAGGGTCGAGAAGAAGGCCGAGAAGAAGGTCTGAAAGAAGGCTTGAAAGAAGGCCGAGAAGAAGGTTTGAAAGAAGGTCGAAAAGAAGAAAAAATCAGCAATGCACGCAATTTGAAAGCCGCTGGAGTCCCCGTGGATATTATTGCAACCAGCCTCGGAATGACTGTAGAGGAAGTTATGGGAATATAATCCTAATAACCAACATCGCAAATATGGAAAACATGACCGAATCGCTGCCTTTCCAACAGCAGCAACCTATCTTCTGCCAATTTGGCAGTTGTGGCAGTTGGAATCATTCTTGGCAGTTGTTGCGAAGCAACGAATGAGTATAAGCACATACGGAAACTTGCTTTGGCAATGCTGAGGGCCCGTCCGAAGAACTATATAGGGTCACTATTGCACCATTCTTCGGTCGTTCCTGGGTCGCTTATAGGAGTGACCCAGTGGTGTTTTTGTCGTGTCCCACTCGTCACCATATACTGATTTTGGGACGAGTTCACAACGGAGGCACCTACGCATAACCATTAATAAAGCATTTGAGGCTAATGCTTGTTCCGACGTAACAGATTAATACATATATATCTATATATAAGCCGATATTTTTTATTAATGACTGCCATTCTATATGAAATTTTTTGTGTACTTTTGCATTGTTTTCAATAGTGGAAAACAAAACGGTTAGAGCTTGCTTTCTCTATGCCGAAGCGAGAAAACGATTGCTGCGAAAAACAAACTATTGAACCACACAATAAGAAAAAAGTAAGTTATTCACAAAAAACAGAAATAGATAAAATGTAGTAAATTATTGATTAAAGACATAAAATAATAAAGCGTTTTTGCTTTTCTTAGCAGAATCGAAACCTAGGAAATTTCAATTTCACTACACAAGAAAGGAGAAACGCTCACGGAGCAATCCGCGAGCTTTCTTGTTTGTAGTGAAGGTTTTCCTAGGACCTCGATTCTAACAAAAAAAGTTCGCGGTTCTTTTTTAATTTCATTTTAAATTGCTTTCGAATAATCAATAAGATAGAAATCCAATAAATCATTCAATATGAAAAAGTATCTTTTTTTATTAGTTTTGTTAGCCTGCTGTTTTGTCTGCAAAGCATCTGATTTTAGTGCAGTGGCCCCCACGGGACATACATTGTACTACAATATAATCTCTGCATCCGACCGTACCGTTGAAGTAACATACCCTGGCAGTTCAACCTCCAATCCTTGGTCGGGTTACACCAAACCAACAGGTTCTTTGATCATCCCATCTTCGGTAACACTCAACGGATATACCTATTCCGTGACCAGTATAGGGGAATATGCTTTCTCTGGTCGTTCTGGCCTCACTTCCGTCGGCATCCCTTATTCCGTGACTACCATCGGCGAGAATGCTTTCGAAGGTTGTAGCGGCCTCACTACCGTCCTCTTCTCTGCTTCCGTCACCACGATATGCAGTCATGCTTTCTCTGGTTGTAGCAGCCTTACTTCCGTCACCATCCCCTATTCTGTCTCATCCATCGGCAATTATGCTTTCTCTGGTTGTAGCAGACTCACTTCCATCACCATCCCATATGCCGTTACCACGATAGGCAGTCATGTTTTCTCTGGTTGCAGCAGTCTCTCTTCCGTCACAATTCCATATTCTGTCACCTCCATTGGTGCTGGCGCTTTCCATAGTTGCCATAGTCTCACTTCCATCACCATCCCCATATCCGTCACCAACATCGGCGAGGCTGCTTTCCAAGAATGCAGCGGTCTAACTTCCGTCACCATCGGCAATTCCGTCACCACCATTGGCGAACGTGCTTTTCGAGATTGCAGCAGCCTCAATTCCGTCATCATCCCCAATTCCGTCACCTCCATCGGCAGTTATGCTTTCTCGGGTTGCAGCTGCCTCTACTCCGTCACAATTCCCAGTTCCGTCACCCACATCGGCGATCGTGCTTTCTCGGGTTGCAGCGGCCTCACATCTGTCTTTTTTAATGCAATAAATTGCACAACAATGGGAAGCTATTCATATCCTGTTTTTTCAGGTTGTACCAATCTTTCGTCCCTAACTATTGGAGATAGTGTTCGAAACATACCCTACTTTGCTTTCATGGGTTGCAGTGGCCTTACTTCCGTCACCATCGGCAATTCCGTCACCACCATCGGCGAGCGTGCTTTCTATGATTGCAGCGGCCTCACCTCCATCACCATCCCCAATTCCGTCACCTACATTAACTATTATGCTTTCTGTGATTGCAGTGGTCTCACCTCCCTCTCCATTCCTAATTCCGTCACCTATATCGATGGTTATGCTTTCGAAGATTGCAGCGGCCTCACCTCCGTCATCATCGGCAATTCCGTCACCTCCATCGGCTGTTATGCTTTCTCGGGTTGCAGTGGCCTCACTTCCGTCATCATCCCTGATTCTGTCACCTCCATCGGCACAGGTGCTTTCCATGATTGTGGCGGTCTCACATCTATCATCTTTAATGCAATAAATTGCACGTCAATGGAAAATTCCCCCTATCCTGTTTTCAGTGGTTGTACTAATCTTTCGTCTCTAACAATTGGCGATAGTGTTCAATATATACCTTCTTATGCATTCTCAGGTTGCAGCGGCCTCACTTCACTCACCATCCCTGATTCTGTCACCTCCATCGGCACAGGTGCTTTCTATGATTGCAGCGGCCTCACATCTGTCGTCTTTAATGCAATAAATTGCGCATCAATGGGAAGCTCCTCTTGTCCCGTTTTCAGTGGATGTACCAATCTTTCGTCCATAACCATTGGGGATAGTGTTCAAATTATACCTTCCTATGCTTTCTACGGTTGTTCCAATCTCACTTCCATCACTATTCCCCATTCCGTGACTTCAATCAGGAATCGTACTTTCTACGGTTGTAGTAGCCTACATACGATTATTTCCAATAATCCAACAGCACCTACATTGGGCGGAAATTGTTTTTACAATTGTCCTATCCAGGAAATCCATATTCCCTGTGGAAGCTTAGATTCTTATTCCTTGCGGTGGTCGTCGTATGGCGACTATTTGCAAGAACCTGATGCTCCTTCGTTCCAAAGAGTATTGCAAAGTGCCGATACTACAATTGGAGAGGTGTCTCTGTTAACTTTGTTTTGTGCGGACACGAGTACAATATCCGCTATTCCCAACTATGGCTACCACTTCACAAAGTGGAGCGATAACAACACCGATAATCCAAGAACATTCGTTTTAACTCAGGACACAACTTTCACGGCTTTATTCGCAATCAGCCAATATGCGATAGTCGGAACAAGTGCATCTGACATGATGGGTGCTGTTATTGGTAGCGACACAGCGGATTACTTGCAACATGTTACGCTCACCGCTTTACCCAACTACGGCTACCATTTCACACAATGGAGTGACGGTAACACACAGAATCCAAGAACTATTGTCGCAGACAGCAACAAGACTTATACTGCCCAATTCGATTACAACACCTATACTTTGTCTGTCTCCTCAGACAATCCCACCATGGGAACTGTGGCAGGGGTTGGCTCTTTCAACTATCTTTCCACACAAAACGTATCCGCAACAGCCAACTATGGCTATCATTTCACACAGTGGAGTGATGGCAATACCGACAATCCAAGGAGTATTGTCTTGATTAAGGACACCTCTCTTACAGCAGAATTTGATTACAATCAGTATGCTATTACAGGTACAAGTGAATCCAATGTAATGGGTGTCGTCACGGGTAGCAACACGGTGGATTATCTGCAATCTGTCACCTTGACTGCCACAGCAAACTACGGCTACCATTTCACACAATGGAGTGATGGTAACACTCAGAATCCAAGAACTGTTGTCGCCGACAGCAGCAAGACTTATACTGCCCACTTTGATTACAATAACTATACATTGTCTGTATCCTCAGACAATCCCGCAATGGGAATTGTGGCAGGGGCTGGCTCTTTCAACTATCTCTCCACACAAAACGTATCCGCAACAGCCAACTACGGCTACCACTTTACACAGTGGAATGACGGCAATACCGACAATCCAAGGAGTATCGTCTTGACACAAGACACCACTTTTACTGCGGAATTCGATTACAATCAGTATGCTATTACAGGTACAAGTGAATCCAATGTAATGGGTGCTGTCACAGGTAGCAACACCGTGGATTATCTGCAATCTGTCACCTTGACCGCAACAGCAAACTACGGCTACCATTTCACACAATGGAATGATGGCAACACGCAGAATCCAAGAACTATTGTCGCAGACAGCAATAAGACTTATACTGCCCAATTTGATTACAATAACTATACGTTGTCTGTCTCCTCAGACAATCCCGCCATGGGAACGGTGGTAGGGTCTGGCTCTTTCAATTATCTTTCCACACAAAACATATCCGCAACAGCCAATTACGGCTACCACTTTACACAATGGAACGACGGCAATACCAACAATCCAAGGAGTATCGTCTTGACACATGACACCACTTTTATTGCAGAATTTGGCCATAATCAATACACCGTTACATCAGCGAGTGCCGACACTATAATGGGAAGTACTTTCGGTGACAGCATTGTTGACTACCTACAACAAGTTACGCTGACAGCTTTACCCAACTACGGCTACCACTTCATCCAGTGGAACGATGGTAACACGCAGAATCCAAGAACTATTGTCGCAGATAGTAACAAAACATATATAGCCCAATTTGGTTACAATACCTACATGGTTGCTAAATCATGCGATACCTTACAGGGAAATGTGATGGGTGTTGATTCCGCTGATTATCTTTCTAATGTCACATTAACAGCTATTCCAAGCTATGGCTATCATTTCACACAGTGGAGCGACAGCGTTGCGAGCAACCCAAGAACTTTCGTCCTTACACAAGACACCACTTTTACAGCTGAATTTGAAAGAAATAGCTATACCATTACCTGTGTTACTAATGACGTTTCGTTAGGACAAGTGCAAGGTAGTGGCACTTACTTATATCTTGACACCATAGAACTGACTGCCACGGCTGTTGATCACTACCATTTCACCCATTGGCAGGACGGCAATACGGAGAATCCCCGCAGTATTGTGGTTTATTCGGATTCGATTATTACCGCCCAATTCGCCATTGACACACAGCATATCGTAGTCATGTCTTCGGACATCAATATGGGCTATGTTTCTGGTGGTGGCGACATTATCTATGGACAGCCGGTTACCGTAGAAGCCACCGCCTATAGCGGCTACCATTTCAGTTGCTGGAGCAATGGCAGCAGGTATAACCCATATACTTTCGCTGCCATCCAAGACCTAACACTGGAGGCTATTTTCATTAGTGATGAGGCACCATATTACACTATCACTGTGGCAGCCAACAATGCGGCAATGGGCAGCGTGACAGGCAGTGGTACATACGATGACGGCACCGTGGCAGTCATCACAGCAACGCCGCATGAGGGCTGTATATTCCTGCACTGGAACGATGGTGACACAGCGACTGAACGAATGATAACAGTCAACGCTACAGCAACCTATACTGCTTATTTTGTACCCGAATCGTGCAACGTGACAACCTCCATCAATGATGCTAATGCTGGCACGGTATCAGGGGACGGCATTTACCGCATGGGCGACACCATAACGCTAACAGCTACTGCCAACGAGGGCTATCTCTTCACCCAATGGAGTGACGGCAACACCGAAACCTTGCGTACCATCGTGGTGGACGAAAACCTAAGCGAAGCCATGCAGCCGTTGGATGGGACAACCTACGGAATTACCTTTACCGCCTATTTTGAACCTCTGCAAGGTATTGATGACTTAGAAATATCGAATTTGTCAATCAGAGCCCAACAAGGACACATTGTAATTGAAGGTGCCCAAAATGAAATGGTGCGAGTGTTCGATATAACAGGCAGAACTATAGTTGCATCCAAAGCAACAACAGAGCATTACAATGTGAGTATTCAACAAACGGGCGTCTATTTTGTGAAAGTGGGCGATCGCAAAGCTGAAAAAGTGGTTGTGTTGAGATAATGTAATCAGATGTTACCGAAAGCGACAACCCGTTTTTCTGTCCTCGAAAACTTCGAATTTATAGATGAGTCAACACCAACCAGTAATAAGATACTAATCGGTCAACCATTTTCAGGAAAACACACCATATTGAGCAATTACTTTTGTATTGTCATTATCGTGTCATTAATTTGTCATTAACTTTGGGGTGATTGTCATTAACTCAAATAGATAATCTTTCATCTGTTATTATATTTCAATCGTTTATAAAAAATACATCTTTTGAAATGACATTAATGACACAAAAAATCATGCTATTTGTTGTCATTAACGATTTGTCATTACCTTTGTCATTTCAACTTTGCATATCGATTTTTATCGTATGATCCTCGTTTTACACGAGTCAATATACCCAAATGACAGAAATAAGCCAAATACCGCTGAGATGTTATGAAGAGCCAGAAAGCTTTGGATAATCCCAATAATAAGAGAGCAGTAGCCTTATTAAGGACTTTGGTTAGCCAGAATCTTACATTGCAACAAATGGCAGATACACTGAACGATGAAGGGTTTGTAACTTCATGTGGATGCAGATTTTTGCCAGGCACGATCGACCTTTTGATAAAAAGATACAATTTAAGAACTTAACGGCTTTTCCCATTTAAAGAGCTGTTATAAAGTTGGTTACAAATCCAGAGGACTTCTAAGTCTTTGGGATTCTTTTATTTATACGCACAACGACACAATAAAATTTTTATTTTTGCGTTTTTCACTTTAGTGAAAAAATTTCATCTATGACAGATATAGAACTCAAGAAACTAAAAGATAAACTTTGGCACTCTGCTGATATGCTACGTGCTGG
>JAZUIX010000033.1:0-3888 GCA_045642445.1 Bacteroidales bacterium | reverse complement strand
TACAAATGAGGCAGTTTTGTTTTCATCAAAAACGACAACATCGTTACAACTTATTTTTTAATCGTTACTATATAAAAAATTACTTTTTAATTTTTATTTTTTATTTCTAAAAAATGCGTACCTTTGCAAATCAAATTTTCTGTAAAAATGCAAACTGCCACCATACTTTCCATCGAATCATCATGCGATGACACCTCCGCGGCCATCCTTCGCGGCGACCGCATTCTCTCCAACGTCATAGCCTCACAAAAGGTTCACGAACAATACGGCGGCGTGGTGCCCGAGTTGGCCTCACGTGCTCATCAACAGAACATTATCCCCGTCGTTGATGCCGCCATCCGCAACGCCGGTATCGACAAATCAGAGATCGACGCTGTGGCCTTCACCCGAGGCCCCGGCCTCTTGGGTTCCCTGATGGTGGGGGTCTCTTTTGCCAAAAGTTTCGCCCAGGCGCTCAACATCCCACTTATCGAAGTCAACCATCTTCAGGCCCACGTCCTCTCCCATTTTATCAAAGAAAACGACGACAGCGTGGTGCCACAGTTCCCTTTTATCTGCCTCCTCGTATCGGGCGGCCACACCCAAATTCTCCTCCTCCGCAGCCATTTTGAGATGGAGGTGCTTGGGCAGACCATCGACGATGCAGCCGGCGAGGCCATCGACAAGGCGGCAAAAATCATGGACCTGGGCTATCCCGGCGGCCCCATCATCGACCGCTTGGCCAAAGAGGGCGACCCCAACGCCTACCACTTCGCCACCCCCAACATTCCTGGCAACGACTACAGTTTTAGTGGCATAAAGACCTCATTCCTCTATTTCCTCCGCGACCAGCTGGCACAAGACCCCGAATACATCGAGAAGCACAAGGAAGACCTCTGCGCCTCCATCCAGCAATGTATCGTAGGATTCCTCATCAAAAAACTCGAGAAGGCTGTCAAAGAACAAGGTGTCAAACAAATAGCCATAGCCGGAGGTGTCTCGGCCAACAGTTTGCTACGTTCCGAGCTCCAACGCCTCGGCAACCGCCACCATTGGCAAGTGTTCATCCCCAAATTCCAATTCTGCACCGACAACGCCGCCATGGTCGGCATCGCAGGCTATTTCAAATACCTGCAGCACGACTTTGCCGACATTTCCCTGCCACCCTACGCCCGATGAAACGCCTCGTCGCCATACTATTCCTCCTGGGCGCCATCAGCCTGCGGGCCCAAGACATCCATTTCTCCCAAATCGATGCCAACCCGTTGCTGCTGAACCCCGCCTACGCTGGTTTTTACGACGGTATGGGACGTTTTGGTGTGATCTACCGCAACCAATGGGCCAGCGTCAGCACCCCATTTCAAACCTTCGCCGTCACCGGCGAGATAGCCCTGCTGCGCCATCCTGCCGAGCGTAGCGGCCTCAGTCTCGGCCTTCTGGCCTACAACGATGTTGCCGGCTCGCTGCACTACGGCACCCTCTCGGGCACCCTTTCCCTCACCTACTACCACGCCATCAACCGACGCAAAAACAGCATCCTCTCCTTCGGTCTCGAAGGGGGATGCGGCCAACAAGGCTTCAACCCCGACCGTGCCGAGATGGATGACCCACGCGAAACTTTCGACCTCCAGCAGGTGCGCTACCCCCTCCTCGGGGCCGGCATCGCCTGGTATTATCAGCCCAACGGCAGCCTCCTCACCCGTGTCGGCTTTGCCGCCCGCAACATCAACCGACCCAACATTTCCTACATGCACCTCGACGACACCCGTCTCGAGCCCCGTTTCAACATCTATGCCCGCGCCGAATACCGTTGCTGGCAGTCGGTGGCCTTGATGCCCGCCATGCTCTTCCAGTTCCAAAAAGACTACAAAGAGTTCACCTACGGCATCAACGTCAAATGGTTCGTCATGGAAGAGCCCCAGATGCAGTTCAGCCTCAGCGGAGGACTCGCCCTGCGTCAGGGCGACGCCCTCATCGCCACTCTCGGCATGGAATACAACGCCCTTTTGTTCACTTTCTGCTACGATGCCAACGTCTCCCAGCTGGCCAACGCCAGCCACACCATCGGTGCCTTCGAACTCGGCCTTGTCTACCGCCTCGCCAAACCTTCCAAAAAGAAAACCGCCATCAAATGTCCCACATATTAAGACCCGACGATATGAAAAAATCAGCATTCATCTTCCCGTTCCTTTTGCTCGCCGCCTTGGCCCACGGCCAGTCGCACTATGAATGCACCCACATTGACAACAACATCAACACCCTCGGCAGCGAGAGCGGAGCCATCGTTGTGGCCGACAGCATACTGCTCTACACCTCTATGGACAAAGAGGATGCCAACAAACTCTACCTCATCGACTTCACCCCCGTGCTCATGCAGGTGTTTCAGGCCGACATCCATCCCGACGGCACCCTCGGTCAAGGCGTTCCCAACCAGTGGGGCCTCAACAGCAAGGGCACAAACTGCGGCAATGTGGCCTACGACGCCAAAAACAACGTCATCTACCTCACCCACAGCAACGAAAACGACGACATCGCCCACATCTACTACACCCGCCGCATCGGCAACCGCTGGAGCAAGCCCCAACCCGTAGGCGGCGACGTCAACCTCAACCAATACACCAGCACCCACCCCGCCGTGGGCTACCTGCCCGACGGCAAGACCATACTCTATTTCAGCTCCGACCGTCCTGGCGGCCTCGGCGGCATGGACCTCTGGTACGCCATCATGATTACCGAAGGACGCCCTGGCAACTGCACCAACCTCGGCGCCCCCGTCAACAGCGACAGCAACGACATCACCCCCTTCTACGACAACGAAGAGGGCCGCCTCTACTTCAGCAGCTCCCGCCAAGGCGGCCTTGGAGGTTTTGACATCTACTACTCCGAGGGCTTTCGCAACAGCTGGCAGCTGCCCCACACCCTCGGCCCCGAAATCAACACCAAGTTCAACGACCTCTTCTTTTCCAAACAGCCCTGCCAATGCCGCTGCCCGCAAGACAGCACCCGCATCGTCGAAGCCTGCGGATTCCTCGCCTCCAACCGCGACGGCGCCCTCTACCGCGAAGAAAGCAACTGCTGCAACGACCTCTTCCGCTGGCAACTCCTGCGCGACTCCGTCAGCCCACACACACCCATCGTCACGGCCAACGAACAGCGCGCCCTCGACTACCTACCCCTAAGCCTCTACTTCCACAACGACGAGCCCGATCCCCACACCCTCGACACCACCACCACGGCCAACTACGAGACGCTGCTCAAACGCTACCTCCAGATGCACGCCGAATACCAAGGCACCCAGCCAAGCCCCATCGTCCGACGCCAATGGGACTCCATACAGCACACCATCGACATCTTCTTCCAACACGACCTGAAGCCCTCCATCAACCGCCTCAACCAGTTCCTCACCCTCCTCTTGCAGGACCTCCGTGCAGGACGCAAAGTCAGCATCACCCTCAACGGATATGCCAGCCCCCTCTTCGAGAGCCAATACAACGTCAACCTCTCCAAACGTCGCACCGACTGCATCCGCCGCCACATCCTCGCCTGGAACGGCGAAGTCCTCCTCCCCTACCTCAACAACGGCAGCCTGCAGATACTCCAGGCCGCCTTCGGAGCCGCCTCCGAGCAGGACATCTCCGCCTCCGACCCCTTGCGCAACCCGCAAAGCACAAAATCGGTCTACAGCATCGAAGCCGCCCGCGACCGCCGTGTCGACATCATCGACTACCGCTACTTCTGACCCTTCCCCAAGCAATAAATTGAGGCGGCTCAAAACTATTGGTGACAGGCCCTGTAGAGAAGAAAGGCTCAGAGAAGCAAACTAACAAATCTTACAGTCTTACAGTCTTACAATTAAAAAAAAGGCTTACAACATTCCTTTCTTATATTATATAACTAATTAATATATAA
>JAZUIX010000032.1:0-3978 GCA_045642445.1 Bacteroidales bacterium | reverse complement strand
ACACCTCGCACCATCACGAAAACGCATGACAGACACCTCTTCGACGACCAATCGCCACGCCGCAAACCCAATTGGAAACCACATGTTTCCAATATGTTAAAAACATTGTTCTGAACCGTCTGCAAGATCAATCAAGAATCCGGATAATGGAAAAATCTGATTAGAATTAATGGGGCTGAGTAGTTACTAATAATGAATTAAACTGTTAAAAATCAATAAAAAAGACATGGATTTCGGGTACGTTAGAAATATATTGTTTGTGGTATTCGAAGTGTCCCAACTTATTTTTTAAACATTACTAAAACAATTTTATCTTACCATGCCATTGTCGTAGCCGCCGTTTTGGAGGGTCTTTTCACTCTTGTTGTATTCTTTGCCGTAATCCATCTGCCAAGTGAGGCCGAGTACAATACTGTTGCCATTGTTTTGAGTCCAGTTGGTGTGTCGGTATGGGTGTACTTCGCTGAGGTTGATGGTCTCGTATTTGTATCCGTCGTTATTGAACGGACAATGCCACATCAACATGGCTGTGAGGCTCTTCCAACGGTATTGCACATAGATGTTCTGCGCCATTTCGCTTACCGAATAGTCCTCGCCGTAGAGTGTCCATTGGGGCAGTATGGTGAAGTTGGCTCCTGCCACAATTTTCTTCCAAAAGAACTGCGCATTGGCCATGGCGGTGAAGTTGTTTTTGGTGTGCGAGAAATCGGCACCTGTCGAAGTGTAGTGGTAATAGGTTGCATCAACCGAAAGATTGAGACGCTTCCAAAGTCCGTTCACGCCAATATTCGCATTGGCATAGAGGCATTTCCAAAGGGTGGCATTGTGTGCCGAACCAATGAATAGCGAACGCGAAGGGTCGAAGGTGAAGGTTGAAACGATGGGGTGGAATTGGTGCATGGTGCCACCCTGGGCTTGCACATACCAGCCCTTGGGGCTCATGCGTCTCATTATGATGCGGTTGGAGAGCATTTCGCTGGGTTTCAGGTTGGGGTTGCCGGTTTGTCCCTCCACATCGTCGGTTTGTTGGAATACGGGCGAGAGAGACGCGAGTGAAGGCAGCGAGGGGGTGTACTGTGACATTGCGGTGAGCGACCACCTGTCGTTGATACGCCATTGCAGGCGGGCGGTACTGAGGTTGCGCAGGTAGGCCTTACTGTTGGTACCGTCGGTGGTGTTCAGCAGTTTGGCACCTGTCCCCACAGAGTAGTACACCTTGTTTCCGATGGGACCTTGCAACTCGGCGTAGAGGTAGGCGTTGTCCTTGGTCATGGTCGAGGTGGTGTTGTAGAGGGTGTACTCGTTCTCGGCGAAATTGTGCTGATATTGAAGTCCCGTGCGCAGCTCCGCCTTGCCGAAATCCTTACTGTAAGCCCCCTCGCCGCTGAGGGCGTAGCCGTGGCCTTTGATGCTTGTGGCGTAGGTGCCATTGGTGTAGGTGAGGGTGTTGTCGAAATCGTCCACGGCATATTCCCCCACCACGTTCAACTCCATTTTCTGCCCATGCGGCATTTTGTGGGTGAAATAGAGGTCTATGGTCGGCAGATTGTCCTTCGAGTAGCTGTGCTGCTCCATGGTTTGATAAGTCGTGATGCCATTGTCGGTCTCAGTCATCGACCCCAAGGCATCGAGGGTCTTGGTGAAGAAATCATCCGCTATCGAAGCCACAAACATGGTGCTGTCGTCGTGCTGAAAGGTGTATTCGGCGTTGAGGTTGTGCTGAATATACCAGAACGGAGCATTGGTACGCTGGCTGCGTTTCACAATCCTGGCCGCGTTGAAATAGCTGTCTTCCAACTCGTAGGGGACGCTGTCGTAGTTGCGGTAGCCGAGGCTGTACTCCAGCGAAAACTCGCTTCGCCCCTTGTGGTAGGATCCCAAAAGGTATCCGTTGACGAAACCCGTGGTCAGGGCTGTCTGCCCCTGAGCCACGATGCTGCCTCCGTCCTCGCGTTCTTTGAGTATGATGTTGATGATGCCCGAGGCGCCACGGTCAAGGTAGCGTATGCCGATGTTGTTGCTGTATTCCACACGCTTGATTTGGTCGGCTCTGAGGTTCGCCACCCGCGACAAAGACACCTCTCTGCCGTTGATTTGCAGAACCACGGAGCCCCCGTCGATGCTGATTTGCTGCAAAGCCATGTCCACCTTCAGCCCTGGCAGCTTCAGCATATCGAGCAGCACCAGCGTGCGTCCGGCGGCCTCCACTTCCTCCTGTTTGGGCAAAACTACAAAGCGGTCGATTTTCTCCGTGGTGCGACTTTCGGTGATAGTGACTTCCTGTAGTTGTTTGACATTCAGGGTCAGCTCTCCGAGGTCGCCCGCTTGGCAGCGGATGCTGAGCCTCTCGCAGCCAATATACGAGGCTTCCAAATTGTAGGTCTCCGAGCCGCACTCAATCGAGAAGGTGCCATCCTCGTCGGTAGTCGTGCCGCGAATGATGCTGTCGGTATGGGCATCCTTCAGCACCACATTGGCAAAAACTATCGGTTGCCCCTGGTCATCAACCAAGCGGCCCGAGATAAAACCATTTTGTGCAAAAATAGCACAACCCCAAAGTGTTAGACAAAAAATGAGTATGATCTTTTTCATGGTCCCTTTAGCTTTTTAAAAATGCAAAAATACTTAATTATTTTTATATTACCAAACTTTTTTTAAAGATTTTTTTAAGGTAGGCTCTAAAAATTGATTATTTTTGTCATCTGGCTTTGACGGAGAGCCTACTTTTCCCGCTTCGCCAGAGTTATTATCTGCAAAGGTTATAAGAGGTACGATTTTGGGTCACAAACCTCTTTCGGCATTAATATTTCAGACTAATCTACATGGCTTTACCTCACGTTCTCTTGTTTGGTTAGTTATTCCGACACGACGCCCCACCCTCAGAACATCCCCGAGAACGGAACGGGATCCTGAACAAGCCGAACAGAACGCCCGATGTACCGATAGTCGTTGCCGTTGTAGCCCACGTCGTCGTCGTCGAAGTACATGCCGTACGCGTAGTACTCGTTGGCCGGAGTGGACGACCAATAGTCGCCGACCGCGCCAACAAGGCGCAACTCCGTGCCGTAACGGCCGCCCGCGGCAGGCAAGAACACAGCACCAGCAGCCTCCATATCCGCCCACGAGGATGCGTCATACACATTCGTGCTCCATCTATTAAAGCCAGCGTGGAACGTGCCGCCGCTCCAGCTGTCCGGCAGCAGCACCATGCCATGCACCCCGCACACTGTGGCAGCACCTCTTCTATCGCCAGCATAGGCTCTGCTAAATAACAAAAATTCCCACTCTTCGTGCGACAGCGTGCGCCAGCCGCCAGCAATATGGTTCCCCCAGTCGTCAAACGAGGGGTAGTCCGCAACAAAGCTAGAGGTGAGCGTCGGGTTGCTTCCCGTCCCCCAGCCGAAAAGTCCGCCGTAGTCATACTGGTGCGCGGCAAAACGATAGCCATTGATGCTGTCATACACCAGATTGCCCTTAGCAAACCGCACCTGATACCCATCTTCCGACACCGTGAATAGTCCATTGCCCGAAGGCGGAGTAACTGGAGTGTCCGGGTTATCCGTTTCTCTCTCGCATCCCGCAAAAAACAGCAGCGATGCAACCATAGCAAAATACATTAATTTACTCATAACATTATATATTTTAGGTAGGCTCTAAAAATTGATTATTTTTGTCATCTGGCTTTGACGGAGAGCCTACTTTTCCCACTTCGCCAGAGTTGTTATTATCTGCAAAGGTTATAAGAGGTACGATTTTGGGTCACAAACCTCTTTCGGCATTAATATTTCAGACTAATCTACATGGCTTTACATCACGTTCTCTTGTTTGGTTAGTTATTCCGTTATCTTATTCCGTTTCTTACGAACTGCTCGTATCGAAACATGTTGTAGGTCAAGCATTTTAGGAAGATGCTTGTGGCCGCTCTCGCTATACCTATCGTCCGCACGGTCAGCCCGTGCATCGCTCCCTCCATAAAGC
>JAZUIX010000031.1:0-4987 GCA_045642445.1 Bacteroidales bacterium | reverse complement strand
TAACACTATCACATTCATATACACATAAACACATTTAGCACATTTTTTCAGCACGGCAAGCAAATACCAAGTGCTTGCCGTGTTATATTTCCAAACAAATCCCACCTCTCCCTCAGCCCCCGTCCCAGCGGGTCACCGCTGAGCAATCCAATCCATCCCAAACCGCCCACTATAGCCCATCCTGGCTCCCTCCAGTCATCCCACAGCCAACCCAGCAATCCAGCGCTCCGAGCCCCAGCCCAGCCCTCCTCCAGTCCTCCCCCAAAAAACATACTAAAAAATGTTAAATTTCCGTTATCATGTCACAAAGTGCCCTAAAAAAGCCTCTATTATAATAAAAGAGTATACTATTATCATTACTAATACACATGAAACATTTATAAACTCATAATGCCGTCACGCCAACAACTGGAAATAGAATTCGAGGAACTGCTCAATCGCCACAGCCTGACCATCAACAAGATCTGTTGGGTCTATAGCGAATACAACAGATTCTATTTCGATGAACTGCGTTCGCGCTGCGTCATCGACCTGTGGCGTGAATTCAGCCGTTTCGGCACCAGCCGTTTCAGGGGCGAGAGTTCAGAGGCCACTTGGGTCTATCAGATAGTGCTCCACGCTGCAGCCCGCTACTTCCGCAACCCTCACAATCTCCAGTTCCCCTCTCTCAAAAAACAAACAGCTCCCTCCATTGCCTCAGAAGACTTTGACGCAATGGCCATGATCGAAGACCTGACGCTCCTGCTCAACAACACAGATAGGCTCCTCCTTATGCACTATCTCGACAACCATTCTTATTCCACAATCGCCGAGCAGGACAATATTTCCGAGGCTTCTGCCCGAAAACGAATGTCGCGACTGCTATCCAAGATAAGGTCACTGATAACTACACCTCCCTCGCCTCGGGAGAAGGGCAAACCCTCATCCTCTCCACACAACGAAAAATCGTCAAACCCATAATAATTATTAACCTGCCTCTTTCTTCCTATTTCCGATTGAAATCCATAGGGGGTATTACATTGATTATCAATGATTAAGAAACAGAAAAGACAAAAAATGTCCAAAGAAAGGCAAACCGATCCTGCCCTTATCCAACCGGGTCTGGACCCCACGGAGGTGCTTCAGCATATCCGCAAATGGAACGAATCCTTCAGGGAGGATGCGGCATTTAATCCTCCCTTCACCCACGATGAGGTCCACCGGCTCATCAGCAGCCCTCGTCCATCCCAGGCCGACCTCCTTCGCCAGGCCGACGCCTATCTGCTCACCCTCTGCCTCCTACTCCTTGCTTTGGAGTCAAGCATCCTGTGGCACACCCTGCCCCTGGGCCACACCATGCTGAATATCGCCACAATCGTTCTGGGTGTCATTTCACTGTGGGGTGCTTATAGGGCAGCCCTCAGCCTCTATTACCAGTGGCAGATGCATCGCCTTCGCCACCGTCCCTATCGGATGCTTCGCTACTCCGACCTCCTTCACCGCCTCTCTCACCGCCGCCGCTGGTGGATCAACACCGTGCTCTGGCCCAATCATGCCACCTCTGCTCAGGACTCTCCCAGGATAGAAATCGCCACCCTCCGCATTTCCTCCTATGCCATAGCAGTATGCCTTTCCCTGCTCATCTTCGTAAACTCCGACAAGGCCTTCGCCTCCACCCGCACCTACGCCAACGTCACCACCAACACCGAGAAAACCGCCACTGCTATCTACGATTCCGTCAACCAAACAATCATGCAGATATGGAACAACAATTCAACAAGAAAAGATTCTGGACTATTGTAGCCCTGCTGGCACTTGTCGAGACCCTCGTTCTCTTCTGTGTCTTCCAGTGGCGATACATCTTCCCCTCCCACGAGGTCAGCGAGATATACACCCGCTATGAAAATACGGATGGCATCGACGCCTCCTTCATCAAGGACTTCCGCGTCAACGACTCCGTCTTCATCGATGTCACCCTATTGGAGGCCCAAGACTCCGCAGGCTGGGCCACGCTGAAACACGATTTCTCGGTGCCGGAATTAGATGACGAATTGCAGCAATGCATTGATGGTGGAGAAGACCTGATTTTTTCTCGTTGTCTCACCAAAGACGATTATCCAATCAGCATCTCCTCGGATACAATATTATTCGATGTGCTTGCCACTTCCCACCACACGCAAACACTTACCATATTCCATCCAAAGAATGACCAAGAAAGATTGGCAATACTTCATCACAATTTACAAGAATCGATTAATCAATAATTACAAATATTATGCGTAAAACACTTACCACCATCGCACTCGTTGTAGTGCTCGCATCCATGGCCGTCAGTTGCCAGAAGGAAAACTTCACCGACCAAACCACCATCGCCTCCGAATCTTTCGCCACCTACACGGTGCAATACACCGTTGACGGCGTATCGCACACCATCTCGTTCATTGGCGAAGACACGTGGAACGATTTTCTGGATCGTATGTTCGCTCTGGCCGAAGAGGGCCACAGCGTCAGCTTCCGAAAGGTGGAGAACACCTCAAACGCCATGTCCGCCAAAGAGACCGTTAAATATAGCACTACTAGCAAAGGCGAGGCCTTCGGCTGGGCAGAAAAAATGTACAAAGATGGGTATGATGTTACAATTCGTTACGACAAAGAAACAGGAGTTTACACCTGTTATGCGATAAAGTAAACTCAACCCACTTCTCTCGCTAATCGTCTAAAAATTAAATAATATGAATATAAAAAAAACAATAGGACTGGCAGTCTTGATGCTCCTACTGCCCTTCGCATCCTTCGCCCAAGGCCACTTCGACTGGGTGAAAAGCTATTTTGGGCCAGACTTCCAAGATGGAGCCGTTGCCAACGAGATTTTTGGATCAGAAATGGATAGCGAAGGAAATGTCTATATCCTCGGACAGTTTATAGGCAATGCTAGATGGGACAACGATTCAAGTTTATTGCCTTTCTCGGCAAACCGCAACCGCAGTGCTGTCGTTGCTAAGTTCTCTCCGAACGGTGATATGGTGTGGCACAAGGAGTTCTATTCCAGTAATGAAGAATTCGACGTATACTCTATGCGAATGGTGGGCGATACCGCTCTATTGCTGTATGCTATGTTTAGGTATCCATACAATTGGGGAAGTAGTAGCTCCAGTAGGAATGAGGTGTACTATATGGACACGCTTCTAACCACCGCCGAGCGATTTCCCCAGTCTCCAGACAGCCTTGAGTCTCCCGACTATTACTATGCCTTTATCACTATAGGGCTTGAAGATGGCAGTCTCATTGAGGATCATTTTTGGATTCCGACATTTGTCAAACATGATGGTTCGCTTTTGAGAGACAAATACACTGATTACTTAAGAACAAATGTCGGGCAACGAACCTCCTTTAACGTTGATAGCGAAGGAAACATCATCCTAGCTCGCTTAGCAATTGATTATTATGCCGACCCATGCGACACCTGTCCCAATGGAATCTATATCTGGTCACCAACGTATGGCAACATCAGCACAATGCGTCTACTAGTGGACGGAGCTACGAAGCAACTGGATGTCCCCTTAGAGCCGTCCAGCCCGTGGAACTGGCAAATTGTTAAACTATCTCCCCATCTCGATAGTGTGATAGCAAGCACCTATGTCTTTGATTCCACCTCACGCTATGATTATAATGAAAATATTTCAATGTATTTAAATTCTGTCGATATCGATGTCAACGACAATATATATTTAACTCTATGTCGAACTCAGTATCCACTGGACAGACTGCCTGTAAAAAACTCCGACACACTGGCAATGGAGTGGTTATCCTGCATGATACGATATAACTCAGATCTGGCACCTACGGGACTTGCGCAGGTGATTGCTTCGTACGAACCTGGTGGAGGCCATGCTGGAGGTATCAATTTCTTGGGCACCTACTATGATAGCGTAACAAACTCGCTGTTCATAAACGGCACGGCGGGAAGAGACCCACAATACACTACGTTGAACTATAACGGAGAAACGCTGAATCTTATGAACAACGCCTGTTGGCTGCGGTTAGATGCTGACGACCTCAGCCTTGCCTCCTACGGAAAGGCTCGCTCCACAACTAATCAATCGTGGGAGAAAACCTATTTTTACTCTGACAAATATGAATGGGCTCACAACGGTTCTTTTGTGGCATCTGGCAACAGGGTCTTCTGCCAAGTGGAATACCAAAGCAATATTCTTTTTGAGAACAATCGGATAAGTAACCCTTATGGTATGGGACTGATGGTGTGGGACTACGATGGTCACGAACTCGAATACATCGACTACTATTCGACAAGTTCCAGCAACGAGCAAGGATATATACACATCAAGGACAGCTCGCTATGGCTTTCTGGTACCATTACTTCGAATACCGATTTCGGCGACATTCAGGTCAACGCCGCCTACAACAGCCATGCCTACATTGCACATTACACCGACACGGCTTTTATGACACCCTACGTCTATAAAGACACCACAGGCAATGGTGGTGGTAATGGAGGCAACGGCGGCGACACCAGCGATGTGCGCATCGTCATGGCTGAGGACGGCAACGCCTTTGTGGCCTACCCCAACCCCTTCCGCCAGCGCGTGAACGTGGAATACTCAGGCCAACAGCCCATCTCCGCCGCCTACCTCACGGACATCATGGGCCGCACCGAGCAGGTTGAGCTGTCCGCCAACGGCAACGGCCGCTACACCCTCGACCTCACCGCCCGCCCCCAAGCCGCCTACCTGCTGACCCTCATCACCACCGACGGCCAGAAACACACAGTAATACTACTCAAGCAAAGCGACATCTTCGGGAGATGATGCCTTCCGGCAACATTTTCAAGCGGCCGCTGTGAGATTTTGCACCCTTGTACGTTATTTAGGAATAAAATCAGTTTATCATGAAAAAATTCAAACTCTCAATCTGCGCTCTACCTACAAGTATCGCCAGAATCATTCTAATATTAGCAGGCATGGCGATGATAACCTCTTGCTCGGATCGT
>JAZUIX010000030.1:0-9348 GCA_045642445.1 Bacteroidales bacterium | reverse complement strand
CAGCTTGGTGGTGGACGTCTCGCCCGAGTGCGACTGCGATAGTTGCAACGACATCCCCATCATCCCCGATGTGGGCATGTTTGCCAGTTTCGACCCCGTGGCTATCGACCAAGCCTGTGTGGACGCTTGCAATGCCCAACCTGTCACCCCTGGCAGCATGGCCGACAAAAGCCACGAACACCAAGATCACCACGATGTCTTCCACCTTGTGCATCCCGACACCGACTGGGCCGCAGGCCTCGACCACGCCGTCAAACTCGGCCTCGGCTCCCGCGAATACGAACTGGTGAAAATTCATTGATTACGAAAACGAAGAACGAAAGCGAAGAACGAAAGCGAAGGCGGCAGCCTTTATTAAGGTGGGTTCTATAAATTCAACGTAAACATGAAATATTTTGAAAATATACTTTTCTGTGATTTTGGCCGTTTTTGGTCATCTTGCTGTTTGCTTTGCAGACCTGTCTTGGCCTCGGCAAAGTCCAAGCGAGCTTGGCCTCGGCACTCAGCTTTGACAGGTTTATCACTCGGTCATGTAGCCCGCGGATTCTCCGCTTTCCTTACTCCGTGCGGAATCTGCTTCGCAGAACGCTATCGAGTTCCACTGGAACTCTTCATCTCGTTCCGCACAGCAATCTGTTCCAAAACCAACTCAAAATCCCAAGAAATCAATTTATAGAACCCACCTTAATTGAAAATTGAAAATTGAGAATTGAAAATTATTAGGGCGGTAGCCACCTAATCACTAATCACTAATCACTAATCACAATTCACATTTCACAATTATGGAAACAATAAAATTTTAAAAAATCAGTTATTAGAGACATGATGAGCAAGGTAAAATATTATTGTCGTGCCATAATGCCGTTGATGGCGATGCTTTTAGCCACTCAGTTGTGGGCTCAGCCGTTTGCTTCTCACTCACAGCTGGCTTCGGGCAACTGGTTCAAGATTGCCGTCAATACCACAGGCGTTTACAAACTGACCACCGCTGATATACCCTCTCTCAACAACGCACACTGCGACCAAATAGCCCTTTATGGTGCCCCCGGCGGCCAGCTGTCGGTACACAATAGTGATGCTCATTTCGACGATCTCGTTCCTGCGGCCATACAAATTGCAGATGCCAACAACAACGGTATTTTTGAAAACGGCGATTACCTGCTCTTCTACGGCGAAGCCCCCGGTGTATGGCGCTACAGCAATGCCGAACAGCGTTTCGAATTCACCCCTCACGCCTACGCAAACTATAATTATTATTATATCACCACCGACAATACGTCGGCCACCTCCGAATTGCGGGTGCAACCTTCCCCCCATACTTCTGCCAACCAAGGTGATATCCGCACTTATACAGGCATCGCCATGATACACGAGGACAAAACCAACGTGAACGGCGGCGGTCAAATATGGATGGCCGACAAATTCACCTCCAGCCTCCGCGATCGCAGCTACAAACTCACCCTCCCAGGCATACCGCAAAGCAGTTCGTTCCTCGTCCGCTACGCCATGTCGAGCAACTCGTCCTACAACAGCAAATACCTGATGACCCGCGGATCCACCACCCGCGAGCACCTTTTCTACCAAGGCGAAACTTACAAGGCCATCCTTGAGCAGTTTCCTGCCGGCAACAGCAAGGAAATCGACCTCACATGCAGTTTTGTACCCTACGAAAGCAGTGCCGTCGGCTACCTCGACTTTATCGAAATCAACTGCCTCGTGCCTCTCGCCTACTCCGGCAGCCAGACTTTTTTCCGCAACGTGCAACAATTGGGTGAAGGCAATGTGAGCCGTTTTGTCTGCAACGGCAACAGCAACGGAGTGATGATATGGGATGTCACCCACCCCAGTCAACCCGTGGCTTTGGATATAACGCCTGGCAACGGAAACTTCGCTTTTCTCGCCTCCACCGCCGAAGCAGGCACCTATATAGCCTTCACCGCAAGCTCTGCCGAGAAGCCCGCAAGCATTGCCTCTATTGACAATCAGGACATCCATGGCGAACCTGTGCCCGACTATGTGATTGTGTCGCACCACGATTTCCTCGACCAAGCCGAGCGTTTGGCCGACCTGCACCGCATCCAAGAGGGCATGTCGGTCCTCGTGGTCACGCAGGAACAGGTGTTCAACGAGTTTTCTTCCGGCCGTCCCGACCCTATCGCCATCCGCCAGATGCTCCGCCATTTCCGCAGCAAAGACGCCTCTTCCAATACCACCCCCCGCTACCTCCTGCTTTTCGGCAAAGGCACTTTTGACAACCGCGACCTCAACAACTTGGGGCTCAAAACCGTAATAACATACGAGTCGTCCGTATCTTTTGGCGACGAGGCCCGTACCTACGCCAGCGACGACTTTGTTGGTTTCCTCGACGACGATGAGGGCGACGAGGGAAGCACCCTCGACATCAGCATTGGCCGCCTGCCTGCCAAGAGCGAGGCCGAAGCAACACACATGGTCAACAAAATCGAACGCTACATGGCAAAAACCGACCTTCTGGACAATGCCGTGCGAGGCGACTGGCGCAACTATGTCTGCCTCCTAGCCGACGATGCCGACCCATCTTGCCCTGGCGACAAAGAGTTTGCCGAATCGTCCGAGATAACCGCCGACACCCTCAAGGTCCTCTACCCCACCTTCAACATCGACCGCATCTATGCCGACTCCTACGTCCAACAGTCGGGTGCCGATGGCTCCTATTACCCCGACGTGAACAACGCTTTGCGCAAACGTCTCAACTACGGCTGTTTGCTGCTCAACTACATCGGCCACGGATCTTACAACTATATCGGCACCGAGCGCTACATGGAGTTCAACGACATTGACCAGTACACCAACAACGACCGCCTCGCCTTTTTCGTCACCAGCACCTGCTCTTTCGGCCATTACGACCTGGTCGACGGCATCTGCGGTGCCGAGAAGTTCCTCCTGGCCGACGCTGCAGGCATCGGCGTGGTGGCCGCCTCGCGCCCCATATCCCACATCCAACGCTTCAACACTGACGTCTGCATCCATGCCCTCAACACCGAAAACACCATCGGCGATGCCCTCCGCATTGCCAAAAACAAGACCTACACCTCCCCCGCCATCGCCCTCTTTGGCGACCCCGCCCTGCGGCTCTCTGTGCCGCAAAACTCTGTGGTGGTGACTCATATCAACGGACAACCCGTTGATGCCGACCGCACCGACTCCATCGAGGTGCTCTCACACGTCACCATCGAAGGTGAGATACGCAACGCTCAAGGCGCCCTCATGGATAATTTCGACGGCGAGATATACCCCATCGTCTTCGACCGCGAGACCCAGTGCCGCACCCTCGCCAACGACAACGAAGAGACAGAAGTCGACTTCGTTCAGCAGAAAAACATACTGTTTAAAGGCCGCGAGAAAGTTGAGAAAGGCCGCTTTTCCTATTCCTTCATCATCCCCCGCGATGTGTCGTACCAATACGGCTACGCCAAACTGTCACACTACGCCCGCAACGACCACGACGATGCCGCAGGACAATACTCCAACCTCATGTTCGGCGGTTTCAACGAGAGCACCGTCATCAGCGAACTGCACCCCCACATCGACCTTTTCATCAACGACACAAACTTCCGCGACGGCGGCCTCACCAACGAGTCCCCCACCCTCTACGCCCGTCTCAAAGACTCCATCGGTATCAACGCCGCGGGTAGCGGATTGGGGCACGACATCACCGTCACCCTCGACGGCAACCCCTACAGCACCGTCACCCTCAACGACTTCTTCGAAACCGACATCAACGACAGCCGCAACGGCGAAGTGCGCTACACCCTCGAAAAACTCGACAACGGTCCCCACACCCTCACCCTCAAATGCTGGAACATCTTCAACTATTCGAGCAGTGCCGACATCCGTTTCGTTGTCGCCAACGACCGCCAAGAGCAAATCGGCCAAGTTTTCTCCACCCCCAACCCCGCACACGACCGCACCACCATACGTATCGAGCACAACCTGCCCTCTGCCATCCAGAGTGCCACCCTCGAAATCTTTGACATCTGGGGCTGCCGCCTCCTAAGCACCGACCTCACCCCCGCCGAAGGCTCCTACGTGCTGGCATACAACTGGGATTTCACCGCCCCCGCCCGCGGCCTCGTGACAAAAGGCATCTACATTGCCCGTGCCATCATCACCACCACCGACGGCCAACAACTCCAACAAATCTGCAAGATAATCAAGAACTGAAAAATGGTGATTAGTGAATGGTGACTTGTGACTTGTGAATTGTGATTAGGGGGGGCTGCCGCCATTTTTTAAAAATTGAGAATTGAAAAAAGTGAATTGTGATTAGTGAATTGTGACTTGTGATTAGGGGGCTGCCGCCATTTTTGAAAATTGAAAATTGAAAATTGAAAATTAAGAATTGAGAATTAGGTGGAAACCATTTTTTCGTTCTTCGTGACCGAAGGTCCTTCACATTTCACTAATCACAATTCACTAATCACTAATCACTAATCACTGGTCACTAATCACTGGTCACTAATCACATTTCACTATTCACAATTCAAATATTTTTTCAAAAAAAAGATTTCGTCTTACAATAAAATAACGATTCTCGCGTTTTAAATGGGACTCTAAATTACTTGAAATAGCATAAATGAAAATTTTTAAACGCTCTTTGGCTCTCATCGTGGCTCTCGGTTTTGTCGGAGCCGCCGCTGCCCAAACTCCTGCAGGCCTCACCGGCCAAACGAAAAACTATATCTCGACCGGTATGCCTATCCTCCTCATCGCTCCCGATGCCGTCTCCGGCGCTATGGGCGATGTAGGTGCCGCCACTATACCCGACGCTTATTCGGCTCACTGGAACAACGCTAAATATGCCTTTATTGAAAACGATTTCGGCTTGAGCACCACCTACACTCCTTGGCTGCGCAACTTGAATGTGGGCGATATGAACCTGCTGTATCTGGGCGGTTACAAACGTATCAACAAGCGCAGCACGATGGGGTTGTCGCTCACCTATTTCTCGCTGGGCGAGATTCAGAGCACCGATGCCGAGGGCAACAACAAAGGGGTGATGAACCCTAACGAGGTTGCCGCCGACGGAACCTACGCCATGCAGATCAACGAGCAGCTGTCGCTGGGTGCCACGGTGCGCTTTATCCGTTCCGACCTCACCAACGGTCAGAATATCAGCGACGGAAGCGGCTATGTGACCACCAAGCCCGCTCAAAGCATTGCTGCCGACCTGGGCATGTACTGGGAGCATCCAATTGATGCCAACCAGGAGGTGGCCATCGGCGCCTTTATCAGCAACCTGGGTGCAAAGATGTCGTACTCCGACGACGATACGAAGAAGGAGTTTCTGCCTGCCAATCTGCGCATCGGCGGTCGCTACACCAACGAGATTGACGATTTCAACAAGATAAGCCTGATGCTGGACATCAACAAACTGCTGGTCCCCACTCCTCCCAAGACTATAGGCGACAGCACCTACAGCCAATATTACCGCAATATGACCGAGTACTACAACACCGGCGTGATGAAGGGGGTGTTCCAGTCGTTCTATGATGCCCCCGGCGGCATAGGCGAGGAATTGCGCGAGCTGCAGGTGTCGGCAGGTGCCGAATACTGGTACAAGAATACGCTGGCCGCCCGTGCAGGCTATTTCTATGAGCACAGCACCAAGGGAGGTCGCCAATACGCCACGGTGGGCTTCGGTTTGCGATACAACATCATGCAGGTGGATTTCGCCTACCTCATCCCCACTACGAGTTTCAGCTCCAACCCCTTGGCCAACACCATCCGTATTTCGTTGACCGTAAACTTTGCCAAGAAAAAATCGTGATTATGCGCATCGGAATAGGATATGACGTTCATCAACTGGTGCCCGACAGAAAACTGTGGTTGGGCGGTGTGGAGATTCCACACACACTGGGGCTACTCGGTCATTCGGACGCCGATGTGCTGATACACGCCATCTGCGATGCCATACTGGGTGCAGCCGCTTTGGGCGACATTGGAAAGCATTTTCCCGACAACGACCCCAACTATAAAAATATCGACAGCAAGATATTGTTGAAAAAATGCGGCGAACTGATTGCCGAGAAAGGCTACCGCATTGGCAACATCGACAGCATAGTGGTGGCACAGAAACCCAAGATAGGCCCCTACATCCCTGTGATGCGGCAAACATTGGCCGAAGTGTTGGGCATAGAGGCTGACCAGGTGTCGGTGAAAGCCACAACCACCGAGCACCTCGGTTTTGAAGGCCGCGAGGAGGGCATCAGCGCCCAAGCGGTGGTACTGTTGGAGAGTTCGACAGTATGATGATTATGAAAAACCAATGACAACATATCCCACTATGGAAGAACCGAAAATATCACCATTATCCGAACAAGAAGCCGCCGTGTTGGAGGATTCGGGTTGCACACTGGTGCTACACAACGACGACATCCATACCTTCGACTATGTAATCAAAGCGTTAGTGGATATTTGCCGCATCACCACCGAACAGGCCGAGCAATGCACTATTCTGGTTCACTGCCACGGCAAATGCACGGTGAAACACGGCAGCTACGAGACGCTGCTGCCCATGCACACGGCTTTGCTGGACAAACAACTTACCTCTGAAATCGTTAGAATATAAATACTATGAACCTTACACTTATCATCATTGTCCTTGTGGTCGGACTCTTGCTGCTGACACTCGAAATTGTTGCCCTTCCAGGGGGTGTGGCAGGCATTATTGGCTTTATCATGATAGCCATCAGCGTATGGCAAAGTTATGTGTCCATAGGACCCACCGCAGGCACCATTGTGCTGGCATGCAGCGTACTGGCATGCGTTATCCTGTTGGCCGTATTTTTGAAATCCAAGACCTGGAAACGCTTCAGCCTCAACGAAGAATCGGACAGCACCGTAAACCAGGTGGACGGCAACACCATCAGCGTGGGGGCCAAAGGGAGCACGGTGGCTCGACTTGCCCCTACGGGGAAAGCCCTTTTTGACGGACAGTTGGTGGAAGTGCACGCCATCAACAAATTCATCGACCAAGACCGCCCCATAGAGGTAGTGGCTGTGGAAGGCTACCGCATCGACGTGTGCGAGATTGAAGACAAAAGATTTGATTAATAATCATAAACAATTAATATTATGCCTACGACAAGTATTATCGTCCTGAGTGTAGTGATTCTCATCCTCCTCATCATGTTCCTTTATTTGGTGCCCATCGGATTGTGGTTCCAAGCACTGGTGTCGGGTGTCCGCACCTCGCTCATACAACTTATGTTCATGCGTTTCCGCAAGGTTCCGCCCAGCATCATTGTGAACAACATGATCAATGCCACCAAGGCGGGTTTGAAACTGCCGCAAAACGAATTGGAAGCCCACTATCTGGCCGGTGGCAATGTGAACAGTGTGGTGCAGGCCCTCATCTCGGCCAACAAGGCCAACATCAACCTTGATTTCAGCACCGCGAGAGCCATCGACCTGGCTGGTCGCGACGTTTTTAAGGCTGTGCAAACTTCGGTGAACCCCAAGGTTATCGATACACCCCCTGTGGCCGCTGTGGCAAAAGACGGTATTCAGCTGATTGCCAAAGCCCGTGTCACCGTCCGTACCAACATCAAGCAACTTGTGGGTGGTGCAGGAGAAGAGACCATCTTGGCCCGTGTGGGTGAAGGCATCGTCACCTCCATCGGTTCCGCATTGAGCCACAAACAGGTGCTTGAAAACCCCGACAGCATCTCCAAACTGGTGCTTTCCAAAGGTTTGGACAGCGGTACCGCTTTCGAGATTCTCTCAATCGATATTGCCGACATAGATGTGGGTAAGAACATCGGCGCCCAGCTACAGATGGATCAGGCCAATGCCGACAAGAACATCGCTCAAGCTAAAGCCGAGGAACGCAGAGCTATGGCCGTGGCTTCGGAACAAGAGATGAAAGCCAAAGCACAAGAGGCTCGCGCCAAGGTTATCGAAGCCGAGGCTGAGGTGCCAAAGGCTATGGCCGAAGCTTTCCGCAATGGTAATTTGGGCATCATGGATTACTATCGCATGAAGAACATCCAGGCCGACACCGAAATGCGCGAGAGCATCTCCAAACCCGCAGGTGCAAAAATCAATCCCGCAAAACAACCCGAACAAAAATAAACTATGAAAAAGATTGCATTCCTTCTGATATTGTCTGCCGTATGCTGCTGTGCCATGGCACAGAAACGCAGCAACAACAATCCCGATGCCATCGTAGGCACCTATAAGGTTGACCACGGCGACCAACATTCCAAAGTGAGGATATACAAGGATAACGACGGGAACTACACCGCCCAATGCATCTGGTTGCGCGACAGTCTTGACCCCAAGACAGGCAAAATTTATACTGACATAAGAAATCCTAACAAGAGTTTGCGCACAGTTCCCTGCAATAAGATCATTATCTTCAAAGGTTTGAAATACAATGCCAAGAAGAAACGTTGGGAGGATGCAAAAATCTACGACCCCACACGCGGCATCAAAGCCAACTGCACCGCCGAATTTACCGACAAAGGCACCTTGAAGATTCGCGGTTCGGTAATGGGTATAGGTGAGAGTGTGATCTGGATTCCGCTCAATTAAGGTGGGTTCTATAAATTGATTTCTTGGGATTTCGGAGTGGTTTTCGAGCAGATTGCTGAGCGGAAGGAGATGAAGAGTCCCAGTGGAACTCGATAGCGTTCTGCGAAGCAGATTCCGCACGGAGTAAGGAAAGCGGAGAATACGCGGGCTACATGACCGAGTGATAAACCTGTCAAAGCTGAGTGCAGAGGCCAAGCTCGCTTGGACTCTGCCGAGGCCAAGACAGGTCTGCAAAGCAAACAGCAAGATGAACAAAAACGGCCAAAATCACAGAAAAGTATATTTTCAAAATATTTCATGTTTACGTTGAATTTATAGAACCCACCTCAAGATTGTCTTGGGGCTATCATAGTGATGCGGCATGTCCCGATGGGACATCCTCACCGACAGGTGCTTTAACCCCACACATCAGGACAAAAGTCCGATGTGTGGGGTATGTGATGGAGCGAGGGGTGCGTCCCGAGGGGACGCTCTTAGAGCGTGCTGTCTGCACGCAGATACATTTATGCATCTCCTACCCCACACTGCGAGTGTGGGGTTATAGCACCGACTGGTCGGTGGGATAGTGCCTTCGGCACTTTTCTATCCATTGCCTCATTTGTACAACTTGAATATTAGGATTGTATCATGTTATGGTGGGTTCTATAAATTGATTTCTTGGGATTTCGGAGTGGTTTTCGAGCAGATTGCTGTGCAGAACGAGGAAGCGTAGCGGGCTATGAGAAGAAAGCCTGTGGCTTTCGATAGCGTTCCGTAGGACGATAAGCGAAG
>JAZUIX010000029.1:0-13450 GCA_045642445.1 Bacteroidales bacterium | reverse complement strand
CACTATTCACATTTCACTATTCACATTTCACTATTCACATTTCACTATTCACATTTCACTATTCACATTTCACTATTCACTTTTCACTATTCACTATTCACTTTTCACTTTTCACATTTCACTTTTCACACATCACACCATCTTTATGTCTTTTACTTGGGGCATTTTGGAGAAATGGGGCAGGAACTTGGCCACATCGACACACATGTCACGGCTCTTCATGGTGAGGGTGAGAGGTTGGCCGTCGTGGCCGTGTTCGAAGTCGAGCACACAGGCCTCTAAGGGCACCTTGCCCTTGTGGGCTTTGGCGAGTTTGGCAAGTTCGCGACAGAAATCTTCGGTGATGTCAGAGAGGTTGATGGAGAATTTGATAACTTTGGTAAAACGAGTCAGCACCTCGCTGAGCATCATCATCTCAGAGATTTTGACGACAGGCCTAGAGGTGTAGATTGTACCGTCGGGTTGGGAGTGGGAAAATTGTTTTACATACCCTTTGACAAAGAGGAAGAGCTCTTTTTGGAAGTAATTCTTGTATTTGAGGAAATCGTCCTTGTAGAGTTTGATAGTATAGCTGCCCTGATAATCCTGGATGGTCATAACGCCGAAGGGGTCGCCGTTTTTGGACGAGATGCCTGTCTTGGCATCAGACACCATACCGGCAAAACGAATTTCTTTGCCCACAAGCTTGCCGAGGTCGGCCAGTTCGTCGCAGCGATTGGTGACAAAGGTCTTCATCTCGTACTTGAACTCGTCGAGAGGATGGGCGCTGAGGTAGAAGCCCACAACGTCGAACTCGTTGCGGCAGCTCTCAATGGTGCTCCAAGGCTCGCACGCAGGAATGGGGGGATGGTCCTCCTGCTTGACCTCGTCGCTCATATCGAATATAGACATTTGGGCACTTTGGGCACTCTCACGAGTACGGCTTGCCCAACGCATCAGTTTTTCAAGATAGGTAGGAGCGTTCTCATTGTCGTTATCCTTGACAAAATACTGGGCTCGGTGCATCTCGCCCAAACCATCAAAAGCGCCCGCCTTGACAAGCACCTCGACATTCTTGCGGTTGATGGAACGGAGGTCGACACGCGAGAGGAAATCGAAGATGTCGGTGAAAGGACCGTTCTTCTCACGCTCGGTGATGATGGCTTCGGCTGCCGCCTCGCCCATACCTTTGATGGCTTGCAAACCGAAACGTATCTGTCCCTGCTTATTGACTGCGAAATTCAGATCCGACTCGTTGACCGAGGGGGCGAGGATGTCCAAGTTGTGTTTGCGACAATCCTCCATCAGCTCGGTGGTACGCTCAATGTCGCTCTGACCGCTGGTCATCACCGCAGCCATATACTCAGCCGCATAGTGCGCCTTGAGGTAGGCAGTTTGATAAGCCACCCAGGAATAGCATGTGGCATGAGATTTGTTGAAAGCGTAGGAGGCAAACTTTTTCCAGTCTTCCCAGATCTTGTGCAACTTATCTTTGGGATGCCCGTTCTTCTCGCCACCTTCATAGAAGAGCACCTCGAGTTCGTTCATCTTCTCAATCTGCTTCTTACCCATAGCCTTACGAAGGGTGTCGCTCTGACCGCGAGTGAAACCCGCCAAGAGACGGGAGAGAAGCATGACCTGCTCCTGATAAACGGTGATGCCGTAGGTGTCCTTGAGGTATTGCTCCATGCAGGGGATGTCGTACTCGATAGGCTTGCGACCCTGCTTGCGGTCGATGAAATCGGGGATATAATCCATAGGACCCGGGCGATAGAGGGCGTTCATAGCGATGAGGTCTTCGAAGACGTGCGGCTCCAACTCACGCAGATATTTCTGCATGCCCGCCGACTCGAACTGGAAGGTGCCCACCGTGTTGCCTTCGCAGAAAAGCTTGTATGTAAGTTCATCATCAATAGGCAGATGGTCAATATCGACATCCACGCCGTGGTTTTTCTTAATCATCCGCAAAGCGTTCTTGATGATGGTAAGGTTCTTAAGGCCGAGAAAGTCCATCTTGATGAGGCCTACGGTCTCTACGACGTGGCCATCGTATTGGGTAACAAGAACATCTTCCTTGGATTCCTTATCGTAGATAGTGCATACGGGGGCGAACTTGGTGAGGTCGTCGGCACCGATGATGACGCCACAAGCATGGATACCCACCTGGCGGTTGGTGTCCTCCAACTCGGCAGCGTAGGTGAGCATATTCTTCAACCCATCCGATCCTTCCGAATCCATAATCTGCTTCAGCTCGGGGACATATTTGAAGCAATTGTTCAGATTGACCTTGGGAGCTTTGCCCTTCTCGTCCTTGATATTGTCGGGGAAATTGCGGTCGGGAACATATTCTTTGAGCTGGTTGACCGTGGACAAAGGAATCTTCTCCACACGGCCAACATCGGCGATAGCGCTCTTGGTGGCCATAGTACCGTAAGTGATAATATGTGCGACCTTTTCCTTGCCATATTTCTCTGTAATCCAGTCGAGCACACGACCACGGCCAGCATCGTCGAAGTCGACATCAATATCGGGCAGCGAGATACGGTCGGGGTTGAGAAAACGCTCAAACAGCAGGTCGTATTTGAGGGGGTCGATGTCGGTAATCCACAAACAATAAGCCACCACACTGCCTGCCGCAGAACCACGGCCAGGGCCCACACTGACACCCAACTCCTCACGAGCACCACGGATATAGTCGGCCACGATGAGGAAATAGCCAGGGAAACCCATCGTCTTAATCGTGTGGAGCTCGAAAACGATACGCTCGGTTTGCTCATCAGTGAGGGTCTCGCCATAGCGTTTGTGAGCACCTTCCCACACCAGTTTCTCCAGATAGTCGGCCTCAAACTTGATGCGATATAATTTGTCGTAGCCGCCCAACTTTTTGATTTTTGCCTCGGCCTTCTCCTGACTCAGCACCACCTCGTGTTTCTCGTTCTGGGTAAACTCGTCGAAAAGTTCCTTCTCGGTGATGCGCTGACGATATTCCTCCTCTCTGCCGAAACTGGCAGGAATATCGAACATAGGCATAATGGGGTCGCTGTTGATGCTGAAAGTTTCCACCTTGGCGGCAATCTCCATGGTGTTTTCAATAGCCTCGGGAATGTCGGCAAAGATGGCCGCCATTTCATCGGGACTTTTGAGCCACTCCTGCTTAGTATAGTGCATTCGGTCGGGGTCGTAGTAATCCTTCTGCGTGGACATGCAGATAAGATGGTCGTGAGCCTCGCCGTGTGCCTCCTCAACAAAATGGACGTCATTGGTGGCAATGAGCTTGATGCCGAGTTTGTGGGCAATCTCGATCAGCACAGGGTTCACCTCCTCCTGCCTCACAAAAGTGTCGCGGTTGGCATTGGGTTTGTCGGTTTGATGACGCTGCAGCTCTATATAGTAATCGTCGCCAAAGATATTTTTGAACCAAAGGGCCACCTTTTCAGCTTCCTCAATCTTGCCCGCCATAATAAGCTGCGGCAACTCGCCACCAAGACAGGCAGAGCAGACAATAAGTCCCTCGTGATACTGTTCCAGCACATTGTGGTCGATACGGGGAGTGTAGTAGTTGCCATCGGTGTAGGCAATGGAGGCCAATTTGCAGAGCGACTGATAGCCACGCTTGTTTTTTGCCAAAAGGATGAGATGGTAGCCACTGCGGTCGAGGATGCGTTCACGCCCTGTCTCGGGGTCGGCCTCCTTGACATTGCTGTCCTTGTCGTAGAGTGTGCGACGGGCACAGTAGGCTTCGGTGCCGATGATAGGCTTGAAAAACTGCCCCTTCAACTGCTCGATCTTATATTCTGCCTCCTGCTTTTCCTCAGGGGTGGCGCCATCGTTTTTGAGGATTTCCTCCTGCTCCTTTATCTGGTCTTTCACCTTGCCGTTCTCTTTATCGACGGTGTCCACAAGATCTTTGATGCCGAACATATTGCCGTGGTCGGTGAGAGCCATGGCATACATACCGTTCTTTTTGGCCTTTTTGACAAGGTCAGGCACTTTGGACATACCGTCGAGCATCGAATAGTGCGAATGAACGTGAAGGTGAGTGAAATTCATTTTGAAATTATTTTTCCGTTAAGATAAACAATAGTATCCGAAGACTTGTACTCGTATTTGAAACAATCTTTCTGCACAGAGCCATCATCCTCGTATGTAATCTGCACAATCTTGTGAAGTCGGCCCTTGCGGTCGTATTGGCGAGTTTGTGCAAACAACAGCACCTCGTCGGCAGAAAGCACCTCCATACGTTCCTCTCGTCCCTGCTTGTCGAATTGGCGCAAGGTGCGTGTTTCCACCACTCCTGCCGTATCGTAGGCATACTCTATCTGCACAGCCAAACAGTCATGGTTGTCATAAACTTTGTGTACGGATGCCGTGACCCTGCCACCCTCATCTCTCACCACCTCGACTGTCTGAGCATTCACACAGATGGGCAAAAACGCCAATATCAGCAGCAACAACCGTTTTGCCATACCTTCAAGCCTATTGCAGTTTCTTGTAATGCAGGCGATGCGGGGTATCATCGCCGAGACGTTTGCGACGGTTTTCCTCATACTCGCTATAGCCGCCCTCGAAGAAATAGACCTGCGAATCGCCTTCAAAAGCAAGGATGTGGGTGCAGATACGGTCGAGGAACCAGCGGTCGTGGCTGATAACCACGGCACATCCCGCAAAGTTCTCCAAGCCTTCCTCCAAGGCACGCATCGTATTGACGTCAATATCGTTGGTGGGCTCGTCGAGGAGAAGGACATTGGCCTCGCTCTTGAGGGTCAAAGCCAAGTGGAGACGGTTACGTTCGCCACCGCTGAGCACTCCTGCCTTCTTGCTTTGGTCGGTACCCGTGAAGTTGAAACGCGAGATATAGGCTCGGGCGTTGACCATGCGGCCACCCATCTGTATCAGTTCGTTGCCTTCAGAAACCACATCGTAGACACTCTTCTCGGGATCTATCTGCACATGCTGTTGATCCACATAGCCAATCTTCACGGTCTCGCCCACGGTGAAAGTGCCCGTATCGGGAGTTTCAAGTCCCATAATCAGACGGAACAGGGTGGTCTTGCCACAACCATTGGGGCCGATAACACCCACAATGCCCGCAGGGGGGAGCGAGAAGGTGAGGTTTTCGTAAAGCAGTTTGTCGCCAAAAGCTTTGCTGACCCCTTCCACTTCGAGCACCTTGTTGCCCAAACGCGGGCCATTGGGGATGAATATTTCGAGGTTTTGTTCTTTCTCTTTCACATCCTCGTTGAGCATACGGTCGTAAGCTGCCAGACGGGCCTTGCCTTTGGCATGGCGGGCCTTGGGGGCCATACGCACCCACTCCAACTCGCGTTGGAGGGTCTTGCGACGTTTGCTCTCCTGCTTCTCCTCCATAGCGAGGCGCTGGGTCTTTTGATCGAGCCAACTGCTGTAGTTGCCCTGCCAAGGAATGCCTTCGCCTCGGTCGAGTTCGAGAATCCAACCTGCCACATTGTCGAGGAAATAGCGGTCGTGGGTAACAGCGATAACGGTGCCCTTGTATTGGCGCAGATGTTGCTCCAACCATTCGATGCTCTCGGCATCAAGGTGGTTGGTGGGCTCATCGAGCAACAAGATATCGGGTTCCTGCAACAACAAGCGGCAGAGAGCCACACGGCGGCGTTCTCCTCCGCTGAGGTTCTTCACCAACTGGTCTTCCTCGGGGCAACGCAACGCATCCATGGCTCGTTCCAAACGGCTGTCGAGGTTCCAAGCGTCGTACTGGTCGAGCAGTTCGGTCAGTTCACCTTGACGGGCACAGAGCTTGTCGAAATCGGCATCAGGCTCGGCGAAGGCGTTGTTGACCTCTTCGTACTCTTTAAGGGCATCAACTATAGGTTGCACGGCCTCCTGCACCACCTCTTTGACGGTCTTGGCATCATCAAGTTTGGGCTCCTGTTCCAGATAACCCACGCTGTAACCTGGGGAAAAGACCACTTCGCCCTGATAGTCCTTATCAACACCGGCGATGATTTTCAGCAATGAAGATTTGCCCGAACCGTTCAAACCAATGATGCCTATCTTGGCACCATAGTAGAACGAGAGGTAAATGTCTTTCAAAATTTGACGGCTGGGGGGAATCAGTTTTCCCACACCCACCATTGAGAATATTATTTTTTTATCGTCAGCCATAATCTTTATTTTTTTGTAACTTGTGATTTGTGACCTGTGATTAGGTGGCTACCGCCCTCCAAGTCACTATTCACTAATCCTCAAATCGGATGTCTTTCACATTGAGCTGTATCTCGGTGCGCCCATTCCAGAAATTCTCCTCCAGCGTATAGCAAAGCGAGAACGGCTGGCCCGCCTTCACACGTGGGAAATGCTCGCCCAACCCGAAACCTATCGCAGGGTACGACTTGGAGCGCGACTCCAGCGAGATGGCACTGAACTTGAGGTGCTTCATTCCCACCACACGCGGAAAACCGGTGTCCACCAAACGATGCGACACAAACACAGGCACATTGTTGTCAGGCCCGAAAGGATTGAACTGCTTCAAGATGCGGAGGAACTTCGGCGTGATGTCCCTTCCAAAATCCACCTCGGCGTCAATCTCTATCTCCGGCACCATGCTCTCGTCCTTCAGCGACTGCTCCACCACCTGCTCGAAACGCTCTTTGAAAGCCTCGAAATTCTCAGGCTTCAACGATACACCCGCCGCACACTTGTGTCCGCCAAAGTGCTCCAGCAAATCGCTGCACTGCTCCAGAGCGGTGTGCACATCAAACTCCTTGATGCTGCGAGCCGAGCCAGTGATAAGGTCGTCGGTGGAACGGGTGAAAATAATCGTAGGCTTATAATACGACTCCACCAATCTCGAAGCCACAATACCCACCACACCCTTGTGCCACGACTCGTCAAAAAGCACTATACTCTTGCGGGCCTTCATCACAGGGTCGGCCTCAATACGCCGCTTGGCTTCCTCAGTGGCAGCACTGTCAAGGTCCTTGCGCTCAGTATTGTAGTTGTTGATTTCCTCAGCCAGAAGGCCCGCCTGCTCGGGGTCGCTGCTCAACAACAGACGCACCGAGTCGAAAGCGCTACGAATACGTCCAGCCGCATTGATACGGGGACCTACCAAGAACACAAGGTCACTAATATTCAACTCTTTGCAGAAATACGACTTATCTTCTGGCTGCTTGCCCTGTTCCCCCTCCGTGCGGCGATCGATGTGGCCGTAAGTGAGAATGGCCTCGATGCCTGGACGCGGACGGGTGTTGATGACCTTCAAGCCGAAAGCCGCCAGCACGCGGTTCTCTCCCACAATAGGCACAATGTCCGAAGCAATGCTCACTGCCACCAAGTCGAGATACTTGAGCAGATGCAGCTGCAACGACTCCAGCTTCTCACGACGCGAGGCATCCAGATGCTCGGGATTGTCGCACAGGCGTACACCCATACGCTGCTCCTGGTGTGCCTCCACAATCTTGAAGCCTATGCCGCAACCCGACAATTCCTTGAACGGGTACGGGCAGTCCTCCCGCTTGGGGTCGAGCACAGCCACAGCCTTCGGAATGTTCAAACCATCGGGCAGGTGGTGGTCGCCGATGATGAAGTCGATGCCCATCTCGGCAGCATAATCCACCTGTTCGTTGGCCTTGATGCCGCAGTCGAGGGCGATTATCAATTTCACGCCCGTCTCCTTTGCATAATCCACCCCCTTGAACGAAACCCCATACCCCTCCGTGTCGCGGTCGGGAATATAGAAATCGATATTGCGGTGGAAGGACTGCAAGTAGGAATAGACAAGCGCAACGGCAGATGTGCCGTCAACATCGTAGTCTCCATAAACAAGGATACGCTCATGGCGTCGGACCGCCTCATTGATACGAGCAATGGCGCGATCCATGTCCTTCATACGGAAAGGATCATGAAGCTGATCTAAGCTGGGTCGGAAGAAACAACGGGCCTCCTCAAATGTCCTGATGCCACGCTCAACCAACAACGTAGCAATAATTTTATCGACTCCTATCGCTTCTGCAAGACTGTCAACTATCTCTTTATCATAATCTTTCCTTAATATCCAACGTTTTTCTTTCATTTTTTTCTGATTGTAAAAATACAACTTTTTTTATAAATGAAGAAATAAAAAACGCATTTTTTCGAATTTTTTTCTCAACCACATAAAAATCAACACCTAAACAACCGCAAAAAAATCCCACTTCAAACATTCGCCCCAGCCTCGTTCCTTATGCCTTATTCATGGGTTATTTATCCCTCAGTTATCCTATGATATATTAGAATAACGAGCGACGTTACAACGACCCGAGTTCGAGGGCAGGGGTGACTCAGGAGCGCTTGAGGAAGGAGAACAAATCCTTCCACGTGGTCTTTTTTCCGTTGCGGAGGATGCCGTTGCGGTATATTTTGGCAGCCGCCCATATACACAAAGGAAACGTTGCCAGAATGAGAATCATGGACAACGTCACCTGCCACACAGGCACTCCGAAGGGTATCCTGAACAGCATGGCCACAGGCGATGTGAAGGGTATCATCGAAAGCCACACGCTCAAGGCTCCCGAAGGCTCGTTCAGCATGGCAGGCATCAGTAGTATACTCAATATCAACGGTATGGACAAAGGCAGAGAGAATTGCTGAGAGTCGGTCTCATTGTCCACCAAAGAGCCCACAGCGGCAAAAAGCGAGGCGTAAAGGAGGTATCCCACCACAAAATAGAAGAGGAACATCGCCACCAAAAGTGGGAAATTGATGGAGGTGAGCCCCTGCATCAAATCGCTCACAGGAGTGGAGGCCTGTGCCGCCTCGTACTGGGCAGTGGCTTCCACCCCCTTGGTTGCAATCTCGGTGAGGGAGGTTTGTTGCTGCGCTTGCGCAAATAATTCGCTATTAGTTGTTTGCAGTACCCCTAATGCGGCTCCCGAAAGCACCATCCACAGAAGGAACTGCGTTAGGCCCACAAGCCCTATGCCCACGACCTTTCCCATCATCAACTGGAAAGGCTTGACACTGCATACGATGACTTCGACTATGCGGCTGGTTTTTTCTTCCATGACCCCGCGCATCACTTGGGAGCCGAACATGAATACGGCCATGAAGATAAGGATGGCCAAAAGGGCTCCAACCACTGTTTTCACCTCGAGGAATCCATCACGGCCGGTTTCGATGTCTTGGGTGCGGAGACGGATGTGGGTACTGGTGAGCATGGAGTAGTCTTCGGGGGTTATCCCATGCACATCCAGCAAGATACGATTGCGAAGGATTTCCTGCAACTGGCGGTCCACATTGCCCTGCACGTTCATGCTGGGGGCATCGGTTTGGTAGTAGAGGAATGCGTCGTAGGGTATGGTGGTTTCGCGTGCGGGAATGAAGACGATGGCGTCGAGCGTGTCCACCGCTGCGAGTTGACGTTTGGCGTATTCCAGGCTCCCCGCATCGTGGTAAGTAATCTCCTTGGTGGAACGGAAAGCACCCTCAAAAACGCCCGTTTCATCCACCACGAGGACATGAGCATGTTCCAAAGGTTTCGTTGCCAAGACGATAGGAATGGCATAAACCAGGGCTATCAATATCGGAACCACCAATGTGAGTATCCAAAAGGAAGGCTTTTTTACACGCGTAAGATATTCGCGTTGAATGACTAAAAGAATCTTATTCATTGCTTCCCCCTTTCACTGTTTCGATAAAAATTTGGTCAAGATGGGCTCCGTTATGGGCCTTTTGAATTTCGGACAAAGGGCCGCTCAGAACCACCTGCGCATGGTTGATGAGGGCAATTTGGTCACAAAGTTCTTCAGCCGAGGGCATGTTATGGGTGGAGAAGATTATGGTGGCTCCCTGATCCTTCAACCGCAGCATTTCGCGTTTGAGGAGGTCGGCATTCACGGGGTCGAAACCGCTGAAGGGCTCATCAAATATGAGGAGTTTTGGCTCGTGGAGCACCGTGACCACGAACTGGACTTTCTGCTGCATTCCTTTGGAGAGTTCCTCCACACGACGGTTCCACCAGCTGTCTATCTCCAAGCGATTGAACCATTCGTGGAGCCGATGCTCGGCAGTAGCCTTGTCGAGTCCTTTGAGACGAGCCAGATATACGGCTTGCTCGCCCACCTTCATCTTCTTGTAAAGGCCTCGTTCTTCAGGCAGATAGCCAATCTGAAGGACATCTGACGGGGTCATCTCATGACCGTCGAAGATGAGCCTTCCCCCATCGGGGTCGATGATGTGGTTGATGATGCGTATCAATGTGGTTTTTCCTGCACCATTGGGGCCCAAAAGACCGAAAACTGTGCCCCGAGGCACTTGTAGCGAAACCCCATCCAAGGCTTTGTACGAGCCGAAAGATTTGGTTATATTTTCAATTTCAAGAAACGACATTCCAAATATATTGTATTATAAGCCAAATATCATTTTTTCATTCTAATAAGCACTGTTTCAGCCGCCAGCATGAGCAATACAAGCACAAGGCACCATCTCCATAGGGGTGTTCCTTGGCTTCGTTGCCGCACATAATCGGTCATCGATTTCTGGGCATTCTCGGCCACACTGGCAGAACGAAGTCCCATATCAGAGAGCACTTTCTTCAACTCTTTAGGGGCATAGAACTCCAAGACAGATTCTTGCCTACTATAATTAAACGAAAGTCCTTCATTACCAATACGATAATTACCTACCGAGGTCATTTCGCCATGAGGCTGCAGATATTGGCGGGAACCGATACGGCGTATCTCGGGAATCATATCCACCTGTCCGTCCTCGCTTATCAAATGGACCGCCTCGTCGCCTTCGTAGGTGCCCTGCAACGCAATGGGGTCGCTGCCCGAGAGCAGATGATAAGGGGTCTGCCTCCCTGTGCTGAAAAGGGCCATATTGTAAAGCGTGGGGACAAAGAGGGCCTGATGCACAAAGTCGGTGTATTCTTTACGCAAAGGTGAGGCAAAAAGGTACACGCTGCCCTCCCCTACCGAGGAACAGGCAAGGAATGTCGAACCGTCGGGCATCGTGGCCAAGACCTCCTGCACAGTGCTCCCCGCACTTTGGAGGCGGAACATTCCCTCAACGGCAGGCATCTCTATATCCTCTTTTTTCCCTTGAAACACACCTTGATACAGTTTTGCCGTCACTTGAAAATCACTCACCCGCATCTTGCCTTTTCTCCATTCCCCTAAAAGGGGTGCTTGAACAGAGGCCAAGAAGCGGTTGTAACTCTCTCTTTCAGCCTTTTCACCTGGCACAACCAGCACCGTACCACCATCCGAAACAAACTGTTGCAAGGTTTGAGCCAAGCCCGAAGGCACCGAGGATAGTTCGTCCAAAACGATGAAACGGTATTCTGTAAGGTGGGCATAATCAATATTGTTCACACCGCAATGGGCATATTCCACCAAAGAGTCGCCCGCAAAAAGGCGTTGCAGGAAAGGATTTTCCCCTGCCCCACCAACCACCAGCATAGGCACTCTCGGAGCCACATTGAGGGTGAAGAACATCTTGTCGTCAAAAGTGACAGGGTAGTCGGTGGTCTCCACATAGCCTTGCAACACCCCTTCTTCCTCTATCGTGAAAACCATTGGAGCCGTAACAGCACTATGAGGGGCCACATCCACCGAGGTCAGGGCTCGCTGCTTGCCATTCACAAACAACCGCAACGGAAGCCTCTCCACCGCCTTGTCGCCTCCGTTTCGCACTGTCACCTGTGCGGTAACACTGGCCCCACGGCAATAGGCAGGACTGTCGAAAGCGAGACTGTCGATATACAGGTCGGCCACATCGCTTCCTCCAAGAGGGATAAAGGTAGTAAGCACTGTCGTATCGGCAGTATAGGCAGTCATGTCGGCAGTACTGCGTTGGAAATCACTAACGATATAGGCATGTTTGTTGGTTGCCGAGGCATTATGAAGAAACTCGTTTTGACGACGTGAAACCACCGACATCATAGCAGTTACAGGCGAGGTCTGCACCGCATCCACGGCTTCCACAAACTCCTCTCGGCTCAGCCAACGGAACTGTGCTCCCGAGGCCTCATTGGTCAATAGCTGGAAATGGTCGGAAGGCTTGTAGGCCGCAGCTATCTCACGGGCCTTTTGTTTGGCACTCTCTATCAGGCTGCCCTCCATACCGCCACACTCCATACTGTAAGAATTGTCGATATAGACGCTCACCACCGTGCCGCCCGATTTTATCCGAGCCTCTTTATTGGGGATCACCGGCTGACAAAAAGCCAGCACCAGGAACACTATCGCCAAGATGCGAGCCGCCAATATCAGCAACTGTCGCAAACGGTTCTGTCGGTGATTCTCCTCTTTCAATTCCTGCAACATTTCCACATTGCTGAAATAGACCTTACGATAACGCCGCAATTGCAACAAATGTATGGCTATTGGTATCCCCACCGCCACGAGACCTATCAAAAACAAAGGATTTGTCAGCAACATTTTCTATTCAGATAGTATTAATTAATAGGTATTATATTTTTTCTTCTCCAATCAAAGGTTTCTCAACTGGTGGTTTGAGCTGCTTAGCGTTGGCCGAAGAAACAACACTACGACCCAGTTCCTTTTCAATAGATTTTCGGGCACCCAGTGCAGCATTGCCGCCACGTTTGGCAACATTGGCACTCTCATCAAAACCTTGCGGGTTTTCCTGTTTGGAGAGCTCGGTAGTTGTAGCCTCTGCCAACATGTTGAGTGCTATTTCAATGTTGGTCATATTGTCGCGGAGACTTTCCTTGTGAAGTCCTTTGAATTCCTTATATTGTTTTGTAGTAAGACCGCTCCATTGATGGGTAATGATGTCAGTAAGAGCTGCAAACTGTCGACTTTCATCCACTCCGCTACGTTTCCATTCGTCGGTGAGATTCTTACGCACTTCAATGGATTGAAGACGTTGATTTATCCAAGCATCGGAATAGCCGAGTCGCTTGTAATCTGCCATTGCTTGGTCTATGGACTTCTCGGGGTCCTGCAATTGGTCTATCCTTTGTGCGGCCACTTGTGCCATCCATTGTTTGAACGGCTCCGCCTTAGGGGAAGGTATCGACTGAATAAGTCGAAAAATTTGTTCGGTTGTACCAACATCGGTAAGATACTTTTTCCCATCAGTATGGGATGGTAATTTCAGTTGGTGACAAATTGTCACCAACTCACTCCCTTCTTCCGAAAGTCTCTGTTTGAGTTTGTTCCAGTATTTTCTCGCTTTCAAAATATCTGGCTGGTCTGTTAATACAGCCACAACATCAACAATGGAGAAATACCATTCCTCCTTCTCGGCATCCCACGCTGTCCGTATTCTTGATTCCCCGTATTCAGGATATGAAGTAATAAGTTCTTTGGCTGTCATATATATATTTAATGTATCTTTTTATGGTGGGTTCTATAAATTGATTTCTTGGGATTTTGAGTTGGTTTTGGAACAGATTGCTGAGCGGAACGAGGGAGTGTAGCGGGCTACATGACCGAGTGACAAACAGCAAGATGACCAAAAACGGCCAAAATCACAGAAAAGT